>JAUHWX010000194.1 GCA_030427285.1 Bacteroidia bacterium
GCATTGGTAAGCTGATATTCGCCTTTATCTTTAATGTCATTATCCAAAAGATATTGCAATTCGCTCTTTAGGAAATCACCGTCTTTGAAATAATAGATACCGATAATCGCCTCGTCAGAAACAAAAGTCTCTGGCTTTTCTATAAAGTCAGTAATGAAACCTTCATCATTCTTCTTTACTACACCAAAGGCGCTAGGATCTTCCACTCGCTTAGTCCAGATTACACCATCGCTGTTGCTGTCCAATGTAAAATCAGCACGGAAAAGTGTATCAGCAAAAGCTACTACCACATTACCAGTAATGGAAGGCCCTGCACACATAATAGCGTGAGCGGTACCCAATGGCTGATCTTGCGTGTAAATAGAACCTTTGGCGCCCAGGCTTTCGGCAATGGCTTTTAGGTTTTCTTCCGTTTCTTTTCCAAAATCACCAATAATGAAGGCGATTTCGTCAACCGGTTCACCACATACTTTTACAATATCTTCTACCAGGCGCTGCACAATAGGCTTGCCGGCAATAGGAATAAGTGGCTTGGGAATGGTGAGGGTATGTGGGCGAAGGCGGCTTCCGCGGCCAGCCATAGGAACAATTATTTTCATCTAGGTTTTCTTTATGTGAGGTGAAAACACCTTTGTGGTTTAAGTTTTGTTTTGGGGCAATGGAGAGCAAAAATAAGCCTATGGTTGGGAATTCAAAGGAAAGAGGAGCTAAGGGTGAAATAAAAGCTCTCATCGAGCATAATACAAGAAGTGAACAGGCAACAATAAACCAATAGTCATAAAAATATGGCAGCTTAGGGTTATCAATAGTCGATTAACAATACGTATTTTCACTGGGTATATTTATTACACTAAGGCATTAACTCTGAAAAAGCTATTGCTCATATTATCCAGTTTGGTTTGCTCCAGTATTCTGGTGGCACAAAACCGCCACTCTATTGAAATTGGTGGAGATTATGGTGAACTTATCCTCCACAGCAAGGACATTCGGCCAATTGGCCCGTCATCACCCTATGGCATAGGGATTCAGTACAGTTATTGGCTGCTCAAGGACAAAAGCTGGAAATACTGCCATTGTTACCCAAGGGTTGGTGTTAGCCTTAATTATCACAATTATGACAATCCGATGGTGTTGGGTTATGGTTTCCCTCTATACGGTTTTTTAGAGCCGTGGTATAAGCTAAGCCCTCGGCTGTACTTCACGTTGAGGGGTGCTGCAGGCTATGGTTGGCTTTCAAAGCCTTATGACGAAATCACAAACCCGATGAATCAAAGCTACAGTCTTCATTTTACACCATACATTATGGTGGGCACAGGTCTTGGGTTTAAGCTCAATGAGCATTGGCGCACTTCCGTTCAGTTACGTTATAATCATAGCAGTAATGGCGGTCAGCGTGAGCCAAATAAAGGCCTCAACTACCCTACGGCTCACCTTTCATTAAGCTATAGCTGGAAGGATATTTCTTTTGCAGCAAAAGAAAAAGTTCCGCGAAGCGAGCTTACCCTCAAAAAATATCTACAGATTTCGGGTTTTATTGCCGGAAAGTCTATTGATGCCAGCCACACTTCTTATGCTGTGCCAGGCATCGAGCTAAGCTACACGCAGCAGTTTGCTCGCACATCTGCTTGGACAGCTGGCCTTGAGTGGATCAATAACCTGGCCTATCGTAAGCGGATAGAACGGGAAGGTTTGAATGTGGATCACAATGAAGTTTCGGCATTGGCCGGACATCGCTTTTTGTTGGGTAATTTCACTTTCAGCCAAATGATTGGCGTTTACATTTATGATCCGTATGATACCACACCCGATTGGTATCAACGATACAGCCTCACATGGTTTCCGTGGGAGCAAATAGGCATAGGCACATCTCTAAAAGCTCACGGTCATGTAGCCGAGTTTTTGGATGTGAGGATTACTTATCGGTTTGGGTTGGCTAGGAAGTGAAAATTGAGTAAGGATTCACGGCCTAGAGGAGTAGGAAAAGATTGATCACTCCTGAACGCGAAAGGATTCGCGCACGCGCGGGGTTTTTAAAAATCCGGCTCCGTTTTACCTCTGACAGAGCTTTTGTTGGACTATCATAAACTGTTGTCAAAAAATATCAACCGTTCAGCTAATTCGCCTGGGGTATAATTAGTGTCAGCGACTACATGGGCTATTGTACCCTTTTTAGATTTTCTGTTTTCGAAAGAATATAGAGTTATGGCATTCAATGCCACTTGCGAAAGCATCTCTCTATCCTTGATGCCACTATCTTTCTCTGCCTGAGCTTTTAAATCATCTATTAACTCCTGCCTCTTTTCATAAAATTTACTTTTTTCCATTGAACCCTAATCATGTCATTGTTTTATACTCCAAACCTTGTTATAGTCAATTTTTGCGAGACAAAATTCCTTACTCCCGATTCCCGACTCAAAACCTACTTCCCCGTACTTCCAAAGCCACCAGCACCGCGATCTGATTCAGTAAGTTCTTCCACTTGTATAAAGTTAGCTCGGGCATGAGCGGCAATTACCATTTGGGCAATGCGCTCACCTTTTTTTATGGTGTAAGCTTCGTTGCTGAGGTTTACTACAATCACACCGATTTCGCCACGGTAATCGCTGTCAATAGTTCCGGGGCTGTTGAGCACGCCAATGCCGTGCTTTAGAGCCATACCACTGCGTGGGCGCACTTGTGCTTCGTAGCCCATGGGTAGTTCAATAAAAATGCCGGTTTTGGCCAATTTGCGCTCCAATGGTTGTAGGGTAATATCTTCCTCACCACAATAGGAAAGATCCATTCCTGCAGATTCTACGGTTTTGTACTCAGGCAAAGGCAGGCCTGATTTATTGATGATTTTAACTTTTACGTTATCCCCCATTTTTCAATAATTTTTTGAGTTCTGATTTTTCTAATAATGCTATAAATCCGGCCAAAGCCAATACGATGGCGGTGTTTACAAAATACATTTCGCGGGTTTGTGTAAATACCACATAGCCCAAAACTAAGCTTACCATTAAATAAATAAGAATACGGCCAGTTTCATATGGGGTTTTAAAATGCTTTTGGTTGAGATAAAAAGAGAAAAGCGTCATGGCTCCATAAGAAACCAAAGTGGCGATGGCCGCGCCCATAATACCCATTTTTGGAATGAGGAGGAGGTTGAGAACCACCGTGAAGAACAATCCAAAAAAGGTGATGTAGGCGCCAAATCGGGTTTTGTCTTCCAGCTTGTACCAAAAGTTGAGATTGAAATTGATGCCTACCAAAAGGTTGGCGAAAAGTAAAACAGGTACTACAGGCAGGCCAATCCAATATTTGTCGTCAATAAAAATCTTAACGATATCAATAAAACCAAGCAGCCCGACAAAGATGAGCACCTGAAAGATGGTGAAGAACTTCAGTATCTGGGCATAGGTTTTTCGTGGGCTTTCGCCTTTGTATTGCGAAAAGATGAAAGGCTCCACCGCAAAGCGGAAGGCCTGAATAAACATCATCATGAAAGTGGCAATCTTGTAGTTTGCTGAGTAAATACCGAGCTGAGCAAAAGCTATGCTCTCGGGAAGTAGGTATTTCAAAAACTGCTTGTCTACCATTTCATTGGCAATACCTGCCAGGCCTGCAATTACTAATGGAGCGGCATATGCGAGGTAGCGCTTTTCCAATTTCCAGTTGAAGATGAACTTCACCTGAATCCATTGTGGAGCGAGTAACATAATTACCAATCCGCTGGCAATAAGGTTGGAGATGAAAATATAGGCAACCCCAAGTTCTGGGCGGTAGACCGCATCAGTAAGGCTTTGAGCAATATTTTTTTCTACCAATATTGGGCATAGCCAGTAGAAGAAGTAGTTGAGCAGTACAAAAAGTATGATTTGCATCATCTTGAGTGAAACAAATCGGAAGGCTTTGTTTTCGGCTCTTAGCTTGGCAAAGGGAACGGCAGTGAGAGCATCCAGAACTACAATTATGGCGAGGTAGACGACATACTCGGGGTGATTCTCATAGCGCAAGAGCGGGGCAATTACCGGAAGGAAAACCAAGCTTACCACAAGGAAAAAGCTGGCAAAAGTAATTACCGGAAATAGGGCGTGGCTAAAAATGGTCCCTGGATTTGAGTTCTGATCCCGGTTTTGATAAAAGCGAAAAAAAGTGGTTTCCATACCAAAAGTAAGCACCACCATAAGGAAGGCAATAAGCGAATATATGTCGCTATTTATACCATAATCTTCTTTGGTAAGAACTGTTGTATGCAGTGGCGTAAGGAAAAAATTGAGGAAGCGTGCCAGTATGCTGCTCAGTCCGTAAATGGCCGTTTGGCCCGCCAGTTTTTTTAGTGCCGACAATTAGTTTGGATTTTTGGTAAAAATAGAAAGCTAAGATGCCATATTGCAAGCCGTTGAGGATAGTTCTTAACTAAATAATTAAAAGCCACATCATGCTTAGTATATTTGGCGTTTCAAAATAAACAAAGGATGAATAATAAGATTGCCAGTATAGTTTTTGTTTTAGGGTTTATAAGTTTCGCAAATGGCCAGAAACCTTGCGGTGAAGTTAGTGGAGAAACGATAGCTCGCTTGCAACAAGATATTAATTATTTGGCCTCGGATGCCTTGGAAGGACGTGAACCTGGCACGCAGGGCGCATTGATAGCTGCAGAGTACATCGAAAATGGACTGAAACAGGGTGGGGCTATGCCTTATTTTGATAATGGTAGTTTTCGCCAGCAGTTTTCTATAGCTGTAGATGTGACTTTTGATGAAAATAATTTCATGGTTTTTAAAAAGGATACATTGGTACTTGGAAAGGATTACTACCCCACCAAATATTCAGCAAATGGATTAGCCAAGGGTAAGCTCATTTATGTGAAATATGGAATTACTGCCCCTGAAATGGGGTATGATGATTATAAAAAGCTAAAGGAAAAAGATGTAGAAGGCGGTATTTTTGTGATGGATATTTCATCACCGGACGGGATTCATCCACACTCAGAATATGTAAAATATCACGACCTGGGTGAGCGTATTTCTGCGGCTAAAGAAAAAGGTGCGGTAGGTGTAATTCTAGTAAATCTTCAGGAGTCAGCCAATGATATAAACCCAAGCTTTACCAAGATTCATAGCTCAGGAATTCCTGTGGTATTTGTTACTAACAATGAGGTGGCTAAAAAAATCGCAAGAAAGGGCGAGGTAAAGTTAGTTACCAGCCTTAAGGAAAATACAGTTGATGGCTACAACCTTGTAGCATATAAAGACAATGGAGCCAATCGTACCATAATTATTGGCGCACATTATGATCATCTTGGTATGGGTGGCAAAAGTTCACTTTCAGGCAAGAAGGCTATTCACAATGGAGCAGATGACAACGCCAGTGGCTCTGCCGCTTTGATGGAAATCGCCCGTTTTTTGAGCACGGCAGAGGGTGATTACGCAAAAAGCAATTATCTGTTTATTGCATTTTCGGGCGAGGAAAAAGGTTTGTTGGGTTCAAAATATTTTACTGACAATTTTAATCCCGATAATGAGCGCAGTATTTTTTACATGTTAAATATGGACATGGTGGGTCGATTAGAAGGTAACACATTGGCTGTAAATGGCACGGGCACCGCTTTGGAATGGACCCATGTGCTGGAGCTTAGCCAGTGTGATGGCTTGGAAATAAAAACATCTAAAAGTGGGGTTGGCCCATCGGACCATACCAATTTTTATTATCTGGACATTCCTGTGCTTCACTTTTTTACAGGTACACATAGCGACTACCATAAGCCTACTGATGATGCTGACAAAATAAACTACGAAGGCGAGGCTGTAGTTATCAATTATATTTTGAGTATAGTAAAAAACAGTCAGGAATTTGAGCAGATGAGTTTTACCAAGACCACTGAGCAATCCGCTATGGCACCTAAGTTTAGTGTAACTTTAGGTGTAATGCCGGATTATATGTACAATGGTGAGGGTATGCGAATTGATGGCGTAAGTGCTGGTAAACCTGCCGATCAGGCTGGGCTGCTAAAAGGTGATATT
>JAUHWX010000195.1 GCA_030427285.1 Bacteroidia bacterium
AAATAGTTTCGCTAAGCTTTACCATTGTAGTGTTAAAGCCTACTTCTTCACAGTCCTTCAGTTTTGCATTTACATAAGTTACTGAAGCACCATTATTACCCACAAGCACCACTGCCAAGTGAGGAGTTTTGCCACCTTTCTCTTTTAGTGCTGCTACCTCATCCGCAATCTCGTTGCGAATTTCTTGTGATGTCTTTTTTCCGTCTAGTATAATCATGTGTTCAGCTTTTCAGTTCACAGTCCACAGCCTGTAGAACTCTCTAAAAAAAATTATTAATAAACCTATCGACTGTTGACTGTCGTCTAAAAAACAAATGCTAAAACGGTCTTCCTCCACCACCTTGCATTCCTTTCATCATGTTGGCCATTTTCTTACCGCCACCACCTTGCATCATCTTCATCATTTTGCTCATATCAGCAAATTGCTTCAGCAGCTGGTTTACATCCTGAATGGTTTTTCCACTTCCTTTCGCAATACGCTGTCTACGGCTACCATTTATAAGTTTTGGGTCTTCACGCTCGGCTGGGGTCATACTGTGAATGATGGCTTCCACACCTTTAAAGGCATCATCATCGATATCTATGTTCTTCATCATTTTTCCCATTCCAGGGATCATGCCCATCAAATCTTTCACATTACCCATTTTCTTGATCTGCTTTATCTGACCAAGAAAATCGTTGAAATCGAATTTATTTGTGGCAATTTTCTTTTGAACCTTTCGAGCTTCCTCTTCATCAAACTGCTCCTGAGCACGCTCTACAAGCGATACCACATCACCCATACCGAGGATACGATCAGCCATACGCTCCGGATAGAAAACATCCAAAGCATCCATCTTTTCACCAGTACCTATAAACTTGATAGGTTTTTCTACAACAGTGCGAATAGTAAGTGCTGCTCCACCACGCGTATCACCATCTAGTTTGGTAAGGATTACTCCTTCGTAATCTAATACATCGTTGAAGGCCTTAGCCGTATTCACAGCATCCTGACCCGTCATTGAGTCTACTACAAACAAAGTCTCGTCTGGCTTGATAGCTGCGTGAACATCGCGAATCTCCGTCATCATCGCTTGGTCTATTGCCAAACGACCAGCAGTATCCACAATCACCACATTAAAGCCATTCGCTTTAGCGTGAGCCACAGCATTGGTTGCAATACTTACAGGATTATTGTTTCCTTCTTCAGAATAAACCTCTACACCAATTTGCTCACCAACTACTTTAAGCTGATTGATAGCCGCTGGACGATACACATCACAAGCTACCAAAAGTGGCTTCTTGGTTTTCTTACGTTTAAGGAAGTTAGCCAGTTTTCCAGAGTGAGTAGTTTTACCCGAACCCTGAAGACCAGCCATCAAGATTACACTTGGTGAAGACTTTAAATCCATCTCCGCTACGCTACCGCCCATAAGTCTGGCGATTTCGTCACGAACAATTTTGGTCATCAACTGACCTGGCTGCAAAGAAGTTAATACCTTTTGACCAAGAGCTTCCTCTTTGATTCTTCCGGTTACTTCTTTGGCAATTTTATAGCTAACGTCAGCATCTACCAACGCACGTCTTATCTCTTTTACCGTTTCGGCTACGTTTACTTCCGAAATCTGTCCATGCCCTTTCAGTACATGAAACGCCTTGTCTAACTTGTCTTGTAAATTATCGAACATATTGTTGCAAACGGTTTAATGGGCTGCAAAATTAAAGATTTGAAATGGGTTGAGCGAATAAAATAGTAGAGAGTGTTTTACGTGGGTTATAACCACTGAGGACGCAGGGTTACACAGAGCCTTTTCCCGCACAGCTCAGTGCGACTCAGTGAAACTCTTTGGTAAATAAAAAACGTATTAAACTTCATCGGAACCACTGAGCGTACAGGGTTATACAGAATTTTTATCAACAATCCTTCTAATAGTTCTGTAAAAACATAGGGTATAAAGCCTTAGCTAATGAAATTAAGAAAACATTTTTAGCCAATAAATGGAAAATTGCTAGTCGTCACAATCAAACTTCAAACCATCGACTTTAGCGAGATTAAGGTTTTTAAGAGTGTAAGAAATTGAACGCGCTACATCTACCTTCCCCTCTCCATTTGAAAAAATCAAATACTGCCATTCACTTTCCTCTACATCCATTGTTATTACAAACTTTCCTTTTGAAGATGTAACAGAAAGCTCATCTACGATATTAAGCTTATAACCATCATTTGCCCATTCGCCTAGATATATACGCACTCCTTTTTCGCCACAACACAACACGTCATTTGCAAAGTCATAATCTATCGCATCCAAATACATTATTCCTTTTACAATTATATTACCGTCCACCGAATCAACTTTCTCAATACCCCAAACCCAAGCTAGGTCACTCGGCTCTTTACATAAAAATCCGCCCTCTTGTTTTACCTCCACATGGAAGTAATTCGAGTCGACTGGTTCATATTGTCCATAAGCTGCCGTAATATGAGTCAGCACAATAATCAGAACTAACCAACTTGAAATTTTCATTGTCTTGTATTTATTATTCAATACCTCAAAATATCCTCCAGCCCTTGCTTTATCAAGCTTAGTTGTCCATCCTCTATTGCTCCGATCTTCCTCTTCAGTCGTTCTTTAGCCACCGAGCGCACATGAAAAACCATTACCTCGCTTTCCTTTAAAAGTCCATTAATAGTATTTGGCGTAAGCACCACATTGCCCTTGTAATTTTTTACACTTGTGGAAAGCGGACACACAATTACCACATTAAGATATTCGTTCAGGAGGTTTCCACTTATTATCACTGCAGGCCTTCTCCCCGATTGCTCGCTTCCTGTGGTTGGGTCAAAGTACATTTCCCAAATTTCACCTTGCTTCATCTTCATCAGCTAATTGAGACAAGTACTCATTCATTCCTTCTTCGGCTATAAGCATAGCGTCCACATCCTCGCCTGCTTGGCGGAAAGATTTCACATATTCAGCTCGGGTGAGTTGATCTAAATAGATTTCCAAAGCCTTTTCTATAAGCTTGTTTTTGGGAAGATTTAACTTTTGGGCAGCCTCGCTCAACCTCTGTAAAAGTTGATCGGGTAAAGATGATGTGAAAGTTGTCATTGCTATTTCATATTTATAAAACAAAAATATGAAATTACTTTATGAATAAGGTGAATAGATTTAAACCACAGAAGGCTCTGAGATTCTTAAAGTTTTCTCTCATATTGATCATGCTACTCTGTGAAACTCTGTGGTACATAAAAAGCAGATTGTATTAACCACTGAGGACTTTGAGTTGCACTGAGTTTTTACAGCAATACTCAGTGGAACTCTGTGAAAATCCGTGGTAAATTAAAAAACAGATTAAGCTGCGGAACAGCCACTGAGGACACAGAGTTGCACTGAGTTTTTACAGCAATACTCAGTGGAACTCTGTGAAAATCCGTGGTAAATTAAAAAAGGCTATGAATCTCATCACTGCCTTTCTATTATCCATTGTCTTAAATCTAATCCTGATAACTATCGGTACTACATCCTTTCAGGAACATCAATCCCTAAAATTCGCATTCCAGTTTTTACCACCTCAGCGGTGCTTGATGAAAGATTTAATCGGAAAATTATTGCTTCCTTATTATCATCTGTCATTATTGGCAATTGCTGATACAATGCATTGTAAGCCTTTACCACTTCATACACATAATTGGCCACTACAGCTGGACTGTGCTCATCCGCGGCAGTAGTAATGATTTCAGGAAACTGCGCCAATAACTTTACCAACTCTCTTTCACTTGGTTGTAACTCGGTGTATTTTGGAGTTCCTTCTGCAGGCCATATTCCTTCAGCATTTCCTCTTCTCAAAAGAGATTTAATACGAGCGTGGGTATATTGAATAAACGGTCCTGTATTCCCTTGAAAATCCACTGACTCCTCGGGATTAAACATCATACGTTTCTTTGGGTCTACCTTCAGCATAAAGTATTTCAAAGCGCCCATCCCCACCATGTGGTAAAGTGTAGCTTTCTCATCTTCAGTCATGCCTTCTGTCTTTCCAAGCTCTTCAGAAATTGCCTTGGCAGTATCCTCCATTTCCTGCATCAGGTCATCAGCATCTACAACGGTTCCTTCACGGGATTTCATTTTTCCACTCGGTAAATCTACCATACCATATGAAAGATGATATAGGTTCTTCGCCCAGTCATAGCCCAACTTTTCCATAATAATGAACAACACCTTGAAGTGGTAATCCTGCTCATTTCCCACGGTGTAGATCATTCCGTCAAGTTCAAAATCTTCAGAACGCTGAATGGCGGTGCCAATGTCCTGCGTCATATATACGCTGGTGCCATCACTACGAAGAAGGATTTTTCTATCTAACCCTTCTGCTGTAAGGTCAATCCAAACCGAACCATCAGGGTCTTTTTCAAACACCCCTTTTGCAAGGCCTTCTTCCACCACTTTTTTACCTAATAGGTAAGTGTTGCTTTCGTAGTAGTATTTGTCAAAATCAACGCCCAAATTTTTGTAGGTTTTCTCAAAACCCTCATACACCCAACCGTTCATTTTCTCCCATAAGGCTACTACTTCCGCATCGCCATCTTCCCACTTTTTGAGCATTTGGCGGGCCTCAACAATCATTGGAGCTTCATCTTTGGCTGCCTTCTCTTCTTTTCCTTGAGAAATCAGTTCTTCAATTTCTTTTTTGTAAGCTTTGTCAAACTCTACATAGTACTTCCCTACTAGCTTATCACCTTTCATCCCACTTGATTGAGGAGTTTCCCCTTCACCAAACTTTTGCCAGGCCAGCATACTCTTGCAAATATGAATACCGCGATCGTTAATGATCTGAACCTTTTTCACCTTCTTGCCCGCTGCTTTCAAAAGCTCAGCTACAGAATAGCCCAAAAGATTATTTCGAACGTGGCCTAGGTGCAATGGTTTGTTGGTGTTTGGTGATGAATATTCTACTAAAATGGTTTCATCGCCTTCCGGCTGAATGCCATAGTTTGGCGTATTCCCAATCTCGGCCAATTGTGAAGCCCAAACAGCATCACTTATTACCAGATTTAGAAAACCCTTTACTACGTTAAATGTGCTTATCTCATCTATTGAACCTACCAGAAATTCACCCAAATCGTTAGCGGTTTGTTCAGGGCCTTTTTTGCTAGCTCTTAAATATGGAAACACCACAATGGTAAGATCCCCTTCAAAATCCTTACGGGTTTGTTGCAATTCCACGGTTTCCACGTCCAGAGCATAGAGCTCCTTCAGGGCCTTTACGGCACCTGCTTCTATTTTTTCCTTCAGCTTAATCATGCTTGGAATTTCTTACTTTAAGTTGGATTCTATTTTTTCAATCACTGGCTTTACTACTCTAAAAGCCGCTTCGGCCATAGAGTTTCCCTTATCGTCAAGCAGGGGATTTACCTCTGTAGTTTCAAAGCAGCACAGGCGTTTGTCATTTACAAGATTTAGCAAAAGCTCGCGGGCTTCATCTTCGGTAAGGCCATGCTCTACCGGGGTACCCGTTCCACGGCTTACACTGGGGTCCATACTATCCACATCAAAAGAAATGTAGATTATATCACAATCCTTCAAGTAGGTCAGCGCTTTTTCAGCCACAGCTTTCACTCCCATTTCGCGCAGTTCATCCACAGTTACATTAGGGATGTTGTGCTTGGCCATCAGGTTAATCTCAGGCTGTTCCAGATCACGCAGTCCTATAAAGAAAAGGTCACTGTGCTTTACGCGCTGGTTACTTCCCTTCATTTCATTCCAATGCCAGATGGTCTCTTCGCTCGGGTCGTTATTCTTATTTTCAAGATTGTCTTCATGTAAAGCTGTTGCTAAAGGCATACCGTGTACATTGCCGGTAGGGCTGGTGTAGGGCGAATGCAAATCACCATGAGCATCTACCCAAATTACGCCAAGACGCTTAGTGGGATGGGCAGCTTTTATCCCTGCAATGGTACCTCCGGCATTACTATGGTCGCCAGAAAATAGTACAGGAAACTTCTTGTCATTTAT
>JAUHWX010000008.1 GCA_030427285.1 Bacteroidia bacterium
GTTTACCGTCCATAATCATGTTAAAGCCTTTGATAGTATCTTCAATACTTACAAATACTCCAGGGATACCGGTAAACTGCTCAGCTACGTGGAACGGCTGAGAAAGGAAACGCTGTACTCTACGAGCACGGTGTACAGCAAGTTTATCTTCTTCAGAAAGTTCGTCCATACCCAGGATGGCAATAATATCCTGAAGTTCTTTGTATCTCTGTAGAATTTCTTTTACATCCTGAGCACACTTGTAGTGTTCTTCACCTACAATTTCTGGAGTAAGGATACGAGAAGTAGAATCCAAAGGATCTACCGCTGGGTAAATACCAAGCTCAGAAATCTTACGGTTAAGTACTGTAGTTGCATCAAGGTGAGCAAATGTAGTAGCAGGGGCTGGATCCGTTAAGTCATCCGCAGGTACGTATACCGCCTGTACAGAAGTAATAGATCCATTTTTAGTAGAAGTAATACGCTCTTGCATCGCCCCCATCTCTGTTGCCAATGTTGGTTGGTAACCTACCGCTGATGGCATACGTCCAAGAAGTGCAGACACCTCAGAACCAGCTTGGGTAAAACGGAAAATATTATCAACGAAGAAAAGGATATCCTTACCAGCGCCATCGCCCTCACCATCACGGTAGTACTCAGCAAGAGTAAGACCAGATAGAGCCACACGAGCACGTGCACCTGGAGGTTCGTTCATTTGACCGAAAACGAAAGAAGCTTTTGATTCTTTCATCCCTTCCAAATCCACTTTAGATAGATCCCATCCACCATTTTCCATGGAATGCATAAAGTCATCTCCATACTTAATAATGCCTGATTCAAGCATCTCACGAAGAAGATCGTTACCCTCACGAGTACGCTCACCTACACCAGCAAATACAGAAAGACCACCATGACCTTTGGCAATATTGTTAATCAACTCCTGAATAAGTACAGTTTTACCAACACCAGCACCACCAAAAAGACCAATCTTACCACCTTTTGCATAAGGCTCGATAAGGTCAATTACTTTGATACCTGTAAAAAGTACTTCAGAAGCAGTTGAAAGATCTTCAAACTTTGGAGCTTCACGGTGAATAGGCAAACCACCTTCGTTAGAAAGTGTACCAATACCATCGATAGTTTCACCGATAACATTAAATAGTCTTCCTTTAATACCTTCTCCAATTGGCATTCTTATTGGGCTACCTGTAGCTACTACTTCCTGACCTCTGGTAAGCCCATCGGTTGAATCCATGGAAATAGCACGTACGGTATCCTCACCGATATGCTGTTGAGTTTCAAGAACCACACGGGTTCCATCAGGACGAACAACTTCTAAAGAGTCATAGATCTTAGGAAGCTCCTGGTTGGTACTATCGAAATACACGTCCACTACTGGACCTATAATCTGGGCAATTTTACCTACTACTTGCGACATGCTATATAGTTTAAATACTAGCCGTTAGGCTTTCTTAAAATTTGGCCGCAAAAATAGTTGTTTTTATCCAAATGTGTAAACCTAAAAGACTTTTTTAATTTTTCTACTTTTGAACACCCTATCAACAATTGGCAAAACCCATAACCGGAGTGATTTTTAACCCATTAAACCCACACAAACTTTGAAGGTATATTTCTCCCTCGAAGATTTTCAGAAACTGGATTTTGCTGCCGTAACCACAGGCACATTTGACGGTGTTCACGTTGGTCACAACAAAATCTTGGAGCAACTTAATCAGGCCGCCTCCACCATTAATGGTGAATCCGTACTTCTTACTTTTAGCCCCCACCCTCGTCTTGTATTGCAACCTGATATTGATCTGAAATTGCTCAATACACAAACTGAAAAAATCGAACTACTAAAAAAAACAGGACTTGATCACCTCATTATCCATCCTTTTACGAAGGAATTTAGCCGTACTTCCTCATTGGATTTTGTTCGTAATATCTTGGTAAATAATATTGGTGCCAAAAAGTTGGTCATTGGCTATGATCATCATTTTGGAAGAAACCGAGAAGGAAGCTTTGAACACTTAAAAGAGTTTGGCCCTACATATGGATTTGAGGTAGAAGAAATTTCTGCTAAAGACGTAGAGGACGTAACTGTAAGCAGCACTAAAATAAGACGCGCACTTGATGAAGGCGATTTAGCAACTGCTAACGAATACTTAGGTTATGAATATCCGATCACGGGACAAGTGGTGCAAGGCGAAAGTATTGGACGCACCATTGGCTTCCCCACTGCCAATTTGGTAACCGAAGAAACCTATAAGCTCATACCCTTGGATGGTGTGTATGCGGTGGAAGTTCTTTTTCCTTCAGCACCGGAGCAAAAGTTTCAAGGAATGTGTAACATAGGGATGCGACCCACTTTTAGCGGCAAGTTCAAAACAATTGAGGTACATATTTTCAACTTCAATCGCAACATATACGGAGCTCAAATGCGTATTGTATTCAAAAAACGCCTTCGGGGAGAAACTAAGTTTACGGACGTAGATGCCTTGAAATCACAACTCAATAAAGACATGGAAAATGCTCGACAGGCTCTTTCTTCTAACTAATCTAATGCTACTTTTTGCAGCAACCGGCTTTGCACAAAAATTCAAGAGCTTAGAGTCTGCGCTTAAAAACCCAAATGAGGTAATTATACTTGAATTGAGGAAAGATAAGCTCGATCAAATTCCGGAAGAAATTCTAAAATTTAAGAGAATGGAAGTGATTGATCTTAGCCACAACAATATCAATTCTATAAATCTCGACCTTTCCTCGCTGAAAAATCTACACACCATTATCCTCAGCAAGAATAATATTGAGCACTTTCCAATAAAGCTACACACCTTACCGTCACTTAAAATTCTAGGTTTAGATAGAAATCCAATAGACAGCATTCCTGACGCTATCATTCAATTTAAAACATTGGAACAATTGGACCTTTGGGATTGCGATATAAAATATGTGAGTGCAGAAATATTGAATATGCCGAGTCTTAACTATCTCGACTTACGAAATACCTACTTTAAAAGTGAGGAGCTAAAATGGATAATTGAAGGCTCAAAAACTATTGAACTAAAAAGCACTTACGGTTGCAACTGCGATTAGCGATAACCGAAGCGCTTAAGTTGATCTTCACTCTGACGCCAGTTTTTGCGCACTTTTACAAATAGCTCAAGAAACACCTTTTTCTTAAAGAAAGCTTCCATGCGGATTCGAGCATCAGTCCCTGTACGCTTAATCATCTTTCCTTGATGTCCAATTACAATTGACTTCTGAGTGTCACGCTCCACATAAATTATAGAGCGGATTCGAATGATTTTTTCTTCTTCTTTAAATTCTTCGACCTCTACTTGCACGGCATAAGGAATCTCCTTACTGTAAATTTTCAACATCTGCTCACGAATCATTTCAGAAACGAAAAAGCGCTCATCCTTATCACTAAGTTCTTCTTTAGAAAAATAAGCCGGCCCCTCTGGAAGCAGTTCCAGAATTCTATCCAGCAATACTTCCGTGTTAAAATCATTCAAAGCCGAGATAGGGTATATTTCGGCATTTGGCAGTTGCTTACCCCAATGTGCTACCACCTTCTCTAAAGTTTGCTGATCGGTAAGGTCGATTTTATTAATAATAAGGAGTACTGGAACTTTGCTGTCTTGTAACTTTTGTAAAAAGCGCTCGTCCTTTATTGGCTTTTCAGTGGGTTCAGTTAGAAAGAGAAAAATATCAGCATCCTCAAAAGTAGACTGTACAAAGTCCATCATGTGTTCTTGTAGAGCATATCCAGGCTGAATAATCCCTGGAGTGTCCGAAAAAACTATTTGATAGTTTTCATCATTGAGCAAACCTAAAATTCGATGGCGCGTGGTCTGCGCTTTAGGTGTCATTATTGATAAATCCTCTCCTAAGAAAGAATTCATAAGTGTAGACTTTCCCACATTCGGGTTACCAATAATGTTTACATATCCGGATTTGTGCATGGAAAAAGAAATTTACTCTAAAATAAAAAAAGGCCGAGGATAATTCCTCAGCCTTTTCACTTTGTAGCGGGGGCCAGACTCGAACTGACGACCTTTGGGTTATGAGCCCAACGAGCTACCAACTGCTCCACCCCGCGTTCATTGGGGCGGCAAATATAAGATGACTTTTTAAATCACCAAATATATTACCGCATAATATTTTTAAAAATAAAGTCGTTAGGATTAAGATGCTTAGAACCAACCTTCAGGCCATCATCTTCGTTTATTTAAATAACGAATCTTATAAAACTATGAAGACGAAAGCTTTTGCGCGCTCCTTTGCAGAGCTAATGATTTACTTAATCTTATGGCTGGTAATAATCGGCAGCTTCTTAAATATCAGTTTCTGAAGTTTTACCTTCTACATAAGTTTCGATTATAAACTGAATATTATTGTAAATCAATGGTTTTGTGATAAAACCCTTTACTACGGAGTATTCGTTTGCCTGTTGTTGATCATCCTTACTTAGCGAGTTACTCATCGCAAATACATTTGTCGGCTTGTGGCTATACATTTGGCTATATTGCTGCAAAAATTCAAACCCATTCATGATTGGCATATATATATCCAAAAGGATAACATCTGGAAATTCTTCCTTCATATCTGAGAGTTTAGACAAATGTTCTAAAGCATCAGAACCATCGGGAAACATCGAAATTTCTGCATTCACATAATTTCGCGTTATGATGTTTTTAAGTACAAAACTATTTACCTGATCGTTATCAACGATCATTATGGAAAGTGACATTATATTTCAGATGTTTTTGATGGAGCTATTCCAAATTTTTCCTTGTAAGCTTTTCCAAAGTAACTCATGCTTTTAAAACCCAATGCGTAGGATACCTCAAAAATACTAAGATCTCCCTTGGTAAGCATATGCTTGGCCTTAGTCAATCTAAAATCATTAAGGTATTTAATAGGTGTCATCCCAGTTAAGCGTTTTATTTCTCGCTCTAGCTTTGATGGCGTCATATTCATTAGTTCTGCAATTTCAGGTATACTGAAATTTTTAAACTTAAAATGATTCACGAGCAATGCTTCCATATGAGAAAGCAACGGATCTTTTACCCCAAATTCGTGATGTATTGGAGATGCTTTGTCATAAATACGTTTAAGATCATCTCTCGTTTTTAAAAGATTGTTAATACGAGATAGTAGGACGTCAAACTTAAATGGTTTTACGATGTAATCATCAGCACCAAAGTTATATCCTTCTATACGCTTTTCATCTTCACTTAGCGCGGTGAGTAGCACAATTGGAATATGGCTGGTCGACTTATTTCCTTTTAACTCATCAACCAACTCATAACCGTTGGTTTCTGGCATCATAATGTCGCTAAGAATCAAATCTGGGCTATTAAGTCTAGCTTTATCGATTCCCTCACGGCCATCAGCAGCTTCTGAAATGTCAAAATGATCTTCAAGCAGGGTGGCAATTGTAGTACGCAGCTTGTCGTTATCCTCTACAATAAGTACTCTTTTCTTCATATATCTAGTGTGTAAGGTAATTCAATAAAAAAAGTACTCCCCTCTCCGGGAGAACTCTCAAAACTGATCTTTCCTTTGTGTAAATCTACAAATTCCTTTACAATGGAAAGGCCTACTCCTGTACCTTGTATATTACTAACATTTGTTGCTCTATAAAAGGAGGTGAAGATAGACCCTTGATCTTCTTTGGGTATTCCGATACCCTGATCCTCGATACTAATTTTTACAAAACTTTCGTCAAAATCAATGCTGACCTTTACTGGTGTCTCATCTTTTGAAAACTTGCAAGCATTAATCAATAAATTGCTAAAAATATATCGCACGAGAGAATAATCCCCGGAAACCGCAACTTCTTTATTCTGGGATATGTGAATGGAAGTCTCTATCTCAGGATATGCTTTTTGACAATCGTTTTTTAACACATCCTCAAGTATAGCTCGCAAGTCTAAACTCTCTAGTTTAAGGGTGGTTTTACCCATGGTAAGCTTCTTCAGTTGAAGCATATCGGCTATCATACTATTTAGCCGATCAATTTCTTCCTCCATGCTTTCTAACCCCATATCCAGCACTTTCGGATTTTTCTTCACTTTTAGCATTTCAATATTTGCTTGAATTACTGCCAGTGGCGTTTTAAACTCATGACTAGCTACTGAATAAAGATTCGATTTAAATCTTGAGAGTTGCTGCTCCGTGCTTAAAGCATTCATTAAGTCATCCGTGAGATGAACGCTTTCGGTAATATCCCTCGTACTGCTCAAAAGGCTATACTTTGCATTTCCTGCTTCTTCAATTCTACTAAAAGTAGATTCGAGCCATCGCAAACGATCACTATTACCATGACGAACTTGGTAACGAATACGAGATCCTGGATGATCAAAAAATCTTGTGAGGGTAGAAAAATCCATTTCATTGACGAACTCAGGGGCTAAAAAATCCGTAAGTTTTCGCCCAATAATATCTTCGAAATGAAAGCCCAATATAGATTTGCTTGAAGGTGTTGCAAACCTAATTGTGTTTTCAAGATCATGTATGCACACCAAATCAGTGGTGTGCTCGGCTATTAATTGATAAACCCTGTCCGTTGCGACCATTTTTCAGATTAGAGAAGGCACCAAAATAAGTAAAAAAATAAAGGCACTGCTCAAGTTGAGCAATGCCTTTTTAATAAAAATAAATCTGTAAGATTATTAATACCTGTAATATTCAGGTTTGTAGGGGCCTTCAACGGCAACACCTATATAATCAGCCTGCTCCTTACTGAGCTTTTCAAGCTCCACACCGATCTTTGCAAGGTGCAATTCAGCCACTTTTTCATCTAGGTGCTTCGGCAACATATACACTTCATTGTTGTATTTGTCACTATTTTTCCAAAGTTCAATTTGTGCCAAGGTTTGGTTTGTAAATGAATTACTCATTACAAAACTTGGGTGACCAGTAGCACAACCTAGGTTTACCAATCTACCTTCTGCGAGAAGTATGATGTCATTGCCATTTACGGTATACTTATCTACTTGTGGCTTAATGTTTACGTGCGTATTGCCGTGGTTTGACTTCAACCAAGAAACATCAATTTCATTATCAAAGTGACCAATGTTGCAAACTATAGTCTTGTCTTTCATGGCCTCGAAGTGACGTCCGGTAACGATATCTTTATTACCAGTAGTAGTAATAACAATATCCGCTTTTCCAATTACGGTCTCCAAACGCTTCACCTCAAATCCGTCCATTGCAGCCTGCAAAGCACAAATTGGGTCAATTTCGGTAACAGTAACGATAGAACCAGCTCCACGGAAAGAAGCAGCAGTACCCTTACCAACATCTCCGTAGCCGCAAACAACAACACGCTTACCTGCAAGCATTATATCAGTTGCTCTTCTTACAGCATCTACCGCACTTTCTTTACAGCCATATTTGTTGTCAAACTTTGATTTGGTCACCGAGTCATTAACATTGATAGCTGGCATTGGGAGTGTGCCTTTCTTCATTCTTTCATAAAGACGATGAACCCCTGTAGTAGTTTCTTCAGAAAGACCCTTGATAGCCTCTACAAGCTCCGGGTAGCGATCTAAAACCATATTGGTAAGGTCACCTCCATCATCCAAAATCATGTTCAATGGCTTACGATCTTCACCAAACCAAAGGGTTTGCTCAATGCACCAGTCGAACTCCTCATCATTCATACCTTTCCAGGCATACACAGGGATACCAGCAGCAGCAATTGCAGCAGCAGCGTGATCTTGCGTAGAGAAGATATTACAAGAAGACCAGGTAACTTCTGCTCCTAGGGCCGTTAAGGTTTCAATAAGAACAGCTGTTTGGATGGTCATGTGAAGACACCCGGCAATGCGAGCACCCTTGAGTGGTTGCTCAGCTCCAAACTCTTCGCGCAAAGACATAAGTCCCGGCATTTCGGCTTCAGCCAATTCAATTTCTTTGCGGCCCCATTCTGCTAAGGATATATCTCTAACTTTGTAAGGCACGTATTTTACTACAGTTTCGCTCATTATCTTTTTCTTTGAGTATTTTTTAAGAAGCACAAAGATACCTGCAAATCTTGCATTTACAAAATCCAATCACTATTCTCAATGCCCTTATATCAACGCTTTAATATCTCAGAATCAACAAGCATTATTATTTGGAAAATTGAAGAAACGGAAGATGAACTTATGCTTGGGATAGAAATGCACCCATCGGACGCGGAGCGATTTGAAAAATTTACAAATCCTAAAAAGCGAAATGAGTTTTTGGCCTTACGCCAATGCCTGATAGAATATTTTGGGCACAACCCAGCCGTACACTACAATAAAGATGGAAAACCCTTCCTAAAAAATGGTTACCATATTTCCTTTTCACATACTGATGGTTTTGCCGGAATGATAGTTTGTGATAAAAACCCAGTAGGAATTGACCTTGAACTTTTTAGAGACCGTATAAAAAGAATTGCGCACAAGTTTTTACGTGAAGAAGAAAAGAAATCTATTCAAAATAAAACTGAGGTAGAGCATTTAACTCTTTACTGGGGAGCCAAAGAAGTGATGGTAAAGATTACGGGAAACCGCAGGCTGAACTTTATTAGCGAGTTATCCGTTAAACCTTTTCCATACCAACCTAATTGCGAAACTTCAGGCACTATAAAAACCGATGACTATCACAAAAACATAAGGCTTTTCTTTAAAAGCATTGAAAGCCTACACATTACATATGGGTGGGAAATCATAGCTTAGTTATATTAACAAAGTTGAGCGTCATTTTTTGTAATTACTTTATTACGTTTGCGGGCTGAAATATGGCTACGAAAACAATCCATAATATCACCGAAGGTTACCTACAAGGTAAAAAGAGGCTAGCTGTGCTGGTAGATCCTGACACGCCTGACTCTAACGCTTTACAAACCATCATCAAAAAGGCGAATGAGGCGGAGGCAGACTTCATTTTTTTAGGTGGCAGCTTGCTAGTAAAAGATGCATTAGACGAATGTATTGACGCCATAAAAGGCATGACTAAGATTCCTGTTATTCTTTTTCCTGGAAGTATCATGCAAATTTCTGGCAAGGCTGATGCCATGCTTTTCATCTCCCTAATTTCTGGCAGAAACCCAGAATTGCTAATTGGCAGCCATGTGATTGCAGCGCCTTACATTAAGCAAGCTAAGCTGGAAACACTCCCTACGGGCTATATTTTGGTAGATAGTGGAAGGCAGACCACCGCTAGCTATATGAGCGGAAGCGCTCCTGTACCACACAACAAACCAGAGATTGCAGCATGCACCGCTATGGCGGGCGAAATGCTTGGACAAAAACTTATCTACATGGACGGGGGCTCTGGAGCCGATAACCCTATCAGTGCTAAAATGATTGGAGCTGTTCGTAAGTCTGTGGATTTACCAATTATTATTGGAGGCGGTATTCGCGATGCCGAAACTGCTGTGAAAATTTGCCAGGCAGGTGCTGACATTGTTGTCGTTGGAAATGCTTCAGAGGAAAACCCTGATTTGATAAAGACAATTGCAGAAGCCGTTCACAACGTTTCAACACCAGAGCACATATCCTAAATCCGGATATAGACACCTTGAGTTTCCTCAAAAAATTTGTCCTCATAGTTTTGAATACCGACATTTCCGCAATGGAAATCAAGGACTTTATAAAATGACCGACAAAGGATTAAAGTGGCTGGAGGGAATCGCTGTCCTTGCCGGCCTTTCCTATACATTACTAATCACCTATGGCTATGTGTGGTGCTGGATTGCAGCCATTATCAGCTCCCTGCTTTTCCTGTATATCTGTTTTATTAAGCGAATTTATGCAGAGTCCTTACTTCAAGTCTTTTATATTTTCACAGCTATTTATGGATGGATGCATTGGAATGACTCGGGTGGTGGAATAGCCGGAAGCTTAAATTGGCCCATCCACGGAATGATAATTTTATCAGGAACCACTTTGGTCATAATAACGGGTGCTCTACTAAAGAAAATGACAGATGCCGCCACCCCCTACATCGACTCCTTCACCACCGTTTTTAGCATTTTTGCCACCTTATTAATGATTAATTTAATCCCTGATAATTGGTGGTATTGGATAGTGATAGATGCTGTTTCGGTATACCTATACTACAAGCGCAAGTTATATTTTGCAACAGCACTATTTGTACTTTACACCCTACTTGCCGTAAATGGATTACTAGAATGGACAGCGTAAAAAAGATAGTAATCTCAGGGCCGGAATCAACCGGAAAATCATGGCTCACCAAAAAGCTAGGGGAGCATTTTCAAGTGCCTTTTGCAGATGAATATGCTCGTCATTATTTAGAAAGAAATGGTTCAGCGTATGATTTTGACACTCTTGAAAAAATAATCAGAGGGCATAAATCGCATCAAGAAAAAGAAATTCAAAAAGCAGGAAATCTGGTGTTTTTGGACACCGATTTACTCAATTTCAAAATTTGGGAGGAGCTTGTATTTGGAAAGACACATGATTTTTTAGAGAAAGAAATTGAAACGGAAAACGATCACATTTATCTCCTGACCTATCCAGACATTCCCTGGGAAAGTGACCCGCTCCGTGAAAACCCTGATAATCGGTTAGAGCTTTTTGAACTAAATCTTGATTTGATAAAAAAGTTAAACCGTCCGTATCAAGTTGTAAAAGGCGGGTATGGCACCAGGTTCACGAATGCTTTAAAACAAGTTGAGAAACTTTTGGAAAAAAAATGATTTTGCAAACCAGAGCAAATTTTAATGCTGTTCTATGCCTTCATGGTTAAAAAACCATTTAGAAATTAAGATGCATTAAGAGGAACGCTACTTGTTTCAAGCAAACCCCAGACACAAAGTTGCTGGATGCCTTTGTTAATAATAGTCTCAATTAAACGGAATTCGACATTTAAATTTTAATGACTTCGCTTGCCACCTCATTTTTCATGGCTACTTTCGCGGCTTACATCTCATAGGGGTGCTCCGATAGCCATCGGAGCTGAGATTATACCCAATGAACCTGGGCAGGTAATGCTGCCAAGGGAAAATTGACATCACATTTTTATTTAACCAAGCGAGTAAATAGCCCCTTTTATTCGTGATAAATGCAAATTTTATCATGAAGAAGCTAATTGCTTTTGCTGCATTGTCAGCACTGTTTCTGCAAATGCAGGCACAAACCATTTCTGGAAGGGTAACTTCCAAAACCGATGGCAAACCACTGCCGGGCGCCAGTATCATCGTTCAATCTACCAAAGCCGGAGTACAAGCTGGAGCTAATGGTGAATTTGAAATTCAACTCGAAAAAGGCAAGACCTATCAACTTACCGCCACTTTTGTGGGATTTGAGCCGATGACAAAGACAGTGGTTGTCCAGCAAAACACTGTAGTTAATTTTGACCTGGAAGTATCAAATGAGTGGCTAGAGCAAGTAAATGTTACTGCTTTAAGAGCTGGTGATAATTCCCCGATGGCTCATCAAGATTTGAACAAAGAGGACATTGAGGAAAGAAATCAGGGTCAGGATATGCCCTATATACTTGAACAAACTACATCTATAGTGACCACTTCGGATGCAGGTGCAGGTGTAGGGTACACGGGCATGAGAATACGGGGAAGCGACCAAACCAGAATAAATGTAACCATCAATGGAATTCCCGTAAACGATGCCGAGTCTCACGGAGTTTTTTGGGTGAACACTCCCGACCTTGCATCTTCGCTGCAAAGCGTACAAATACAGCGCGGTGTAGGAACATCTACCAATGGATCAGGAGCTTTTGGAGCAAGCATTAACATGCAAACCGATGATTTGCAAAAAGAAGGCTTTGGTAAAGCACGAATTGGCATGGGATCCTTTAACACACAACGGTACAGCGTACAATTTGGATCAGGACTTATCAATGACCATTGGGCCATCCAGGGACGCCTTTCACAGATCAAGTCAGATGGATATGTAGACCGGGCCAGATCAAATCTTCGTTCTTACTTTTTTACTGGTGGCTATCTGGCCGAAGATTGGAGTCTTAAGGCCGTGGTTTTTGGTGGCAATGAAGAAACCTACCAAGCCTGGTATGGCTTGGATTCAGCCACCTTTGTTTCTGACCCCACCTATAATTATGCTGGCCTGAAATATGACACTGCCGGGAATGTGGTGGGAAGCTATGACGATCAGGTAGACAACTATTCTCAAAATCACTATCAATTGCATTATAACAAAAGGTTGAGTAATAGTTGGTCATTTAACTTAAGCGGGCATTACACACGCGGACGCGGTTATTACGAAGAGTATCAGTCCAACGATAGTTTGGGCACGTATGGCATTAGTGCACCTGAGATTTATGGAAATATAGTACGAAGATTGTGGTTGGACAACGACTTTTATGGAGTGGTCTACAACCTTCAGTATCATAATGATAAATTCAACTTCGTATTTGGTGGAGCTGCAAACGAATACCTTGGTGATCATTTTGGTGAAATAGTGTGGGCGCAATACACAGGAGGAACGGAACCTGCTGATCAGTTTTACTTCAGCAAAGGTTCAAAGCGCGACCTAAACTTCTACGCTAAAGCAGATTACAACCTTACTTCTTCATTAAGCGTTTTTGGAGACCTCCAATATCGCAGAGTGACCCTAATGGGAAAAGGTGATGACGAAATGAACCGCACCATAGATTTTAAGGACGAATTCAACTTTGTTAACCCAAAAGCAGGAATTACTTATAACGTTAATTCCGACCTACAGATATATGGCTCATTTGCCATTTCCAACCGCGAGCCTACACGCCAGGATTATATTGAAAATAGCAAAAAACCTAAAGCTGAAAACTTGCAGGACATCGAGATTGGGTCTCGTTATGTGTTTAAACAAAACTCAATAGAAGTAAACCTCTATGGTATGTTTTACCAAAATCAACTGGTACAAACCGGAGAAATCAATAATGTAGGTTATCCTATACGAAGCAACGTAGGAAAAAGCCATCGTATAGGTGTAGAGTTGACCACCAACTTTAAAATACTTGAAAAGTTGAGATGGATGCCTAATTTAACGATAAGCAGGAACAGAAATGAATCTTTCACGGATGATGATCTTGTAAATTATGGTGAAACACCAATAGCTTTTTCACCCAATGTTATCGGTGGCTCCGTCCTTGAGTTTAAGCCCTTGGCAGGATTCACCATGGCTTTGCAAAATAAGTACGTAGGCGAACAGTATCTAAGCAATACCGGGCTGGATAGGCATATCCTTAACGACTACTTTCTGACCAATATCAGGATGGCCTATCAGATTCCGGTGAAGTTTGTAAAAAACCTTGAAGTAGAGATCCTGATGAACAATATTACTAACGAGAAGTATGCGGCCAATGGCTATGTGTATTTTGGTGATCCCTATTATTATGCTCAGGCAGGATTCAACTTTTTGGCGGGCTTGAGCGTAGATTTTTAAAGAAAATAAAATTCTATTGATATTTAATCCCACAGGGATCATAACAAAAGAACGGCTGCCTGAATACTTCAGGTGGCCGTTTTTGTTTTATGCATTAGCTCGGTTATCTCACCACTAAATCGCGGAGAACGCGAGGATTTCGCAAAAAGTGAAAACTTCAGGAAGTTTGTAGTCAAAAATCAAAATGTGAGGAGGATATTCTCAGCGTTTCTCTGCGCACTTCGCTCCTCTGCATTGAAGAAACATTTGCGATGAACCGTGGCCGCAGGCTAATGGGGTTTTCACTTCCTCAACCAGACTACCTCCAGTTTTACATTCTTAATACTTAATACACAATACTCACTTCTCAATACCCAATACCCAGTAATCAATACCAGCTCCCCCTCCTATTTCAACTTCTCATTCCCATGATGCCTATCGTGATCACGCTCCGTTTTGATGTTCATCTTTTTATCAAAAGCCGCCTGTAGGTCTACTCCTGTTTGGTTGGCCAGGCAAATAGTTACAAAAAGCACATCGGCCAGCTCCTCACCCAAATCTTTGGTTTTGTCACTTTCCTTTTCACTTTGCTCACCATATCTGCGGGCAATAATGCGAGCTACTTCTCCTACCTCTTCAGTAAGCTGAGCCATATTGGTAAGTTCATTAAAATATCGCACCCCATGATTCTTTATCCAATCGTCAACTATCTTTTGTACTTCAGCAATTCCCTGTGGCATATTGTTCTATTTACCGCTTCACGCAAAGTCGCGAAGACGCATTTACACTCCTTACTATATATTCCAAACTTCCTACTCCTTACTCCTTACTCCCTATTCCCTACTCTTCCCTTACGGAGCCGAAGCGCTACTCTCTATTCTGTGTGTCAATAATTATCGTTACCGGACCATCATTCACCAGGCGCACTTTCATATCAGCACCAAACTCACCCGTTTGCACCCTTGCAGGGAAATGCTCCTTACAGCACTCTACAAAATATTCATACAGAGGAATAGCTTTATCGGGCTTAGCTGCTTTTATGTAGCTCGGGCGATTGCCCTTCTTAGTAGAGGCATGCAGGGTAAACTGGCTGATGATCAACAGTTGTCCATTCACATCTATGGCAGAATGATTCATCTTTCCTTCATCATCAGAAAATACACGAAGGTTAGCGATTTTATTAGCTAACCAAATAGCGTCTTCATTGGTATCAGCATTTTCTATACCCACCAAAATCACGTAGCCTTGGCCTATGCCTCTAGTTTCTTTGCCGTCAATATTTACCGAGGCTTCGCTTACCCGCTGAAGAACTATTCGCATTATTTCTATTTTTTTCTAAACCCAAAAGACAGACAACTAATGTGCGTAAATGTCTT
The DNA here is from genome assembly GCA_030427285.1 of Bacteroidia bacterium. Lineage (GTDB taxonomy): Bacteria > Bacteroidota > Bacteroidia > Flavobacteriales > Schleiferiaceae > Owenweeksia. Next base: position 14,744 of record JAUHWX010000008.1, read on the forward strand.
TTCTATAATTTTCGTCTTCATCAGTTCCATTCACAAAATTCACATAGCTATCATAGCGCGTGTAGGCGAGCTCACCCTCTTCGAGTGCTGCTTTTACCGCACAACCAGGCTCCTCTATGTGAATACAATTGTTGAATTTACACTGATCTTTAATTCTAAATATTTCGGGGAAATAATCTCCTATTTCTTCCTTCTCCATATCCACCAAACCAAAACCTCTGATTCCAGGTGTATCAATAATATTTCCTCCAAAGCTAAGCTCAAACATTTCTGCAAAAGTGGTAGTATGCTGCCCCTGATGATGACTAGATGAAATTGCTTTTGTTTTTAAATCCAAACCAGGCTCTACTGTATTTACTAAAGTAGATTTCCCTACCCCTGAGTGCCCGCTGAGCAAGCTGGTTTTATTTTGCAATAATTCTTTCAGCTCATCCAAACCTAATTCTCCTGGTACAGAAGTATGAAGTACAGTATAACCAGCATCCTCATAAGCCAATGTGTAAAACTCCAATTCATCTAAATCGGTATCGCTATACAAGTCCACTTTATTAAAAACCACCACAGCAGGAATGCTGTAAGCCTCGGCTGTCACCAAAAAACGATCAATAAATCGAGGGTAGGTTTTTGGGAAATCAAGAGTAACAATTAATACAGCTTGATCCAGATTGGCTGCAATTATTTGTGTTTGTTTGGCAAGGTTTACGCTTTTGCGAATGATGTAATTTTTACGGGGTAGTATATCCGAAATTACCGCAGTTTCTTCGCCTTCTTCCATTTTAAATTCCACCACATCACCCACCGCCACCGGGTTGGTGCTTTTTATTCCGCGTAAGCGTAATTTACCCACTATGCGGCAGGATATAATTTTACCCGTATCGGTTTTCACCAAATACCAGCTTCCGGTTGATTTTGTTACAGTTCCTTGCATTGGCGCAAAGGTAGATTTATATACATAATGCAGTCAAAATCGAATTGCCTTGATAATTCAGGTCTCTTAGCATAATTATTAGGAATTCTAGCTACCCGTCAGAAGCTGTACCTTGATAGCTTAAACGAATTTGCACCATAACGTACGCGGGAAACAAATAAGACTTTTGAATTTGGACTAAAGGAAGTTTGCGTATTTACTGCATAATAATCTCGCTCCGCATTAATTAATGACTCCATCCTCACCTCCCCCTTTTCATCAATACCTACCCCTATTAAACCAATGTACCCACCTGGGAACGTGTATTCTGCACCAAGGTCTTCCATTATAGACTCCACCTTACCAACGTCTGCAGAATAAAATAAATAAATCTCGTCTTTGCCTTCATGAAAAATATAGGAAGCAACACCCAAATCAGTTTGGGTTTGTTGCATTTTAGGAATCACTTTCACCCACAAAAGTTGTCCTTTTGGATTAAAACATAACACGACAATTTCTTCCAAATACCGGTAGGAATACCCGCCAGGCACCTTGTAGATGTAATCTCTTTCAGCAATTATAGCAATATTTCCATTTTTTAACTCTGCGAAATTTTTACATCGAAGAGAGGCAAATCCCTGATTGGTTTTACTCGTTGATAATTTGCCCATAAAGTCAAATTCCTGATCTAATTTTGAAAAATGCTCACTTTCTGAATCCTCCAGCTTCTCTAGGACAGGCTTAAAAGTACTTGTGCTCAAATTTGCAAAATACACGCCTTGTGGACGAGATTTTTCATCTTTCCCATAAAACCCAGTAAGCACGTATCCTTCTAACAAATCAGCTTTTACTGATAAGCCATGGAAAGTTTTCCTAAGGCCTTTCAAGTCATATACACTCAACCTATTTTTAGCGTCAATTCTTAGTACTGCATATTTCTCCGATGGCTTTATTTCACGCTTATTAAAACGTCCTTCGTCCCTATATCCAACAACAAGCAAGTCGCCACTATTACTTACTTCATTTTGAGTAATGGTAAAATCTCCGTCACTAAAAGGATTTTCAAAAGATTGCTTCCAAAGCAGATTCAAGTCATTATCAAACATCGAGGCTTCTGGAGCTACTCCTTCACTTGGAGGCATTACTATAGCCATTCGTGACTTATCCTCCGAAAACAACATGTCAATCTTAGCTCCATAGAAGACATTTTGAGAGCTGGCTATTTCTCGAACCTCCCCTATTTCACCGGTACGGGTAATAAGTCTTTCAACCAAATATACTTTTTTGTTGGATGCGCTGTAAGCTTCAAAAATTAAATGAAACCCTTTCCTACTCACCGTAGCTTTAGAGAATTCTGCCCTTCTGTTATGGACTTTAAACTTTTCTATCTCCCATTCATCTTTCAACATAAGGCTTTGTGCGTCAAATTTTTTCAGAAAAACACTTTTTCCCTTTCCTGTTATCATAAATAAATCCCCATTTTTTTCTTCAAGGAATTGCTCTAAAGACCCTTTGAGTTTATTCGTGATAGTTTCTTGGGCCATAGGACTCTGAGCGAGACCAGAAAACATTATAGAGAACAAGAGTGTAAAAACAAAATATTTTTTAATGCTAGTCATTGTTAATTTCGAGAATAATGAGTTAAAAGAATTCCGGCATCAGTTCTTACCTGATACCAACTTCCGGTTGATTTTGTTACAGTTCCTTGCATTGGCGCAAAGGTAGATTTATAAGCAGCAAAACCTTGTGATGAAATAAAAGTCTAAGAATCAAAACCTGAGATCAAAATTGTACTTGGAAATTTTAAACTTACCCATTCCATATTGCAATCTGTAAACATATAAGTTCTCTGCATTCAAACTAAAATAGCGTTTAGTGCTGACTATAAGTTTATAGCTCTCAACACTTGGCAATGATGACAACTTCATATTTCCTTTTTGATCTATTCTAGCACCAATAAGTCCATAATTTCTTCCAAAGCCCGAGTATTGATTTCCTTCCCCATTATTTATTGATTCAGCATTTCTTACATCATCGTTATACAGCAAAAACATTCTATCGCCTGCATGATGAAAAATATAAGATACGCTGCCCAAACCATTATCCGTTTGCTTCTTAGGAATTGTATTCAACCATATAAATTGACCTTTCTCATTAAATCCTAATATCACAACTTCTCCCACAAACCGGTTTCTATAGACACCCGGAATATTTGAAACATAATCTCTTTCAGCAACCACCGCTATGTTTCCATTTTCAAATTTTGCAAAATCCTTGCACCTAAAGGATGCAAAACCATCTTTCTTATGCCCACCCATGGCAGCGTGAAAAATGTCAAAACTTTGATCTAAATCTGACGAATGATCATTCGTGTTTTGAAGTTGCTCAATTGCAGGCCTCATTGTTTTCGTATCGAGCTCAGCGTAATAAACACCATTGGCATAACCTTTTTCCTCCTCCGAATAAAAGCCTGCAAGAATATAACCACTGCGCAAATCCGGCTTTATTGATAATCCATGAAAAGTCTTCTCAAGCCCTGACAGGTCATACACACTAATTCGCTTTTCTGTATCAATTTTTATAACCCCATACTTTGTGGAAGTCTTTATTTCATAATCCCTGAACTTCCCATCATCTCTATAACCTACTACCAATAAATCACCATCATTTGTAACCTCCGTTTGGGTTATGGTCAGCGGTCCGTCCTTAAAAGGATTTCCATACGATTGTTCCCATAGCATATTTAAATCACTATCAAACACAAAGGCTTTTGGAGCCACATCTTTATCCGGAGGTGTGATAATGGCGATGCGCGACTTATCATCAGAAAAAATAAAATCAATTTTGCGATAATCTACAACACCTGTAGCAACAGCAATTTCACGCACCTCACCCAAGTTTCCCTCATACGAAATAAGTCTCTCTACAAAGTATACCGTTTTCTTTGACACGTTATAAGCTCTATAAACCAGATGAATGCCTTGATCTGTAGCACTAACCCAGTCAAGCAGTGTGGTTTCTTTTGAATATTTAAACCTTTCTATTTCCCACTCTTGCTGTAGCTCTAATGTATGACCGTCAAACTTTTTCAGATAGTAGTCTTTACCTTTATTTGATACAACATAAGGGCTACCATTCTTTTCTTGCACAAACTGTTTTAAATAGCCTTTCTCTTTCTCGGAAGTCACTTCAGCCGCCATTGGGTTTTGAGCAAAGCCTGAAGCCATTGCTACTAATAGAGTAACACAGGTTAATAGTGTTTTCAAGTTTTTCATTATTCAGATTTCAATTAGTTCGTTTTAGTTTTGTCACTGAGCGCAGGCTTACAACTGACAAAGCACCAGCCGTCAAACATAATTTTCTTTTCTCACTCTCCCAAGCCATTCCCTATTGAGATTTAGATACATTTGCTTAGCTCTGATAACATTTTACAAATGTCAACACACAACGTACCCTGGGTAGAATCGGTTTATTTTGAAGAAATTCTTAAAGTAAAATCACTTACTCCCGAAGAAACTAAAATGGTGCAATCTTACCACAATGACGGTTTTGTGATAGTACCAAACGCCATCAGCACAACCTGTGTAGATGAAGCCTTATCTCAGTTGCAGAAAGATCCTGAGCTGTTTTCATATGAAACACCGAGAGCTGGACAATTGTGGAAAAGCATGAGTGCGGTAAAAAAGATAGCTGCAGACTCTAAGATAATGAGCGTTTTAGAGCTGCTTTACGACCGTAAGCCTATTCCTTTTCAAACTATCAATTTCAAATACGGAAGTAGGCAAAAACCCCATTCTGATAGCATTCATTTTAACTCTATGCCCGAACGATTTATGTGTGGTGCCTGGACCGCTCTTGAAGATATTGATGAAGATAGTGGCCCTGTAGTGTATTATCCAGGCTCGCAGTCACTACCTATGTATAACTATCAAGATATTTCTGATAAGTTTTTACCTGGGTCAACTCTTCCTCCTGATTTTTATCACCAAGCGTACGAGCCCTTTATTCAAAAGCTTATTGAGAATCACAACCTAAAACCCGTGAAACTTCTTCTCAAAAAAGGAGACACGCTTATTTGGTCAGCAAATATTCTCCATGGCGGAAGCCCCATATTAAACACAAAACTTACTCGGTGGTCTCAAGTTACTCATTACTTTTTTGAAGATTGTCTTTACTACACTCCTCTTGGCTCCAACACGACCAGCGGAGAGTATCAGCTGAGAAAAATTTACAACATAGCAACAGACACCCAAGTAACGGGCAACTATAATGGAGAAGTGGTAAACACCAGCAAAGCCGCTGATGATCGATATTTTATTTCTCCAAGTGCTGGGCTAAAGAAAACTACATCCAGATTTATCAATGACGTTTTTTCTCAAATCTTCAAAAGGTAATTTTTACGTTTTAGTATAAAGTAAAACTCATATGGCTAGCCCCAATCATAAAAATTTTAGCTTAGCGGCACATTAGGAATTATGTCGATAGAAGTACAAAACATTACCAAAATATACGGAGAGCAACGTGCTCTTAATGACGTTAGCTTTTCGCTAAAAAGTGGAGAAATTGTAGGTTTTCTTGGGCCAAATGGTGCCGGAAAATCTACCATGATGAAAATATTAACGTGCTACCTCCCACAAACTGAAGGTACCGCCAAAGTATGCGGGCTGGATGTAACCGAAGATAGCATTCAGATAAGAAAAAAGGTAGGCTACTTGCCAGAGCACAACCCGCTTTATTTAGAAATGTATGTGAAGGAGTATTTAGCTTTTATAGCGGGTATTCACAAAACTTCAAAGACTGCTATTCCTGATATTATTGAAAAAGTAGGTCTCACAAAAGAGAGCCATAAAAAGCTGGGGCAACTTTCAAAAGGGTACCGCCAGCGTGCCGGTCTTGCTGCCGCCCTACTTCACGATCCTGAAGTTTTGATTTTGGATGAACCCACCACAGGATTAGACCCTAATCAATTGGCTGAAATTCGCAGTTTGATAAGAGAGGTTGGGGCTTCAAAAACAGTGATGCTTTCTACACACATTATGCAGGAAGTAGAAATACTTTGTGACCGTGTTATCATTATCAATAATGGTGAAATTGTTGCCGATCGGCCAACTTCTGATCTCAAAAATGTCCAAGGGGCAAAAACTTTCCTTGTTGAATTTGACAAGGAGTTTAGCAAAGCTGACCTAAAGAAAATTGCCGGAGTAAAAGATGTAAAGCATATCAATGAAAACAAATGGGAGTTTTTTGCCCTGCCTGGGCAGGATATCAGATCCGACATATTCAATTTTGCGGTAAGTAAAAAAGCTACAGTGCTGGGCATACAGCAGCAGGAACAGAAGCTTGAGCAGTTTTTTCAATCACTCACCAAAAAATAATTCCACTTTGCGCTACCTCATAGTTTCCATCTCAGCCGTATTAATATGCTTATCCTGCTCCGAAGCCCCAGCAGTAAAAGAAACTTCAGAAAATAGCCCCACTAAAAAAATTGACCCATTAGAAAAACATACGGTAAAAACCACAAACGAACAGAGCAAGGCCAGCTCTGAAATCCCCTATGAGAATGGTCTAAAAAATGGCATAGCAAAACAGCATTACCCAAATGGTGACATTTGGAAAGAGAGTCCTTACAAGGATGGAAAGTTACACGGTGAGGTAAAAATTTATGAACGTGGTGGAAAATTAAGCCGAACGGCACAGTACACCGAAGGCAAGCTGGATGGAAAGTGTATAAATTACTTTAAAAGTGGCAATCCAAAGTATACGGCAACTTATCGAAACGGACTAATAATGCCCGGAGTGGTTGAAAAAAATTACCGTAATGAAACTATTAAACCAGCAGTTATCACCTCTCAATTTGAAGACAGACTTATAACTGACTATGAATACATTGTGCACTTTAAACTTAACGGTAAGGTCAGTGATGTGGAGTTTTATGCTTTGCGCGAAGCAAAGGACTGGACTTCAGACGTGGATCTCGGAATTTATGAGCTTCGCACACAAAATAAAAACGAAGCACAGATGACCTTTAAACTTGATCCCGGATACTTTATAGCAACCGATGTACACTTATATGTTACTTATAAAACCGCTAGCGGTAATCCTGCGGTAGTGTACAAACAGATAAATGTAGCTGCTGAAAACAAAATTTATTGAGAAAAAACACGCTGCATTCTTAGCAAATCCGGGTTTCCCGGAGCATAAACTAATCCTTTTTTTATGATAGCCTGAGCTCCGCTTTTGCTGGATCGATATTTATTGAGAGCTACCCTGCAGTAGGTAACACCAATGTTGTTGTTCATCACATCAATATCCGGATAGGCCTCCATCAAATCTTCAAACTTAGCAAGGGCGAGAGTGGCATTTTTTACATTTCCAGCCCCCATCTGGTGATAGCAGTACATCAAGGAAATATTTGCACTTGCATCATGCCATGCATTTAGGTTTTTCAAGGTTGGAAACATTTCTTCATACTTCAATAAAGTGTCCAGCACTTCTGGAAAGTGGCCTGTTTCTGCACCAATTAGAATATTAGCACAAAAAGCAGCCAAAGCCTCAGTGTTTTCAGTATTGTGCCTTAATGCCTTCACAAAGCTTTGACGTGCATCTTTGTGATATCCTGAAACGGTTAGATAAGCAGCAATAGAAAGGTTATATCTAAAATCTAAGTTCTCCTTTAATGGTGCACTAGAAATTGAATCAAACTCGGCATAAATACTATCTAGTAAATTTCTATTGGGATTTTCAACTAACAGGGAATAACATGTCTGGTGAAACTCCGCCTCCACCACCTCATAATGATGTTTCGTGGTATCCATATCCGCAAATGCTGCAAAATACTTTCCGTAATTATTTTCTTCATAATTGCGAAAAGATAGGTAGTCGCCTATACTTAAATAAGCCATCGCACGATAGCGTGGGTTTGAAAATAAATAATTTGCTTTTACCGCATTTTCATAGGCATTAAGGTACTTTTCTGCCTCATAATCATAAATCGACTGATTATAATACTGAATAGCCACCAGCTGAATTAAACCAATACTTTCGCTAGGGTAGAGATCATTAAGAATATCTCCCAAATCAGGAGAGTTGAGTTCGTCTTCTGTAATTACCTTCATCGAAGCTAAGGTTCCTAATTGCTTTTTTACCACGCCCTCAGTAAGCTTCATATAACCATCCTGAGCATCGGTACCTTCCATCACTATATTTTGTCCATCGGGCTGTGCAACTAGATACACGTGCTCGGGCACTTCAATTATTTGATATGGGATTTTAAAATTATCAAGCAGCAGCGCATACACTGCGGTAGAGGAAACACAATTAAATTTTCCAGAAGTAAATACTTCCAAAAACTGATTTTCCAGTTGATACTTTACCAAAAGATCAGACTGAACAAGATTGAAAACCTTTTTGATTTTCTTTGAAGATGAGTACCCTTCAAACTTCGATGGTTTTAATGCAGTAATTAGGCTTTCAATTTTTGCCTTTGTTAGATTGTAATCTCCATCTGTGGCACCATTACTTGCAGCTACAAGCATCATAATGTAGTCAGGGTTTCCTGACTTGTAACCTTCAAAAGCTTGCCTTTCTAAATCGCTACTATACTTGAGGTTTTGACCAAAAGTGGAAACAGAAATAATGAATAATAGGGCGGTGGGTACCAAATGCCTCATAGCTATACAAAGTAAGTTTTAGTTCAAAATGAGTAGACTAAAATACTCAAAAAGCCTACCTGGCTAATCTACTTCTGCCTAAAGTATACTTGAATAGGAACCCCCGTAAAGTCAAATTTTTCACGAAGCTTATTCTCGATAAAGCGTTTGTAGGGCTCCTTTACATATTGAGGCAAGTTGGCAAAAAAGGCAAAAGAAGGCGTACGAGTAGGAAGTTGTGTTACAAATTTAATTTTCACATACTTCCCTTTACTCGCAGGTGGTGGATTACTTTCAATGATGGGCAACATAATATCATTGAGCTTGCTCGTGGTAATTCGCTGTTCCCTTCTATTGTAAACATTCATTGCCTCTTCTACCGCCTGAAAAATCCGTTGCTTATTGAGCACTGACACAAAAATGATTGGGATATCAGTAAAAGGCTCAAGGCGCTTCAGTATTTTGTTTTTGTACTCTTTGGCCGTGTTGGTTTCCTTTTCTACCAAATCCCATTTGTTTACCAAGATCACGATTCCCTTTTTATTTTTTTCAGCTAGACTAAAAATGGACAAATCCTGAGATTCTAAACCGCGTGTTGCATCGAGTATAATTACGCATACATCAGCGTTTTCAATGGTACGAATAGAACGCATAACGGAGTAAAACTCCAGGTTTTCATGAACTTTTGTTTTCTTGCGAAGTCCAGCTGTATCTACCAACAAAAAGTCTTTTCCAAAGAGATTGTAGCGAGTGTGAATAGAATCGCGGGTGGTACCGGCAATATCGGTTACAATATTTCTTTCCTCACCAGTAAGGGCATTTATAAATGATGATTTTCCAGCATTTGGACGCCCCACCACGGCTATTCTTGGAATATCCAATTCTTCGTCTTCAACATCCTCCGGCATAAGGCGCACTACTTCATCCAGCAGCTCTCCAGTACCGCTACCATTCATCGCTGAAATGTTAAAGATATCTCCAAGACCCAGTCCATAAAACTCGGCACTCTGGGTTTGTCGCATAGAGTTATCTACCTTATTAGCAACCAAAACTACCGGTTTTTTTGACTTACGAAGTAGTGATGCTACCTCTTCATCCATTCCGGTAATACCTTCTTCAGTATCAACCACAAAAAGGATAACATTTGCTTCATCAATAGCTATTTCTACCTGTTTGCGGATTTCACCTTCAAACACGTCATCAGAACCTTTAATATACCCTCCAGTGTCTATCACTGAAAAATCACGACCTATCCAGTCAAATTTTCCATATATCCTGTCACGTGTAACACCCGCTACAGAATCAACGATTGCCGTTCGAGATTTAGTAAGTCTATTAAACAAAGTTGATTTTCCAACATTTGGTCTTCCAACAATAGCTACAATATTTGCCACCTTATTTATTTTAGCCTGCAAAAATAGGCATTGTGGGGCAGAGCGTCTACATCAATATTTTTAGTCTTTTATGACTAGGGGCTAAAACAAAAAAGCCGTAAACACTAGGCTTACGGCTTGGTATTATAATCATTTGTGCCAGAATTACTTTTTCCCGGCCATAATTTCAGGATAGTTTGATGAAAAGTTAATCAAATCAACCACCGATTTACCGCCAATTTTATTTAGCAACCTAAGCTTATAGGTACTTACCGTTTTGTCGCTAATTTCTAGTTCTTCAGCAATATCCTTGTTAGAATGACCACTACTAAGAAGTTTCAAAACCTCAATTTCACGCTGGCTAAGCTTTATAGGTTTATTACGCTTCTTGTTGGCCATTAAGTCTTCACTAAAAATTTGCTCACCCGCATACACTCGGTTTATGGCATTGATAAGCTTTTTAGGCTCCTCATCCTTTATTAAGTATCCGCTAGCACCCATTTGCATGGCCGTTTTTCCATAGATATCCTCAGGGTGCATGGTAAGAATGATAATCTTCAATTCAGGTGCTAATTCCTTTATTTTCCGAATAGCTGTAATACCGTTCATCTTTGGCATATCCAAATCTAAAAGAAGAACATCGGCTTCATTATCCCTGATAACATCCATTAATTCTTCCCCATCTGAGGCTTCAGCAATAAGTTTTAGATTGTCCTCATATCCTATAAACAATTGTAAGCCTTTTCTAACAACCGCGTGATCGTCAGCAAGTAAAAGTCTAATCATCCCCTGTGTGTTTGTGGTTTATATTATTAACCCGTGACCAAAAAAATTAAAAATCATACTAAAGCAAAAGCCGCAAGTTATGTTGCTTTTTTGAGATCCGATGGAACTGCACACACCGGAATTGGCAACATCTTATGCTTATTTGCACGGTGTAAATTATAATAAATTTGGAAAATCTCGCGTTTTCTACCATCAAATTCATCAATAGTCTTACCCTTAGCATATTCCTCCATTGCCCATTCTAATTCGGGGTAAGAAGCACCAATTTGATCTTCATCAGTTCTATCATCACCCCAAAGACCGTCTGTTGGTGGTGCTTTCAATATATCATCTCGTACACCTAAATGCCTCGCAAGCTTATATACCTCTGTCTTTGTGAGGTCAGCGATGGGGCTCAAATCAACACCTCCATCACCATATTTAGTATAAAAACCTACACCAAAATCTTCAACCTTGTTGCCGGTGCCAGCTACCAGGTAGCCATTTAGTCCGGCAAAATAGTACAAAGTGGTCATTCTTAATCGGGCACGAGAATTTACCAACGAAAGGTTTCGTTGTTCTGAGTCATCCGCCAACGGAAGAGCACTTATAAAGTCATCAAATACTCCCGTAAGATTTACACTTTGAAAAGAAACATTCTGGTACTTGGCTTTTAAATCCTGAACGTGGCCAATTGCCCTATTTACCTGCTCTACACTTTGGTGAATGGGCATTTCTACACATAAAACCGGAAAACCAGTGCGCGCTACCAGTGCGGAGGTCAAGGCTGAATCAATGCCTCCAGATACCCCAACTACGAAACCTTTGGTTCCAGACTTTTGAATATAGTCCTTCAACCAGCTCACAATATGAGCTTCAACCTTTTGAACGTTCATTAAAAAACTGTGTGATCAATATTTTAGAAAAGGATACCGACTTTTAGATTTACATAATCAAAGCGATATCCATATTTTTTCTCGGTTCCTAATGTTCCTCCACTAGTTTTAATATTATCGGCTAAACTTCTATTGTAATATAAACCAGCCACCAAACTGGTATTACCACCAAGGTTATACTCACCACCCAATCCTATAGAAAACATAACGTCCACAGGGTTTATGTAGTTTTTTTCCAACGCATCTCCCTGAACCTCAAAACCGGGAGCTGAGTCCTCAAACTCTGTAAGCTGATCCACGGGGAAACCCAATCTACCTCCAAACTCTGCAAAATAGCGCATGTAACCAAATTCCTTGGTTCTCATTTTCAAGTATAACGGAATTTGAACCATTCCTGCCTGATAAGTTCCTGTTCTATTAATGAATATGCTTGGATTCTCAGCAACCTCAACAGGCAGTGTAAGTTCTCCGCCTCTAAAAATATAATCTACACCTGTGGAGAAAGAATAATTAGCAGCGAAGTTATATTCTATCATTAAGCCAAAGGCAAACTTCACGTTCGCTGAAGCCTCCGCATCAGGATCATTACTTTGTATGTAGCTAATGTTGGGTGAGGCATGTAGACCAAACCGAAGAGGAGTGGTAGCTGCAGCCGGAGCCGTTTCTTGTGCTTTCAGCCCAAAGCTGGTTATTACTAATAAAATAATGACTTTTGCGTTCAGGTTTTTCATAATGAATGATTTTAATCTAAAGTATAAACTCTCGTTTTAACAAGCTAATGAATAAATTGATCAAGCCTCTATTCGTATTTTTCACTCTTTTCGTTTTTGCTTCATGCCATGAAGAAACCGAGATAGATTTGTCGCAAATATCTAAAGAAGCACGGTTTATTCGCTTCGACTCGGCTTTTTTTAATAGTGACACGTCAAATATCCCTGCTGAGATAGAAAGACTTTCGGCACTTTATCCCGAGTTTTATGCCGCAGGCAAGAACCCTGTTTTTTGGAAAAGTCAACGCAATGACGAGCAACAGCTTGAATTGTACGCGGGAACAAAGAAGGTTTTTAAAGACTTTTCATCACTCAATGAAAATCTCAACTTTTCTATGAAGCACTTTTACTATTACTTTCCTAAAGTGCCGGAAATTAAGTTTTACAGTTACATTTCCAACTTAGATTTTGAATATCCAATTCTATTTACCCCTGAACAAAACATATGCTTTGCAGGAATAGATCTTTACCTTGGACCCGATAAGCCATATTACAACAGCCTACCAGCTTATCAAGCTTATTTTCGCCAGCCGGCCTTTTTAGTTCGGGATTGTATTGAAGCTGTAAACAAAACTCACATTGCACGAAAAGTAGACGCAGCTACCCTCTTGGATGACATGATTTATTACGGTAAGCAATTGTATTTCTTAGAAAAGATGCTTCCGCAAAAAGATGAAACCATAATTGTGCAGTACACACCGGAGCACCTTGATTTTTGTAAAAAGAACGAACGCACCATCTGGGCCTATTTTGTAGAAAACAAGCATCTTTTTGACACCAGCCAGGATTTGAAAAGGCGTTTTGTAGAGCTTGCCCCTTTCTCCAAATTTAGAATGAAGTTTGACGCTGAAACCCCTGGTATGATTGGTCGATGGGTAGGCTGGCAAATCGTTCGCCAATACATGAACGAAAATCCAAGTGTGAGCCTTGAGCAACTCGGTAAAGAAACCGATGCAAGGAAAATATTGAAGCTGAGTGGATATAGGCCCTAGTTGGGTAAAATTCTAAAAGGCAAACCTTAAATTCTAAACAAACTCAAAGATCTTAAGCTATTAAATTCAAAAAAACACACTAAAAACAAATCAGCAATTCACACCATATTTGCTAGCCATTGCTCTTTTTTGAACTTTTGAATTTCTACTTTTTTTGATTTGCTTAGAGTTTAGCATTTCGAATTCAGAGTTTCTATTTTGAAGTTCAAAATTTCCAAATAGTAAACTTAGCTTTGCAGCCGCAAAATAAATCGACAATCAAAAGTTGCAAATCGGCAATCCACAATTGTAAATCCCAAATCAAAAATGGCACATCATACTTCCGACATCAAATTTCAAATTGGCTTAGACGAAAACAAAGTTCCTGAAGTAATGGACTGGAGCGCTAGCGATGGTGGAATTAACCATGCGGCTGCCAAAGCAATGCTGCTAAGTGTTTGGGATAAGCGCAACCAAGAAACCTTACGCATCGATCTTTGGACAAAAGATATGATGGCTGATGAAATGAAGCAAATGATTCATCAAACCCTGGTTGGACTTTCTGACTCATTGGAAAGAGCCACAGGCGAAAAAGAAGCCGCGGACTATATGCGCAAATTCGCTCATGACCTTGGTGTGAAAATGGATCTTTTTAAGAAGTAACCGCTAAATGAGGCTAAAGCACATTTTCCTCATCTTAAACTAAAATAGTTGGCTAAAGCCAACTGCCAAAACACACAATAAAACTTTTGACTTCTCGTCCGCTTTAGCGGGCGGACTGAACAAGTAACAAACAGTAAATGCGGCTTTAGCCACATTAGTAATAGCCGCAAATCACTCCGTAATTATTTGATTGTTTAGTTGCTCGATGTAATTCAACACTTGGTCACAACCATCACCCGTTTCAGCTGAAGTGGCAAAAAACACCGGCATCTGTGCCCAGGTTTGCAGCATTTTTTTGCTGTAAACTTTAATGTTGGTATTTAACTTTCCGGATCCTAATTTATCCGTTTTGGTAAAAACCATGCTGAAGGGAATTTCCAATTCACCAAGCCACTCCATAAATTCAAGGTCAATCTTTTGTGGCTCATGACGAGAGTCAATCAACACAAAAAGGTTCACCAAATTTGGGCGCTCGATGATGTAATCTTCAATCAGCTTCTGGAATTTTTCCTTTGAGGTTTTGCTAACCTTAGCATATCCATAACCCGGCAAATCGGTAAGATACCATGCCTCATTTATCAAAAAGTGATTGATAAGCTGTGTCTTTCCTGGACGTGATGAAGTTTTAGCCAAGCCCTTCCTTTGCACCATTTTATTTATCAAGGTACTCTTACCCACATTACTTCTGCCAATAAAGGCGTATTCAGGTTTATTGGGCTCCGGGCATTTAGTAATATCTGTATTACTACAAACGAAATCTGCGCTGTGTATATGCATGGCGCGAAGGTACACTCATTAGGTGAAAATTCAATATTGACGATTTTGGATTTACGAATGTTGGTCGACAGCATGTCCTCCGCTGGCGGAGGTGCTGAGGCACGAAGCGGAGGTGGACAAGTGCAAGGTGTTTTCAGTCAATCCACCTCCGCCCTGCGGGCACCTCCGCCAGCGGAGGACACAACACCGATAGACTCCATTTTAGAGCACACAAACTTTGGAGCACTTCATGAAAAAACGCCCCATCCCAAATTGACAATCGCAAATCTTCCCCCCACTTTCCCCCACCTTTTTCACAATTACTCAAAACCCCTACCAACAAAGAGATAGCCACATGAAAGCAATATTCTTAAGACCATGCAGTTTTAACAGAAGTGGGAAAACTTATCAACAAAGTGGTAAATTGTGGATGAAAGTGGAGTAATAATTCTATTTTTGAGACTCAAAGCACACAAAACTTAAGATGCTGAACCTGATAGGAGTACATGAGTGTAAAATGGATGCAAAGGGCAGGGTGATGATACCTTCTGCGCTAAAGAAGCAACTATTGCCTGTACTTGAACGTGGTTTTGTAATCAAGAGAAGTGTTTTTCAAAAATGCCTGGAGCTCTACCCCATGGACGAATGGGAGAAAACAATGAGCAAGGTGAATAAGCTCAATCGATTCGTTAAGAAGAATAATGACTTCATCCGCATGTTTACTGCCGGAGTGAAGCTGCTGGAAATGGACGCCAACGGAAGACTCAACATCCCAAAAGACCTAATGAATTTTGGCAACCTCTCTTCGGAGCTGGTGCTTTCGTCTTCGGTGGGAATGATAGAAGTGTGGAACAAGGATGCCTACGAAGGTTCGATAAACGACCCTGATGTAGATTTTGGAGCATTGGCAGAAGAAGTAATGGGCAGCCTCAATGAGTCAGAAGATGGATTATCATAAACCAGTCCTTTTACAGGAATGTATAGATCTGCTGCAGATAAAACCTGACGGCATTTATGTAGACGTAACCTTTGGTGGTGGCGGTCATAGCCGCGAAATACTAAAGCACCTTACCACTGGTCATCTTTATGGATTTGACCAGGATCCTGATGCGAAAGCTAATGTGCCTGAAAGCGAGAACTTCACTTTGATAGCGGCCAACTTTCGCCATTTGAAGAAAAGTTTACGCTTACATGGAGTGAAAAATATTGATGGTCTTCTCGGAGATTTTGGCGTGTCATCACACCAAATTGATGAGCCAGACCGCGGTTTCAGCACTCGATTTGACGGACCGCTTGACATGCGCATGAATCCCGACAAGGCTTTGAGCGCACATCAAATTATCAACGAAAGCGAGGACACTGAGCTATTTAGAATATTCAAGGATTACGGTGAAATAAATCGCCCATGGCCTTTGGTGAATGCGATAACCAATCACCGACCAATAAGCACAACTGCCGAGCTAAAGAAAGTTTTGGAGCGTTTTGCGCCACCACAAAAGCACGGGCAGTTTTGGGCTAAGATTTTTCAAGCTATTCGTATTGAGGTAAACGAAGAAATAGCTGTAATCCATGAATTGCTAGAGCAAGCAACCGAAATGCTAAACCCTGGCGGGAGATTGGTGTGCATGAGCTACCACTCGCTGGAAGATCGTCCGGTAAAGAATTTCTTCCGCTACGGAAATATTGAGGGTGAGCCCAATAAAGATTTTTATGGAAATCTAATCAGACCATTGGAACCCATTACGCGAAAGCCGGTGATAGCCAATGATGAAGAAATAAATGAAAACCCAAGAGCAAGAAGTGCAAAGCTTCGTGCCGCAGAAAAGATAGAAGAAGAAAATGAGTGAGGCTGCAACATCTAAAAGGAAGATAGTAAATCCGCTGAAGGGCGTATTTACCGGCCGCTTTTTGGTAAGCCCTCAGCTCGCCAAAAACTGGCCTTTCATTATTTACCTGAGCCTGCTTGCGCTAATAATGATTGCCAGCAGCCACAGTGCCGAAAGCAAAGTGCATCACATAAGCCGCTTG
>JAUHWX010000196.1 GCA_030427285.1 Bacteroidia bacterium
AACTTCGCCAATGGCAATGTCTTTCAATACAGCTTTACCGTCTACCACCACGTATACGCTAGGCTCTTTAATACTACCAGCAATAGCATCTCGGTTGATATAAAGAGCCGCGGCATTGTTGGTAAACTCAAAATGGGCTTTTCCAAACATTCCCGCTTTTATGGGGCTTTCATCATCATTTTTCATCAAAAGCTCAATGTCATATTTTAAGCTATTATCAGCCTTAGCCGCTATAGCCGTTACTTTTGCGGTGAATGATTTGTTGGCATAAATGTCGCTGGTCACTTTCACTTCATCTCCTTGGCGAATACTCAAAACATTATTTCCGGTAACCTTCACATTTAGCTTGAGTTGGCTCACGTCTACTAAGTCATACAGCTTTCCTTTGCGGGAAATGTTTGACCCTTCTTGTATATAATCTTCGTTGATGGTGCCAGTTGCCGTTGCTCTGATGTAAGTATCTTCCAGACGTTTTTTGGCACTCTTGTATTGGGCCTCGGCATTGGCTGTAGCTACATTTATATCTTCCAATTGGCGCTGGGTTACAGCGTCTTTCTCAGCTAACTTCGTAAAGCGGTCAAAGTCGGTTTTTAACTTTTCATAATTTGCTTTGGTAGCGATAACTTCAGTTTGTAGCAACTCGTTTTCTACTTGGGCCAGGAGTTCACCTTTTTTTACAAAATCGCCTTTTTTGTGATACACTTTAAGAACCAAACCTTCAGTTTCAGCAAGCATGGTAAGATCAGTGTAAGCTTCAAAAGTTCCTATACTAGTCACGTGGTTTTCAAGGTTTTTACTTTTCACTTTTCCAAGTTCTACAGGAATGTAGTCGCTTACTTTTTCGGCAAGTTTTGCGGTTTCCGCCATTTCTTCTTTATTATCAGCAAGTTTCCATGCTACCAACCCTATGGAAGCGATTACTACAACTGCTATGATTATCTTTTTCATTATTTTTTGGTTTTGTCCTGATAGGTATCAGGAAATTTGTGATTAGGTTTATTAAGAATTTGCAAGCTGCTTAAGCTGGCCTTGTGCTCTGAGTAAATCCACCTCGGCTTTTTTGAATTTCAGCACTTCGCGGATATAGTTGATTTGAGATTCTCTAAGTGAGGTTTCAGCATCCAGTAAATCGGTTAATGAACCCACTTTCTCAGCATATAGCTCCTGGGTTTGGTCATATACTTCTTGGGCCAGATCCTTATTTTCACGTTGAGCTTCTACTGATTTCATACTGTTCACCAATTGCTCACGGGCATTTTGATATTCTAAATCTACCGTGCGATCTAGCTGTATACGGTCAAGCTCCAGTTTTTTAAGGTCAATTTTTGACTGCTGAATTTTGTGATGTTTCTCAAAGCCATCAAAAATGGGAACCTGCAACTGTAGTCCTAATACTGTTTGTGGGAACCAAGGTTGACCGTCCTCAAAAAAGTTAAACTCGTTTCGCTGAGCACTCCAACTTTGCTGGCCTACAGCAGATAAAGTAGGGTAGTAGCCAGCCTGAATACTTTTTTTGTTCAAAATATTCAGTTCATATTCTTTTTCTAGTAACTGCACCTGTATGGGTGTTTCCTTTTCGTACTGTAGTATGGATAGGTTTATATCCTCCAGGTTGTCGGCTTTTACAAGCGTTATAGAATTATCCATGGACATACCCATTAGTATTTTTAGATAATTCTTAGACTGTTCTTCAGCGGTTTTTAGCGATTGTAAATTTGTCTCAAGATTGATTTTGTTTACTCGCAACCGATTGTATTCGGTTTTGGTGATGAGGTCATTTTCTTGCTGTACCTTCATTACCTTTTCTACTTTATCCAGATTTTTAATGTTGCTTTCCAAAGCTTCAATTTGTGCTTGCAGCTCTAAGGTTTGATAAAAAGATTGTGTTACCTCATAGATTACATCCTCATCAGTACGTATTTTCAATAATTCATATAATTGCTCAGAACGCTTTGCCGCTTGTAGGCCAGTAAAAAACTGCTGGTTGTATATAAGTTGCGAAGCTTCAAAACCTCCAGTGGCATTGTATTTTGTGCCAAACTGAACAGGAATTTGAGTTCCAGGTTGGCCTGCAATTTCTCCGGGCAATAACTGTGTAGGAAGGTTGGGGAAGTTTTGTAATTGACCATTTGCGTTTAGCTGCGGAAGGCCTGAGGCACGTACTTCAGCTACCTTATGGTCTGCTTGTTCTTTATCCAAGATGGATTTCTGAATATCAATGCTGTTTTTCAAAGCATAGTCTAAAGACTGCTTTAGTGTAAAACTATTGTCAACCTGCGCTTGTACAGCAAAAGGA
Source organism: Bacteroidia bacterium (assembly GCA_030427285.1). Classification (GTDB taxonomy): domain Bacteria; phylum Bacteroidota; class Bacteroidia; order Flavobacteriales; family Schleiferiaceae; genus Owenweeksia. The sequence continues at coordinate 2,297 of JAUHWX010000196.1, forward strand.
AGCGAGGTTATGAGTACCATTAGGGTACCGAAGACGGTTTTTCTCATTCGAATTTTTGGTTTTAAAAGTTTTGTTATTATTTTTTAGTTCTGTTTTTAAAGAACTAATAGGGTAAAAAAATTAGGAGCGTGATTGCTCCCAGGCTTTATAAAGATTAGGCAACTGCGCGTGCATGTAACGTATGAAGTCTACAATTTCTGACAAGTTCTTATTAAACGCAACGGTGTTACCAGGACGCTGTTTCAATATTTCATCAAAAATATCAGCAATGTGATCCATATTAGAAAACTTGCTTTTCATTTCCTCTTTCCACGAGCTTATTTTGCTTCTAAAGTAGCGCTTGCGGTCTCCAGGTTTGGTGATGTACTCCAGTTTTCCTGTAGTGAGCAGCATGTTGATAGCGTTGCTGGTGGCACTCTTACTCAGCTGCAAAGTTTCCCTTACTTGATCAAAAGTTAATTCCGTTTGAGGGGATACAAGTAGGAGGGCCATTACTCGCGAAACAGCGGGTTGGAGGCCTTCTTGTTCATTTAGTACACCAAGGCGCTCTATAAGCTCCTTTTGTTGATCGGTTAATTGAATGGCGTGTTCCATAGTATTAATCATGGGGCAAATGTATAAATACTTTTTAGTTCTGCAATAACAGAACTAAAAAATATTAAAATAAATAGTAACGTAATTTTTTATTCTTGCATCAGGGCTAGCACATTTCCCGAAGGATCTTTAAACCAGGCCATAAACGGGCCACCGCCTCTGGCAATCCCTTTTTCATCTTGCTCAAAGCCTTCATAGCGCTCCATAGGTATGCCTTGGGCGTTTAGTTTGTCCACAGCGGCTTCAATGTCATCTACCGGAAAATTAAGAATGGTAAAGCTGGCTGGCTGGTGATTTTCTTTTGGATAAATAATAACAGGGTTACCACTACCCACGTGTAACTCCAATAAGCCCATTACACCATCCGTTACTTTTAGCTGTAGTTTGTTGCTGTAAAAATTTCTAGTCTTTTCAATATCAGAAACTGAAAACCCACTGAAAGCTGTTTTGCCATTTAACATATCTTATTGTTTTAGTATTAATTCAAAAAAGCCCTTATCTGAATAGTATGATTATAATTCACAGCGAAATCCTACGGTACGATAAGTTTCTCCAAACCCAACAGATGTAAAGAATTTTTGAGCGTCTTCATTTTCCAGTTCTGTATCTGCAGCAAGTTCATTATACCCTCGTTTTATACACCATTCTTTAAGCATTTTTACTACGTGTTTGCCAATCCCTTTTTGTCGGTAGCCGGGCATTAAATATATTCCTTCGATGTATGGCACTGGGCTGCTGGTGCATCCATCCACTATGTTGCGGTGCGAAAGCTCTACAAAGCCTATTGCCTTTTTATCATCTCTTACAAACAGGCATTGCCAGTCTTCATTTTGTATAATATTTACCATTTCCTGATCATGAAAAGTATCATCCACACCATGGTAAAGAACTTTGCGCATTTCTTTCCATTGAGAGATTTCAGCTCGTGTGATTTTCTCCAATTTCAGATTCTGTATCATCATACTTTTAAAGGGCAATCATGTAAATGATAAAACTCCTAAAAGGGGATAGGACAATATTTGCAGGAGAAGTACTTACTTAATATAAAGCTTTGGTTTAACCGCTTTTCTTCCGTACAAAATACATATCCAACTTGCCTTTGCCTTTGGCTTCAATTTTTCCTCTATGCTCAAATTCCAGTTCGGGCGAATCTTTAATTATTTCATAAGTAGCCCCTGAAATGTTCACCTTTCCGGCCTCACACGAACTTTCCATTCGAGATGCAGTGTTTACCGTATCACCCCAAATGTCATACTGGAATTTTTTTACACCTACAATTCCAGCTACCACAGGGCCAGTGTGAATGCCGGTTCGCATGCTGAAGAGGTTCAAAGCATTGGATTCATTTGAGTTCAATTTATTTTGTGCAACTATTTCCTGCATTTCCAAAGCAGCTAAAACCACGTTTTTTACTGAGTCGGGATGCGGAACAGGTACGCCACCGGCTGCCATGTAGGCGTCTCCAATCGTTTTTATTTTTTCAATTTTATATTTTGACACTACATTGTCAAAAGCTTTGAAGTAGTAGTTTATTTCAGTTACCAATTCCTTAGCTGATAGCTTTTCGGATAGCTCTGTAAACGCAATAAAATCTGTAAACAAAACAGTCACTTGATTAAAGTCTCTAGCCTCTGAGTTACCTTTTTCCTTTAGTTCTTCGGCAATTTCAAATGGTAAGATGTTTAGTAATAGTTTTTCACTTCGGTCTTTTTCTTTGGAGATATTCCGTTTTTGTAAAACTGCTATAAAAAGAAATATTATCACCGAAACAAACCCTGCTATTACTAAGTTTCTAATGATTTTTTGCTTCTCAATATCTAGTGTTTGTAGTTCCTGATCCTTTTTTAGAAGATTAATCTCATTTTGCTTTTTCTCTATTTGAAAGTTGAAAAGTTGATTGGCAAGGAGTCTTTGAGTTTCTATATTAAATAAGGAATCTTTTGCAGCTACCATTAGGGTTTGATACTTATAGGCACTGTCATATCGGCCAGTTTGGGCGTATGTACCTTGCAATCCTGCGTAAGCTTTTTGTAAGTCTTTTAGCTCGTTGATTTCTTTGGCCAAGGCAATAACTGCACGGTAAAACTTTACTGATGTTGGATAGTCTTTTAGATGACCATAGATTACTGCCTTTTCATATAGGGCATGAGATTTATTTGGTTTTGCATTTAATTGATCCGCAATTTCCAAGGCTTCATTGATCTTTTGTAAGGCTTTATCATACTCCTTTCGTTTAGTATATACTTTACTAATGCTTATCATTACATATACTGCACCATCGGTTCGCTCCATAGCATCCTGTGATTTTTGAAAGTACAGCAGCGCCTGTTTGTCATCGTTTTGTTCTAAGTATATTTCTCCAATGTTTACCGAGGCGGTAGCAATCGCATCTTTTTGGTCAATCAACTCACTAAGTTCCAAAGCCTTTAATGAATATTCTAATGCTTGGTTTTGTGTAGCTTTTTTGTCCACGTATACTGCACCGATGTTGGTAAGTGCAGTAACTATCCTAAGGGTATCCTTGATTTCTTCGGATACCTTGAGTGATCTTAAGTAATAATCTAAAGCTTTACTATATCCTCCCTCGTTGTAATGGATTGCTCCGATGTTCGACAGAATATTGGCTACACCTACTTGAAAATTTATGGAGTCAAATACGGCTAATGATTTTTGCCAGCTAGTAAGTGCCTCAACAGTTTCGCCTTGATAATAATAGGCAATACCTACATTTTTTAAAGCGTATGCCACGCCTTTGTGGTATCCCAGTTTTATTGCCAGACGTTTGGCATTATTGGCTACAATTATTGCCTTAGCCGGTGCCGAACCAAAGTATATACTACTAAGCTCCAGCATTTTGTCCACCTTAATACTGTCTTCAGGCAGGTTCCTTATATAATTTTGAAGACTGTCTATTTCATTGCTCTGCGCATTTCCTGAAAAATGCACAGAAATAAGTACTAAAATGGACAGTATGAATCTTAACATTCTTGATAATTATCTGGTTAAGATAGTTATTCCTTTATTACTTTATAAGTGAATCTGTTTTCTGTGGTTTGTACAATTAGCATGTACATTCC
>JAUHWX010000197.1 GCA_030427285.1 Bacteroidia bacterium
GCGTATCATAGGTAGCTTTATAGCTACAGGCAATGAACAATTCTTAACCGTTGGAAACTTTAGAACTGACGCTCAGTCCGACTATCACTTCACACCATCGGATACCAATGGTTGCTTTACAATTGGCACTGTAAATTGTATCGATGCCGTTTACCTCTACCTCCACACCGATACCTTGTTTGAGGTAACACTACCGCCCGATACCACGCTGTGTACGGGAGAGGATTTAGAACTTTTTGCCATACATGATGATGGTTGCTATGTAGGTATTGGTTATCGAAAGAGATCTGACTCTTCTGCTTCAAATGGTAATGATGCTTACCTTCTCAAAATCTCCTCTGATGGAGACTCTCTATGGTCAGCGTATTTTGGAAATACCAAACACGAATCCGCTTACAGCTTTTGCAGGTCAAAAGATGGTGCCTATGCTATAGTAGGCACTAGCTATAGCCAAACAGTGGATCAAGGCCAAGCTGACGATGTGCTGTTTATAAAAACATTTGTTCCGACAGACCCAATATTCAAATCTCAGATTAAGCCGGGACTTTTTCCAAATCCAAATGATGGTAACTTCCAGTTAATTTGCTCAGCCCCTTTTAAAAAAATTGAGGTATTCGATAGCAGTGGAAGAGTGGTTTACACCAAAAATGAGCCTAGCTCAAACCTACAATCCTATACTGAAATTCAGCTGTCATCTCTAAAACCTGGGGTGTACCACGCAAGAATAGAAACTGCTGCCGGTTTTGAAAATCAAGCCTTTGTGGTTTACTAAACTTATAAATCCTTGTTAAATTATTTACATCTCTTCTATAATTGTAAGAGTTCGTAAGCTCCACAATGCTTACCGGGTCGGTTGTTCTTTAAATGGTCGGACACAGTAATCTTCGGGCTGCAGCCAAAAAGTAAACTGTTGTGAATCGCTTTCAAATTACTCACCGCACTTTTATTGTTTTAAGTGTTCGTGAGCTCCCCGATGGCTACCGGGGTCGGTTGTTCTTTAAATGGTCGGACACAGTAGGCACCAACTACTAAAGGAAAAGGAACGTGTTGTGAATCGCTTTCAAATTGTTCTTTAAATGGTCGGACACAGTTTTTAAGAATTATCCCACAAAAAAACCCGCTCCTCATAAGAGAAACGGGCTTTCAGAATTTAAAACAAAATCTATCTAAAACTTATACGTCAATCTTGGCGTATTTGGCATTTTTCTCAATAAACTCACGCCTTGGTGGTACATCATCTCCCATTAGCATAGAGAAGATACGATCTGCCTCAGCAGCACTATCAATGGTTACCTGGCGCATCATACGCTGTGTTGGATCCATGGTAGTTTCCCATAGCTGCTCAGCATTCATTTCTCCAAGACCTTTGTAACGCTGCACGCCTACACCCGATTTATTTTCGCCTCCATACTCTGCTATAAGTCTGTCGCGCTGGTCATCGTTCCAGGCATACTCACTCTTGGTACCTTTTTTTACCTGATATAATGGTGGTGCCGCAATATAGATGTATCCGTTTTCGATAAGTTCTTTCATATAACGGAAGAAGAATGTAAGAATCAAAGTAGCGATATGACTACCATCCACATCCGCATCACACATTATTACCACCTTGTGGTAGCGCAATTTAGAAAGGTTCAATGCTTTGCTATCCTCTTCGGTACCCACGCTTACGCCAAGGGCTGTAAACATGTTTTTGATTTCTTCGTTTTCAAAAACCTTATGACTCATGGCTTTCTCTACGTTTAGAATCTTTCCACGCAAAGGAAGAATGGCCTGAAAGTTACGGTCGCGACCTTGCTTGGCCGTACCACCTGCCGAATCTCCCTCTACCAGAAATATCTCGCAAATTGCAGGGTCTGTTTCTGAGCAATCCGACAGTTTACCCGGTAGTCCACTACCGCCCATTACGGTTTTACGCTGCACCATTTCGCGGGCTTTCTTAGCCGCCACACGAGCTTTTGCAGCAAGTATTACCTTTTGTACAATGGTTTTGGCAGAGTTGGGATTTTCTTCCAAAAAGTTGGTCAGCATCTCACCTACCAGTTGATCTACCGCTCCAGAAACCTCGCTATTTCCCAGCTTAGTTTTAGTTTGGCCTTCAAACTGAGGCTCCATCACTTTTACTGAAATGACAGCTGTAAGCCCTTCACGGAAATCATCTCCTGATACTTCTACCTTCTCCTTAGCCAGCATACCACTTTCGTCAGCATACTTTTTTAGAGTTCGTGTAAGTGCTCGTCTAAAACCCGAAAGGTGGGTTCCACCTTCATGGGTATTAATATTATTTACATACGAATGTAAATTCTCAGCATACGAAGTATTATAGTGCATCGCTACTTCTACTGGAATATCATTCTTTTCACCTTCCATGTGAATCACTTCCGGCATCAAGGTTTCGCGGTTCATATCAATGAACTCTACAAATTCCTTTAGCCCACCTTCACTATGAAACTTTTCAGATTTTGGATTTCCATCCTCATCCAATTCGCGGTAATCGGTAATGGTAATTGTAATTCCCTTATTAAGGAAAGAAAGCTCCCGCATACGTGACGCAAGAATATCATAGTGATAAACGGTTTCCTGAAAAATACTAGCATCCGGCAAAAAGGTAACTTTGGTACCTCTCGTATCAGCGCTCCCAATTTCTTTTACAGGATATTGAGGAACTCCAATTTTAAATTCCTGAACGTAATGCTTACCATTTTTGAAAACTTCAGCTTTCAAATCGGTAGATAGAGCATTAACACAGGAAACACCCACTCCGTGTAGTCCTCCAGAAACTTTATAGGAATCTTTGTCAAACTTACCACCGGCATGAAGTACCGTCATTACTACTTCCAGTGCAGATCGACCTTCTTTTTCGTGCATTTCTACAGGAATACCACGGCCATTATCCTTTACGGTAATGGAGTTGTCCTCATTAATAAATACATCAATGGTATCGCAGTGGCCCGCCAAGGCCTCGTCAATAGAGTTATCAACCACCTCATATACCAAATGATGGAGACCTTTTACGCCTACATCACCAATGTACATGGACGGACGTTTACGCACCGCCTCCAGGCCTTCTAATACCTGGATACTACTGGCTTCATACTCTTTTGGTATTTCGCTCATATTATTAGAGTTAGATCAAATTTTGAAATCTTACAAATATACCCTTATTAGCTATAAATTACCTCACCAAACCACCAGCAAAATCAAGGGTTTTCCACATTTTGCTAACATTTTCTGAGTAGGGAGTTAGTAGTAAGTAGCTTTGAGTTTTATACTTTGCCTAAACAGCAAGTTGAACTCACTACTTTGTACTCAATACTCCCTACTATTTACAATTTATACGTAAACCCCATCAGGAAGTTGATGCTTTGCGCTTTGTAGCCTAAGTACATATCGTACTTAGAGTTGGTGATGTTTAGCACATTTACGTAAGCCGAAAGACGTGAGTTATACAAGTATTCCACTTGCAAGTTTGCAAATAAGTAAGCCGGCAATGTACTCTCCACTTCAGGGTTTATACTTTGCTGAAAAGCCTGCCTCTTGCCCACATAGTTCAAATCAGCGCCCAGCTTTATTTTTTCCTTAAGGGTGTAGTCCGCATCAAGTTTGGCTAAAAAGCCAGGCCTGTGCCAGGCTTCCAACTGGTCACGTGTGTTATAACTCCTCAGCTCACCCGAAAGACCAAGCTGAAGATTGTTATTCACATTTACCCCCAATTCTCCACGGGCATAAAAGGTTTGTGAATTATCATACAGCACATCCAAAGCATTGAAAGCGGTATCATACCTGTAAAAAGGGTCCCGGTAATACAGCGCTAAATCATTTTGAATAAGGGTACCTCCAGAAATATTGAAAGAAGTGGTAGAACTCAATAAACCTTGTAATCCGATATACACATTTGTGGTGCGGGTAGGGCGTAAATTCATGGCGGGCATCACATAGGGGTTATCGGTAGTAAAAGTTCTGTAAGTATTGTGTTGCTGCTGACCTTTCACCCCTCCATAAATCGAAAGTACATCTTCCACAAATGGATATTCGATATTAATTTCTGGAAAAAAGCGCATAGTAAATTCATTATCCGCATCCGTTGCCTGATAGCTGTTGGCATAGATATTAAGACCAAAGTCAAACACAATATCTCCAAATGCAACAGCAACTCTGGGGTAAGCCTGTACAGTAAAATAGGCCTGATCGCTGGCCAGAATTGTATCAAAACCCGTTTTGAAGTACATGAGGTTCAACCCTAAATCCAAACCTATATCCCCGGCAGGCAGCACCCAATCCGACCCCAATCGGCTAAAGTTTTCCTTGGCTCCCATCGCATCAGAAAAATTGTAGTAGCGAAAATCTACTTTCTCCACCATACCTAAATCATCGGCTTTCTTTTCTGTAATGCTTGTGTTGATTTCATACTGGCGGAACCAGTTTTCCTTAGGGTCTGGTTTCTTGATATCATCCAGGGAATCACCATAAGCGCTCGGATATTCATCAATACCATAATAACTGTACTTATCCCATTTACCAAAAGCCTGCGTGCTCCAGGTTAGGTCTTTATAAAAATGATTGTAGTACGCCCCAAGCTGGTTATTGCTCAAGCCATTGTCCGCAAATATGGTCTGCCTTACCCCGCTATGGGTGGAAAAATGCTTGCCCCAAAATCCAAAACTTTGCTTAGAAGACCTTTTGCTATTCCAGTAGCCTTCCACCAACGGTGTGCCGTAAAGCCCAAAGCCCACTTTTACCATTCCGTTGTACAATTCATCTACAGGCACCTTGGCCACACGGGCATGGCTTATAGGGTCTGGTTTGTAACGCACCTCTATGGGCTGGCTGGTGATTTTATAATTCACCTGAAGCTTACTGGTAGTGGTGTCCTCAAATTTTGGAAAATCTGTAAACTTTACCGCCTCCCCTACTTTGGCTTTGTATTTATCCGTTACGCTCAGTTCTAGTTGGCCTAAATTTCCTCCTGGCTGTGCATAGGCAAAACCGCTTATCATCAAAAAAGCCAGTAAAATTGTATGCTGTATGGTCTTCATCTTAATCATCATTTTTTAGCGCAGGCTATCAGCCGGTTCTTGCGATTCATCAATTATCATCAGGCCATCATCCAACATCAAAGAGTCGCTTTGTTTCTGCAATTCCGCCTTTTTCTCTTCTACAGCCTGTCTTTCCATCAAAGCAATTTTATCTTTCATGTTCTGCGCTTCATTGGTAACCTCAGCACTGTAAGCCTGGCTTATCACAAAATCTAAAGTGTAATTAGCCTGGAAAATATCATCCTGATACCAAAAGTTTTCGGCTAGCAAAATCAAACCTTTCATCTTCCATTCTTTGTAATCCGGAAGTTCTTCAATAAGCTGATAAACCAGCGTTTTTGAAGTTTCATAATTCTTTTGTTTAGTGTTTACCAATGCCAGATTATAAAATGCCTCGGCTTTAACTTCACCCCCACTAGAAGCTATTAACTCTCGTAAAAGTGGGCGGGCCTCTTCCCACTGCTCGTTTTCCACTTTGCCCAAAGCAGCTATTCGTCTGGCCACCTGCACCAGCTCCGCATCTTGTGTTTCATTATCCAAAATAAGTTCTGCATATACAGCGGCTTTGTTGTAATCACCCAGCGCAAATGCCGAACGCATGGTTCCGGCCTGTGCTTGAGTAGTAAGTGCTCGGCTATCAGAAACCTGTGCCAATTGATCAAAAAGCTTCAATGCTTCCGGGTAATCTTTTTCGGTAAAAGCCTTGTTGGCCAAATAATGAACAGCCTCGGGAGTGTATTCATTTCTACCCATGGCTACAATTCGCTCATAAGCTTCAGCAGCTTGCTGGGTATTGTTATTCCTATCAGCACAATCCGCCAGGTAATAGTTTGCCTTAAGGCTAAATAGTCCTTTCGGAAAACGATTTACATAATTGCTCAAGGCTGAAATTGCTCCGGT
>JAUHWX010000009.1 GCA_030427285.1 Bacteroidia bacterium
CCTTCTATGGCTTGCAAAGCTAAATAACCAGCGAAGGCGGGAGATGTGAAATACTCACCACAGTATTCTTTAAAGTTGATTACAGAAGCTGCCTCAGGGAATAGACTTGCATCAAAACCTCCATTCAGTATAAGGTCATATTCAGAAAGGTCAAGACCTATGGTTTGAATAAAATCTCCATCAAAATGTTGACGTGTTTCAATCAGATTAACCTTTGCTATGGTTTCCGCGTTGGATGATTGGGAAACATTAAAAAATGCTGAACCTTGACCAAGCTGAGGTAATTTGGCTCCAACTTTATCAGCTAGTTGTTCTAACAATTCGGATAACTCAGGTGTAAGTTCATCTACACCACCCACTAAAATGTGTTTTAGATTTTCAACCTCCAGTTGCAATTGGGCATCAAGCAAAGCCATTTCAAATGAAACACTGTTTTGCACCATCGTCATATTGTAGCGATAGTTTTGCAAAAGCAAAGCTATTTGCCCACCAATGGAATTATGAGTAGACTGAATAAATGCCGTGGGAGCAAGGGTTTGCTCATCATTGATGATGCTTTGGTCTAAAAAAGAAATGGTATCTCTTACACACCCTAATCCCGTTCCAAAAATAATAGCTTCGGGATCTATTTTACCACCATCAAGGCAGTTCATGGCAGCATAGGTGCCCATTTTCAAAACACCGCTCATTCTGCGCAAAAGGGCAGGTTTTATTAATTCTTTGTAAGAAGGCTCAATTAGCACTACTTCCTCCATTTTGCTGATCGGAACGAGCTCTAAAGCCTCGTCAGCAATGGTGTTTTGGTACGATATACAAGCACTCTTTCCTATATACATGTCTATGCTTTTGAGAGTATGAGTGATGAATTATTGCCACCAAAACCGAAGGAATTTGAGAGAACATGCTTCAATGGGCGATCTTCCATTTTGAGTGCAGGCTCCCAATCATTTTCAGCAATTTGTTCCTGAAAGTTGAGGTTTGGGAACACCCAATCGTTTTGTAATGCCAAAACTGAGAATACAGCTTCTATAGCTCCGGCAGCGCCTAATGTATGCCCGGTGTATGCTTTGGTAGAACTTATTGGTGGCTTTGCAGCCCCAAACACATTGTTGATAGCAGTAGACTCTGACTCATCATTATTATTGGTTCCGGTGCCGTGAGCATTGATGTAGCTAATTTCAGAAGGATTAACTCCCGCCATTTTCAGTGCATTAGTCATTGCCATGGTCGCGCCTCGTCCATCGGGAGAAGAAGCTGTTTGGTGATAGGCGTCATTCGCATTGGCATAACCTGAAACGTAGCCGATAATTTTGGAGTCATTTGTTTTAATTACGTTATCACTTTCCAAAATTAAAAATGCGGCACCCTCACCAAGGTTTAGTCCCTTTCGGTTTGCCGAAAAAGGTTTACACCATTCGGTATCTAAAATCATGAGGGAGTTGAAGCCATTTGCCGTAAAGGCAGAAAGAGGATCAATACCGCCAACAATTACTCTATCAAGCTTGCCGGTTTTGATGAGGTTAGCCCCCATCATAATGGTATTTGCCGAGCTGGAACATGCGGTGCTAATCGTATTCACGTAAGTGAAGCCACCAAAGTACTCCGAGATTTTGTCGGTAGTATCACCACAATCATGTGTGAGTAAATCTGTGATGCGATCGGTTTTGCCCTCTTTTATTTTTTCACGAAAAAAACCTTCCGTGCGGTCCATGCCTCCCACGGAAGTGCCGGAGATAAGACCGGTCCGCAGAGTTTTATTTTCTGAAACTTGCCCCAGCGCTTCTTTCACAGCTTTGATGCCAAGCAGACTGGTACGCGAAATCAGAGTGTCAGCAGAAATATTTAGCTCTTGTTTTAATTGCTCATTAGAAATTTTCACTTCACCAAAAAGGTGAGTGTCAGTAAGGCGCGATTGCAATAAAGTAGCCTTGCCAATGCCTGTTTTTTCAGCTAGCAGCGACTCTTTATTGGCATCCACATTTTGGCCAATAGCCGAAACGATGCTCATTCCTGTTATGGCAATTCTCATCAAATATTATTTGTTGGTACGGATAAATTCGGCCATGGTATTTACGGTCCTGAATATCTTGCTCCCATCCTCGGGGTTAGCAATTTTCAGATCGTAATCTTTTTCCATAAGCACTATAAGCTCTAAGGCATCAATCGAATCCAGACCAATGCCATCGTCACCAAATAGGGGGGTGTCATTACCAAAATCCTCAAGATCCAGTTCTTCAAGATTTAGTTGCTCAATGATTTGGGCTTTTAGGTTTTCTTCTAAATTTTCCATCAATATATGGTGTCCTTAATTTTGTCTAATAATTGCGATGTAGCCGGGTTTGTGCCTTCTTTTTCAAGAAGAAAAAATACAGCTTCAACAGTGTTTCCAAAATATTCCAACCATCCCACCAGACAAGCTTTGGTTGGTGTGGTGCTCATCAACAAAGCGGCTTGTTCCAGGAGCTGGTTTGAGCGAAAGCTTTCAAAAATATAGAAATTAGATTCGCCCAAAAGTTTGTGACGTATGCTAATTTCGCCAATAGTGATATTAGGCAAGGTATACACAAATACAGCTGGGCTGGCCGTGCCTTCTGCGTATTGCTTCACATGGTCAGCATCGCTTTGCAGGCTTGATTGACTATTGCTCAGTATCAATGCAATCTCATCATCCCCGTATTTTTCTTTCACTGCATCAGTAAACAAAAGCTCACTTGCGAGAATACCGATTTTACAAAGGCCATCCATCTTAAAAAACTTGGGATAGCTCAGGTTTAGATTTGTATATGCCTGCTTAAGATTAGATGAAGTGTTCTCATTTTCATTAAAATGAAAAACAGACTTGGCATCCTTCCAAATACCAGTGGTTGTGACTTTGCTCCAGGATGTTAGGTTTAAGTTTCTCACGCCTTTTTAAATATTCCTGCTGCATTAGAGCCACCAAATCCTGAGGCGGTTTTTAGCATCGTATTAAAAGAACCTTCTTTATTCGCGCTAAGCACATTTATATTTTTGGAAGTGCCCTGTTTTTCAAAACCGTAAGATTTTAGAAGGGTATTCTTTTGTAAAGATTCAATTCCAATTACGGTTTCAATAAGTCCTGCTGCGCCCAATGTATGTCCAAAATAACCCTTAAAGCTATTTAGCGGAATCCTGCTCATACCATGGCGATCGAAAGCAATCGACTCCATTTCATCATTAAAAGATGTGGCGGTGCCGTGTGCCGAAATGTAATCTACATTTTCAGCCGAAAGGCAGGCATCAGCAAAGGCATTTTTTACACTTCGGTACAAACCTTCGCCAGTGCGCGAAGGTCCTGAAATGTGATTAGCATCATTAGCGGAAGCTCCTCCCAAATATTCGGCTTCTACTTTTTTGAAAATAGAAGAGTCCTTGCTCAAAACGGTGCTGGCGGCTGCTTCTCCTAAGTTTATCCCATCTCGGTCCGCATCGTAAGGTTTGCTCACACCAGTAGCGGTAGCATAGAATGAAATGAACCCGCTCAAGGTGAATTTGGTAACCAAATCTGCACCAACTACGAGGACATGATCCGCCAAATTTTGCTGAATCATTCGCGCCCCATTTATAATTCCCAGCAGGCCAGAAATACAAGCGCTGGACACAACTAGCGGCTCATTTTTCATTTGCAGCTTTCGCTGAATGTGTTCACCCAATAGGGAGAGATTTGCCCCTGAAGGATTTCCCTTTTCCAGCTCCTCAATATCCCCTTTAGTAGAGCACACAATTAGGCGAGTGCGGTCGGACTTTAAAATGGATGTGTCTTGCAGTCCCTCCAAAGTTTGTTGAATGCTGCCTTCCAGCATCCTATATATTTTTGAAACTTCACCTTTTGGCAGAAGCTTTTCATCTATTATTCCAAGGAATTCTTGTTTCCCTAAATCAAAGGCATTGGGAAATTTAGCAACACCAGTTTCCCCTGATTTCATGGCATCAAAAATGCCTGAAACAGAGTTTCCAAAAGGGTTTATTGCACCTGATGCTCCTAAATAAACTTTCATCTATAGCAGTCCTTTTGATTTTTTCCATTCTTCATAAAAAGAAGGGTTGTTCAGCTGAAGGATTCCATCGGTGCTGGTAAATACCTGAATGGTTTTTCCGTTTACCAAAAGTTGTCCAGTTTCTGCGTGTGTAATATTGTATTCATGGATGATTTTGGCAGCTGGCGTGTTGATGAAAATGGTTTCAATAATGCCTGAATCACCATAGCGCAAGGGTGCCTTATAGTTCATCTCCGAGTGTACAATGGGAGTAAAGTGTCCTGAATTGTAAATTTTAAGATAATCTAAACCATGAGCTAAGCCGAAGGCCTCTCGGCCATCTTCAAAGTATTTTAGGTAGTTGCCATGCCACACCACTTTCATGGAATCTACCTCGCTAAAGCGAACGGTGAATTTTGTTTTGTGGCTAAGGTGCTGCTCACTCATTTTCTACAAATATTTTCATTTCGCACTCGGCCATCATTTTGCCATTTACCTTTGAGGCACCCTGTATAAGGATGATTCCAAACACATTATTTTTAACATCTACCGTGGTTTCCAGCATTTCGTCCACCTTGGGTAGGCTGTGTATTTTTAGTTTTGAAACTGCGCCAATAAAACCTTTTGGAGCTTTTTTGCTGCCCTCTTTTTGGCTGGCAGTGTAGCCCATCCTCAGAGCGGCTGTCTGCGCTATATTTTCAATGAGCCCGGGTTCCGTGAAAAATCCATCAGCACAAAAGATATTGTCAGTTTGAATTTTCAACCGAGAAACAGTTTGATTTTCGTCATTCGATAATAGCTCGCCAACCATTACTATGGGAGCTTTCTGAGGAATGTACCTCGTAATATTTTCGTTAGAAACCAAAGGCATCATGACTGTGTTTTTAATTTTTGTCACTTTTCCAAAAAGGGTAAAAGTTAAACCACTGGTTGGGGTAGCGCATTACCATTTCCTCCAACTTTTGAATATAGCTTGCTAAAATCTCATTTTTGGAAACCTGGCCTAAAATAGGTTTTGTGCAGTAAAAATGATAATGTGTGGCTGTTTCTTTCATGCCGTATACAAAACTCACGGGCAGGCCTAGCTTGGATGCCATTGTAAACGGTCCTGCCGGAAACGCTGCAGTATCTCCCAAAAAAGGGGCTTCCAATGTTTTCTGACCCGGCAAAAAACGATCGCCATGTATACAAATAAACTCTTTGTTGCGGGCGGCCTCATGTATTTTGAAAATATGTGACATATCATCTCTAATGGGTATCGTTTTAAAATGACGATCACCCATAGCACCATCCATCACATTTTTTATTTGTTCTTCTTCACCATCCAGTAGTACAATGTTTACGGGGGTGGTGTAGATTTTCATTAGATGCCCAGCTATTTCCCAGTTACCCATATGCGCTCCTATCAAAAAGCCACCGGTTTTTTGAGCATCCATTTCTTTGAGGTTTACCATGCCCTCGCGCTCTATTTCAAATTTTAATTCACCCGCAGAAATAATGGCAATCTTATCAATAAGGGTTTGCCCCATATTGTAATAGTTACTAAAAAGTGAAGTTTTGATTTTTTTTGGGGTGTAGGCTTTTAGCTTAGAAAAGTACTGCTTGATAGCCCGGTTGGATTTTGTAGAAAACAAAACATAGTACGCTACCACCGGATACAACAAAAGATAGGCAGCGGTAGTACCTATCTTGTTGATAATGAAAATGAAAATTTTGTAACCGAGGGGTGTGCCTTTACTTTTGCCTTCCCATTCAGCCATTTAGGCGATTATTTACAAAGTTGTAAAAGTCTTCAAAAGTGTGGATTTCAGTAAAATCCTCAGCAGTAACTTTAAAACCAAAGTTACTTTCAATAATTACAACGAGATCCACATAGTCTAAGCTGTCAAGGTCAAGTGTTTCTTTTAGGTTGGCTTTTGGTTCGATAAGATCTTCCTCCACTTCAAATTCCTCCACAAGAAATCCCTTTATGGTTTCAATGATTTCTTCTCTTTCCATCGTCTTTTCCATGAGTACTTAAGGTTTATACTTTTTAATTATCAGAGATGAGTTGGTGCCACCAAAGCCAAATGAATTGCTGAGGAAACAGTCAAATTTTTGTTCAATAGTTTTTGTTGCAATATTCAATTTTGCCGAATCATCATCCGGATTGGCAAAATTAATATTTGGCGCAATAAAATCATTGTGCATCATTAATAATGAATATACAATTTCGCTTGCACCTGCCATCCAGCACTCATGGCCGGTCATAGACTTAGTGGAGCTCACATAGGGCCGGGTGCTTTGAAAAACTTCGTGCAAGGCCTGTGCCTCAAATTTGTCGCCTATTCCAGTGGAGGTAGCATGGGCATTTATATATTTTATATCCTCAATGGGAGTGTTTTGTTGCTTCAGAGCCATATTTAAGGCGCGTACTTGTCCATCAAGGTTTGGATTTGAAATATGCTCACCATTAGATGAAAACCCGTATCCTACAATTTCTCCCAATATTGGCGCTCCGCGTTTTACCGCAGATTCATACGATTCTAAAATTACGGTAGCCGCACCTCCGCTAGGAATAAGGCCATCGCGGTCTTTATCAAATGGGCGGGATGCCTTGGTTGGTTCATCTTCACGAACTGAAAAAGCTCCCAATCCGTCAAAACTACCGAAGGCATACATGTTTACTTCCTGGGCTCCGCCACAAATAATTTGCTCCTGCATCCCGGAGCGAATCATGTGATAGCCCAAGCCAATGGCATGAGAGCCACTAGCGCAGGCTGCACTTATCGTAAAGTTGATTCCTTTTAGTTTGAAAATGGTAGACAGGTTCATAGAAACCGTGCAGTTCATTGACTGAAAAATAGATCCTGAACCTAAGAGGGTAGTGTCTTTTTTCTCACGAATAAGGTCAATGGCCTCCATTACAGCTTTGGCAGAGCTGTCATTTCCGTAAAGGATACCCACCTCGTTTTGCGCAATAAAATCTTCATCCATTTTGGCTTGCTCCAAGGCTTGAAGTGTAGCCACGTAGGCATAGATGGCTTCTTCGCTAAGGCCTATTCTTTCCCTGCGGCCAAGTTTGCCTTTAAGGTCGGGCATGGGCACAGAGCCAGTAAGGGCAGATCGAAATCCAAAATCTTTGCGCTCTTGGTCATACACAATACCAGATTTTCCGGCACGCAGGGACTCCGTCACTTCATTTACATCAGTGCCAAGGCAAGAGTGAATGCCAATACCTGTAATTACTACCCGTGTCATATTTTAAGAATAAATGCCCCCGTTTATGTTCACTACTTCACCGGTAATGTATGAAGCTTTTTTGGAAACAAGAAAACTTACCAAGTCAGCCACTTCTTCTGCCTCGCCAAAGCGATTCATCGGTACGAATTTTAGCATTTCCTTTTGGTCTAAATCTTTGGTCATATCGGTATTAATAAAACCTGGAGCCACTGCGTTTACAGTAATATTGCGTTTGGCAACTTCCTGTGCCAACGCTTTGGTAGCACCTATTACACCTGCCTTAGCGGCAGAATAATTTACTTGACCCGGAGTACCTTTTTGTCCGGAAACGGAAACTACATTGACTACACGCCCATATCGATTACGCAGCATTTTGTGCATTAGTTGGCGACTCACATTATAAAATCCGTTTAGGCTTACATCTATAACATTGCTCCACTGGCTGTCTGTCATCAGCATAAAAAGTCCGTCATGCGTAATACCGGCATTATTTACCAAAACTTCAATCACAGCACCGGGGTTTTCCTTGTGCCATTTGTCCAATGCGGCTTCCACTGCTTTGGCATCGGTCACATTAAATTGCATAAGTGAAGCTTCGCCACCTTGCTCTTCAATGCTTTTAAGTGTTTCTTCGGCCGCAGCCTTATTGCTGCTATAGTTTATGATAACGTGGTAACCTAAATCTGAGGCTATTTTTTGGCAGATAACTTTACCAATACCTCTGGAGCCACCTGTAACCAGTGCATATTTACTCATCAATTTTGTGTTTTAGAAATCTACTTGAAGGAATGATTTTGTGCCTTGCAAGTGATTGGTAAGTTGTGCAATTTCTTCGGCCAAAAAGCGGTCATCTTTTATGGTTTCTACAAAATTGCGAATCATTTTGTGAAACTTTATCGTGTTTTCGCTAAGTTTCTCCTTATCATCAATATAATCTATCGCTTGCGCTATCGCCACAGCTTCAATCGCCAGTACCTGAAATGAATTGTCAATTACCTTTTTAGCCATTAATGCTGCATTGCTACCCATACTTACAATGTCTTGATTGTCATTGTTATTAGGAATAGAATGCACAGACATTGGGAATGAAAGGGTTTGGTTTTCGGCAGTAGTAGAGGTTGCGGTAAACTGTACACCCTGCACGCCAAAATTTAACCCAAGCTTACCCAAGTTCATAAAGGGAGGGAAGCGGTCATTGAGCTGGTGGTTCATTAGGTAATTTAGCTGGCGTTCACAAAGCATCGAAAGCTTAGTGATACCAATTTTTAGCTTGTCCATTTCATAGGCCACATAGTCGCCATGAAAATTACCACCATGATATACATTTTCTTTTTCCAGATCAATGATAGGGTTATCATTGGCGGAGCTTATTTCTTCTTCAAGAATATTTTTTGCATTCTTGATACTATCATAGATAGGACCTAAAACCTGCGGAATGCAGCGGAATGAATAGTATTCCTGTACTTTTTCTTTGTGTGGAATTACATCGCCCCCTGTGTCGGATTTAAAAAGGTGATCTTCTCTTTTGCGTATGCGCTTACTATCGCTCAGGCTTGCACGCATTGCGGCCGCAATATGATTCTGCCCGCGGTGCTTTTTTACCTGATTTAATTCCTTGGAGAAGGAATCGTCATACGCTTCTACCAACTCGTTGATAATAGCTCCCGTAAGAGTAGTCCAGCTCAGCAGATTGCTGGCGTGTAGCAGGTTGATCATTCCAATACCACTCATGCAGGAAGTACCGTTTATCAGCGCCAAGCCATCTCTCAATCGAAGTTTTAAAGGTTGTAGATTCAGCTCTTTTAGCACATCAGCCACTGGGCGAACTTCATTTTGGTAAGTACATTTTCCCTCGCCAATAAGGCCAAGTGCAAGATGTGCGAGCTGCACCAAATCTCCACTGGCGCCCACGCTACCGTGCTCAGGAATGATGGGGCAAATATTATTTTGAATATAAGATTCGAGTTGTTTTATTACGCCAAGGCTTACACCAGAATGCCCCAAGCTAAGTGTGTTAATGCGGCAAAGCATCACGGCCCTTACATATTCGTCACCTAGTTTTGGCCCTTGGCCTGTGGCATGGCTGCGTACCAGGTTATACTGCAATTGCTCCTGATCTTCTTTGCTGATTTTATATTGAGCCATGGGTCCAAAGCCTGTGTTGATGCCGTATATAATTTTGTCTTTGGAAAAGCTGGATAAAAACTGGTGCGATCTTTCGACTAATTTTAACGTGTCATTTGACACTCTAAAGCTAGCGCCATTGTAGAAAAAGTCACCGAAATCTTGAAGATACATAGAGTATAGCTACTTGGGTTTTTTATAGGCTAAAAGCAGCGCGCAAACTTAGTTTTTTTTGAGCAATGACTAAATTGGCAGGTTACGCCTCAGGCCTATTATTCAATTGGGGGTAGAATTTATGTAAAATGATGCTTTTAGCCCAATGACTTACAATAATTGTTTTCAATGCAAGGTCAGTTGCAAGAGCAATGCTATTTTTGGCTATTACAATTTTGAGATAGTACTTTCTGGTTCAGGCTTCGAAATATTAGGTGCTTACTCAAGACCGAATTAAAATCAGAAAATCTGGCTCATTTACTCGGCAATTAGCCATATGCAACCATGACCGAAAAAATCTATCGCTACCTGCAAAAGCATAAGGCGCTTGCCCTAATTGGGGCAGCTATGCTGTGGGGAGTGTTTGGTTTTTTTGCAAGTCAAATTTCTATTCAGGAAGATATTTCTAAGACTTTTCCGCGAGATTCAGCATTGCAGCAGTATCAGGATTTTTACAAAAAGTCGCCCCTTGCCAGTAAAATAATTGTGGCAATTGGTGGAGATACAGCCACAGATGGTTCAAAGTATATTGAGCAAGGTCATCTGTTTTTACAGAACATCGACAGTTCCGCTTTTGCGCTAATTGATACCGTGGAGTTTGAAATGGGCACTTCGGCAGCTCAGTCTTCGCTGGATTATTTCTACGATTACCTGCCATTTTTCCTTACGGTAGAAGAAGCCGACTCCATATTGGACACCCAAAATAGCGCTAAAGTGGAGACCAATGTGCAAAATGTATTGTCAAAGCTTACATCTCCGGAGGGTTATGCCCTGCGCAAATATTTGATGCGCGATCCCGCTGGGATGTACGGCAAAGTGGTAAATAAGTTGGCGGGCTTCAAAGAGGGCGGGGATTTTGAATTGAAGGACAATCACCTTTTTACAGAAGATGGAAAATATGTTCTTCTTATCGTTAGTCCTGGGTTTCCTGCTTCTGAATCAAAGAACAATGGGATTTTAATTGAGCATTTAAAAAGTGCCTCCAAGAGTGTAGATGACGCTGAGGTTTTGTTTTTTGGAGGGCCTGTAATAGCTGCAGCCAATGCTGACCAAATTAAAGATGATACCACCTTAGCAGGCATTGCCGCTGTGGTTTTGATTTTGGCTTTGCTGTTTTGGTATTATCGCAAATGGGTGGTTCCGCTGGTGTTTTTCCTGCCACCACTTTTCGGAATTACTGTTGCCCTGGGAATGGTTTATCTTATTAAGGGTGAAATTTCAATCGTGACCATTGGCGCAGGTTCTATTGTTTTAGGCATCGCGCTTGATTATTGTTTTCACACATTTACGCATATCAAGCATTCGTCAAGCGTGGCTTCTTCCTTAAGAGAAATTTCATGGCCGCTGGTATTAAGCTGTTTCACCACAGTTTTAGCCTTTTTGAGTTTACTGTTTCTTAAGTCTGAAATCCTTGGTGATTTTGGCCTTTTAGCTTCATTTAGCCTTATCGGAACTTTGTTTTTTGTGCTGTTTGTATTGCCTCTTTTGGTGGAGACCCTAAATCTTAAAAGAAAGCTTAGCACAAGTGAGCATTGGCTGGACAGAGTTTTTGCATCGGTTAAACCTAGACCTGTTTTGATACTAGGGGTGATTGTAATTATCACTGTAGTTTTATCCTTTTTTGTAAATGATGTAGCCTTTGAGGATGATTTAAATAAAATCAACTACTTCCCCGAAGAGTTGCAACAGGCTGAGCAGGCCATCACTAATTCTAAAACTAAAGAGAAGACTGTATATATAGTTACGGAGGGGGAAAATATTCAAAAGGCAATTGATAAAAACAAACAAGTGTCTTTGGTTTTAGATTCTTTAAAAAATAAAGGAGCGGCAAATTCTGTAGTTTCTATCAATCACCTTTTTCCCACTTCAGCGGAAGCTGAGCAAAGAGCTGAAAACTGGAATGCCAGACTGGGGCAAAATGACAGATTAAAAGCTTTGTATGTAAGTGCTGGCTTAGAGTTAGGTATTAAGGAAAATGGTTTCGAGGAGTTTTATGATTTGCTGGGGCGCAGCTATCAAGACTATCAATTGCCCACTGAGCTTTTACAGGAAGCCGTTTTTTCCAACTTCTTTTTAGTGGATGAAAACAAGGTGGGGGTTATCAATGTGGTGAATACTCTTCCAGAGCATTTTGAAGAAATTGAAAAAGCTATAGCCAAAACGGAAGGCTTGATGGTAGATAAAACCGCTATGGCCACAAGTCTTATTGATGTGGTAAAGGACAATTTTAATTTGCTTTTGATTATTACCACAAGCCTTGTTTTTATCACCTTATTGATAAACTACGGAAGAATAGAATTGGCGCTACTCACCTTTTTGCCAATGGTGCTGAGTTGGTTTTGGATACTCGGCTTATGCGGTCTGTTTGATATTAAATTCAATTTTGTAAATGTGCTCGTCACCACCTTTATTTTTGGGCTCGGTGACGACTTCTGCATTTTTGTGACGGACGGTCTTCTTAGCAAGTTTAAGCTCGGGATTAACAAGCTTAAGTCCTATCGAAGTTCTATCATACTTTCTACCACCACCACTATTATAGGTACAGGAGTTTTGCTTTTTGCTAAGCACCCAGCGCTATCTTCTATCGCGGCACTTTCCGTTATCGGAATGCTTTGTATCTCCTTTATATCACTCACGTTGCAGCCGCTTATTTTTGAATATACCGTTCAGAAGAGAAAAGAAAAACGGCTACAACCCCTTACTTTTTTCATCATTTTGGCGAGCTTTATTTCCTTTGGATATTTTGCTTTAGGATGTATCCTGATGACTTTACTGGTTCCCGTATTTTACATTTTTCCGGCAAGGACAAAATGGAAAAAGAGGGTATACAATTTCATTATAAGCAAGTTTGCCTGGTCTGTGATTTACATCATGATGAATGTGAAAAAGACCAGAATAAACGTGAACAACGAAAAGTTTGAAAAGCCCGGAATCATTGTTGCTAACCACCAGTCATTTATAGATATTTTGGCCACCGTAATGCTTCGTCCGGGCATTGTTATTCTGACTAAAGATTGGGTTTGGCGCTCGCCATTATTTGGTTGGGTGGTGCGATATGCTGGCTTTCCTACTGCCGTGAATGAACTCAATGAAAATGAAGACCACATCAAAGAATGCCTGGATAATGGCTACTCGGTGGTGATATTTCCCGAGGGAACCCGCTCTGTAGATGGCACGATGAAGCGTTTTCACAAAGGGGCTTTTTACTTAGCAGAAAAGTACCAGGTAGATATTATTCCTGTGTTGCTTCATGGTTTTGATTACACCATTCGCAAAGGAGGTTTTGTTTTATTGAGTGGACATCTTACCATAAAAATTTTGCCAAGAATCGCCCCTGATGATACTTCATTTGGAACCGGTTATCGCGAAAGGGCAAAGCTTATTGGGCGATATATGCGCAATGAATTGCAAGTCATAGTTGATGAGCGAGAAGATGTGAATTATCACCGAGATGCTGTTTTTGCAAACTACATTTATAAAGGCCCAATTTTAGAATGGTACGTTCGTATTAAGCTAAAGCTCGAAAAAAACTTCCGCATTTTTGATGAAAACACACCTAAGCATGGAGTGATAGTTGACCTGGGTTGTGGCTATGGTTACTTGAGTTATATGCTGCACTTTACCGGAAAGGAACGCCAAATTGTAGGCTTAGATTATGATGATGATAAAATCGATGTAGCAAAAAACGGCTACGCAATGAATGAGAAATTGAATTTTGCTGTAGCTAATTTGAAAAACTACCAACCAACACCGGCAGACTGCTATATTATTAAAGATGTATTGCATTATTTACCAATTTCGCGACAGCAGCAATTGCTAGAAGAATGTTGTGAAGCACTAAATGTAGGAGGACGAATTTTGGTGCGTGATGGTTTTGCGGAAAACACAAAGCACAAGCAGACTGAGTTGACAGAATTTTTCTCAACCCGATTGATGGGTTTCAATAAAACTGAAAATGAGCTTAGCTTTATCGGCAAATCTGTAGTGCTGGAAATAGCGAAAAAATATAGAATGAGTTGCGAGGAATTTAATCAAAATGGAAGTACATCTAACCAAACGTTGATTCTTACAAAGGCCGGAAATATATGAATGAAGAGCACCCGTATGATTTTGTAATTATAGGAAGTGGACTTGGAGGTCTTGAATGCGGCTACATTTTGGCTGATGAAGGTTATTCCGTTTGTGTGCTCGAAAAAAACCATCAACTGGGAGGAAACCTTCAGGTGTTTAGCCGTGAGAAGGTAGCTTTTGATACAGGGGTACATTATATAGGAGGCTTAGAAGAAGGCCAAAACTTGTATCAAATGTTTAAGTACTTCGGCTTAATGGATAAGCTCAATTTGGTGAAGATGGACGCCAGGTTTGATAGGATTACATTCAATGGTGATAAGCAGGAGTATTATCATGCACAGGGCTATGATGCTTTTGCCAAGTCATTGATTGAGCAATTTCCGGAAGAGAAGGGAGCCATAGATGAGTACTGCAAAACTGTTCAGGAAATTTGCGCGCACTTTCCACTTTATAATTTGGAGTACAGCCAGGAGAGCTATCTGGAGGATAAGGTGCTGGGCATTGGTGTAAAAGAGTATTTGGAAAATCTTACTCCAAATAAAACTTTGCAGGCGGTGCTTGCAGGCAGCAATATGCTGTATGCCGGCATAGCAGGAAAAACCCCCTTGTATGTTCATGCCCTTATCGTAAATACCTATATCGAAAGTTCGTTTAGATGCGTGGATGGTGGCGCACAGATAGCCAAGCATTTGGCAAAATCTATCCGCAAAATGGGTGGGCAGGTTTTAAAAAGGACAGAAATTGTGCGTTTTGAATACGATGATAAGCGCATAAGTTGTGCGGTGGCCGAAGATGGTCAGCGGTTTTATGGCGAGAATTTTATATCCAACATCCACCCGCAGGATACTCTGGATATGGTGGAAGACGGCCGGGTGAGAAAGGCTTATGTAAATAGGATAAAGAGCCTTGAGAATTCGGTTTCTGCCTTTATACTTAATATAGTTTGTAAGCCCGGAACTTTTGAGTACCAAAACTATAATTACTATCATCACAAAGATCTGGACGTGTGGAAAAGCGTAGATGAAGATGCGGACACTTGGCCGAGTTCTTACATGTTTAGTACTCCGGCTCATAGCCAAAATCAAAAATATGCCAAGGGGATAATTATACTGGCTTACATGAAATACAGCGAAGTAAAACAATGGGAAAATTCGCTAAGAACCGTGGTAAAGCCATCGGAAAGGGGGGAGGGCTATGAGCAATTTAAAAAAGGAAAGGAAGAGGTTTTACTAAAAGAAGTGGAGAAGAAATTTCCAAACATAAGGAGCTGCATAAAAAGCATGTACAGCAGTACTCCACTTACTTACCGCGACTACATTGGTAATTCAGATGGCTCTATTTATGGAGTGGTGAAGGATTACAATGCGCCACTAAAAACCTTTATTACCCCAAAAACAAAAATTCCCAACTTGTACCTTACAGGTCAGAATATAAACTTACATGGAATTTTGGGTGTTTCAATTAGTTCATTAGTTACCTGTTCCGAATTTATCGATAAAAAATTCCTCTTAGAAAAAATAAGAAAAGCCTAAGGTTATTTCTGAAAACTTAATATAGCATGAGCACGATGAAATGTGATGTAGTGGTGATAGGAGCGGGGCCTGCAGGAAGTTTATCAGCTGCAGTTTTGCAAAAAAAAGGTTGGAAAGTGGCTATGCTCGAAAAGCAGCGTTTTCCACGATTTGTAATTGGTGAAAGTCTCTTGCCTAGGTGTATGGAAAGCCTTGAGGCCGCAGGTTTGACTGGTGTTGTGGAAAAGCTTGGTTTTCAAAAAAAGGTAGGTGCTCGATTTTATAAGGATGGAGAAATTTGCGACTTCGATTTTAGCCAGCAATTTACTGAAGGTTGGAGTTGGACATGGCAAGCGCCACGCTCTGAACTGGACATGGCTTTGGCCGAAGAGGTTGCCAATCGTGGTGTGAATTTGCAATACGAAGCCACCGTCACTCATATTGATTTTGGCGCTGAAAGGCAGGTGGTACATTATACGGATGTTGATGGTAAAAAAGAGGTTATTGAGTGCCAATTCGTAATTGATGGAAGTGGCTATGGTCGTGTAGTTCCACGTATGTTGGGATTGGATAAGCCTTCCGATTTAGCTCCCAGAATGGCGGTTTTTGGGCATGTGAAATATGATGCAATTCACGAGTATGATAAGCGCATAGACATTGTAACCGTGACCGACAAAATATGGGCCTGGCTCATTCCATTTTCGGATGGCCGCGCTTCAGTTGGTTTTGTGGGTGTTATCGAAGCTTTTGACCATTTAAAAGGCTTGAGTGATAAAGAGAGTCTTTTAAAACTTATTGCTAGTAGCGCTTATATAGCTCCAAAGTTAGGTGAGGTTGAGTTTACTATGGAAGCAAAAAAAATAAGTGCATATTCATCTGCCGTTAGTCGCTTTCATGGGAAAGGGTTTGTCCTTACCGGAAATAGCACGGAATTTTTAGACCCCATTTTCAGTTCAGGAGTAACTTTTGCCATGGAGTCAGGAGTGCTTGCTGCAAATCTTTTGGATAGGCAGCTTCGTGGTGAAGCGGTAGATTGGGACACCGAATATGTAGCTTACATTCAGCGTGGGGTAGATACTTTTCGCTCTTACGTAAAAGGTTGGTATGATGGGAACTTACCGAAAATTTTCTTCTCGCCAAGCTCCTTACAGCAGTTTAAAGATCAGATTTGTTCTGTGCTTGCCGGTTATGTTTGGGATGAGGAGAATCCATTTGTAAAAAAGCATAGCCGAATTTTGACAACGCTTTCTAAAGTACTGGATATTCAAACGGAAAAGGCAGAGGATTAATTTCTACAGACGTTTGTCCTTCAAAATCTTCTTAATAGATAATGATTCTTTAAGTTTTGGAAATAGCTCAAAGAAAAACATTCTTCTATCTGGGTTCAAATCCACAGCTCTTTTGAAGTAGATATCAGCTTCATCGCTTTCCTCAAGAGTGTATAGATACCCGCAAATGCGATAATTCATATCCGCTGACTCCGGGTTTAATTGTACGCCTTGATAAAGTACTTCCATCCCATCATCAAACTCACAAAGATCAAAAAGTAGCTCGGCATAATCCATAAACACTTCAGGGTCGATAAAGCCTTTTTCGATGATACTTTGATAAATAACTTCTGCCTCGTTCAACATTCCACCTCTACGGTGAATTTCGGCACTGGTAAAAAGATAGTCGGTGTTTTCGGTATCTAGCTCCAAGGCTTTACCAATAAAGTAAATTGCTTCCGCTCCGGCTTTTTGTTCGTCTTTTAAAAGAGCAAGCTCATAAAAAGCTTCATCCAAATCAGGGTCTTCTTGAATGGCTTTGGTCAAATAGCTTTCTGCTTTTTCAGACTTATCCATGTTTAAATAGCAAAGTCCAATTTTGTAATATGAAAAACCAGTTGGTCCTTCATATTCAAAACTCTCCATATAGGTTTCGGCCGCTTCTTTGTAGCGAAAAGTACGCTCCAGAATCCTGGCTTTTTCGTAGTAGGCAGCTGTAAAGTATTCATCAATCAAAATGGCGTAATCAATGGCTCTAAGTGCTTCTTCATTCAATCTTTCTTTGGCAGAAAGTATGGCTAAGTGATACCATGCAACTTCACAATAGGGATTTCTATCGGTAAATTTTTTAAAGAAATTTATACCTTCCTCACCCTTGTCCAAGAGGTCAAAGCACAGTGCGATATTATAAATGGCAATTTCATCTTCTACATTGGCTTCTAAAGTGAGTTTTAGATATTTTAAAGCCATTTCAAAATTGCCCATCATTTGATGCTCAATGGCAATTAGCGGCCACACATCTTCAGGAAAACTCGCCTTTTTTAGGGCAGCTTTGTAAAAATGTAAAGCCCGTTGGTGCTTTCCGGCTTTGCTGTAAATGGTAGCACGCGTCATGTACAAATCATATCCATCGGGCTCTATGGTTTCTAATTTTTTTAGAGACAATAAAGCTTCCTTTAAGTTATTGTTTGCAGTGTGGTAGTGTGCCATCCTTACTATAAAAGTTGAACTGGAAGGATGCTGCTCCATAGCAATCTTTGCAGCTTTTAGTGCTTTTTTTACCTTACCATTTTCATAGTAATAGTCAGAAAGAGTTTCAAATTCATCTACATCAAAAAACCACTCCTCTTTTCGATCGAGCATATCCTCAAAGCGAGTAATAAGGGGTAAAATCCTTTCCAAGTTTCCTTCTTCTAAATCATCGTCCTCGTGCATATCTGTGTGTGCTTTGATCTATACTTAAAAATATGTATTTGCTCATGGCAAAAGTAGAGCCACAATTTCCATTTTCCACAATTTAATCAACAATACTCAAATTAGTGAGGCGTGGTAGGGCGATTGGGTTTGCTATCTTTGCTCTAGGATTAACGTAGATATTCAATATAAATGACATTAATAAAATCTATTTCGGGAATTAGAGGAACTATCGGTGGCAGTGCTGGTGACAACCTGACACCACTAGATGCGGTGAAATTTGCCGCGGCTTATGGAACCTGGATAAAGAAAGGTAAGCAAGAAAAAGTAAAAGTGGTGATTGGTCGTGATGCTCGTCCTTCGGGTGGAATGATACAGCAGCTGGTACAAAATACCCTTATTGGCCTTGGGATAGATATTGTAGACCTAGATCTTTCAACCACACCAACGGTGGAAATGGCGGTGGTTTTTGAAAAAGCAGATGGCGGTATTATTCTTACCGCTTCTCACAACCCTGTACAATGGAATGCTCTTAAATTACTTAATGGAAAAGGTGAATTTTTGAGTGGTGATGATGGTAAAGAGATTTTACGATTAGTAGAATCTGAGGAGTATGACTTTGCCGAAGTTCAGGATTTGGGCAAGTTGATCGAAAACACTGATTCGATGGAAAAACATGTAGACGCCATTCTTGCCCTTCCATACATTGAAACTGAAAAAATAAAGGCTGCAAACTTTAAGGTAGCTGTTGATGGTGTGAATTCTACCGGAGGCGTTTTCATTCCTTATTTATTAAAAAGGCTAGGAGTGGAGCAAGTAGAAGAATTGTACTGTGAGCCTCACGGTCGTTTTCCTCACAACCCAGAGCCACTGGAAAAACACCTTGGGGATATCATGTCTTTGGTAAAAGATAAAGGTTGTGATGTGGGCATTGTGGTAGATCCTGATGTAGATCGCTTGGCGCTAATTTCTGAAGACGGAAAGATGTTTGGCGAAGAGTACACTTTGGTAGCTTGCGCAGATTACCTTTTAGATAAAAAGAAGGGAGCGGTAGTGAGTAACCTTAGCAGCAGCCGTGCTCTTAGAGATTTAGCTGAAGCTAAAGGCTGTGAATATTTTGCCAGCGCAGTAGGAGAGGTAAACGTGGTAGAAAAAATGAAGGCTCAAAATGCTGTACTTGGTGGAGAAGGCAATGGAGGTGTGATTTTACCAGATCTTCATTATGGACGTGATTCATTGGTGGGGACAGCTTTGATATTGTCATTAATGGCTACCTCAGGAAAGAAGATGAGCGAGCTTAGAGCGAGCTACCCAGAGTATTATATGGCTAAAAATAAGATTGAGCTTGAGCCAGGAATGGACGTGGATGGTCTTTTGGAAACAGTAAAAGAAAAGTATTCTGCCGAAGAAATTTCAACGATTGACGGAGTAAAAATTGATTTTGAAAAAGAGTGGGTACATTTACGTAAGTCAAATACAGAGCCTATCATCAGAGTGTACACAGAAGCAGCTACTGCCGAAAAGGCCCAGGAACTGGGTGATAAATTTGTGAACGAAATGATGGAAATGGCCAAATAAAACATCAATCAATGCAACCAACTACACTAAATCGCCCCCAGCTTGAAAAGTCTGAATTGGAAGAACACTTCTCCAAATTCAGGAGGAATATAATTGGTATTGATCAAACCTTTGAGGGACCATTTGGCCCAAAGAAAATTTTGTACGCTGACTGGATAGCCAGCGGTAGGTTATATGAGCCAATTGAAAAGCTTCTCAAAGATGATTTAGGAAGGTATGTTGCAAATACACACACTGAAACTTCCTTTACGGGAAGGGTGATGACTAAGGCTTATCACGAAGCAAAGGTGCTAATAAAAGAACATGTAAATGCTAAAAGTACAGATGCCTTAATTCCCGTGGGAACGGGTATGACTGGTGCAGTACTTAAGCTGCAAAGAATGCTTGGGCTAAAAGTTCCGGAACGTTTTCAGCAAAGTGTGGCTCTCCATGGCGATGATTTGCCGGTCGTGTTTATCAGCCACATGGAGCATCATTCTAATCAAACCTCCTGGCTTGAGACCGTTGCTGAGGTAATAGTGATAAATGCCAATGATGATGGTTTGATGGATTTAGATCACCTGAAAACTTTGATGGAGCAATATAAAACTCGCAAGGTGAAAATTGCAAGTATCACTTCATGCAGTAATGTTACTGGTATTTCTACCCCGTATTATGACGTTGCCAAAATCATGCATCAAAATGGAGGCTATTGTTTTGTGGATTTTGCTTGCAGCGGCCCTTACGTAGAAATTAATATGCACCCCGAGGATGAAGAATGTAAATTGGACGCCATCTTTTTCTCACCACATAAATTTTTAGGGGGCCCGGGCACACCAGGTATATTGGTGTTTTGCAGTAGCCTTTATAATAATAAAGTACCCGATCAGCCTGGTGGGGGAACTGTAAGTTGGACAAACCCTTGGGGGGGGCATAGTTATTTTGCAGACATCGAAACCAGGGAAGATGGTGGAACCCCCGGATTTTTACAAACCATAAAAGCCGCATTAGCCGTAAAGTTAAAGGATGAAATGGGGGTAAAAGAAATGCATGATCGTGAAAATGAGATTGTGCAGTATACTCTTTTGAGAATGTCAGCTATCCCTGGTATGAATATTTTGGCAGGCAATATTCATGATCGTTTGGGTGCGATTTCTTTTTATGTAGATGATTTGCACTTTAACCTTTTTGTAAAGTTGCTCAATGACATGTATGGCATACAAGTACGTGGAGGCTGTAGCTGTGCAGGTACCTATGGGCACTATTTACTTCATGTGGATGAGGAGATGAGCCGCGAAGTGACCACTATGATAGACCATGGTGATCTTTCTCGCAAACCAGGTTGGGTTAGATTATCTTTGCACCCCACTATGACTAATGCTGAAGTAGAAATGATTTGCGATGCGATTGAGGATATTGCATTAAATCATAATAAGTATAAAAAAGATTATGAGTACCATTGCAAAACCAATGAGTATGAGCATAAAACGTTTAAAGGACGAGAAGAACAAATAGTAAATGACTGGTTTGGAAAGTAAGAAGAGAATTTATTTGGACAACGCGGCAACAACGCCAATCAGAGAAGAAGTAAAGCAATATATGCTGGAAGTGATGAATGGCCCTTTCGGGAATCCATCATCTACACACCAATTTGGCCGCAAGGCTAAAAGCGTGGTGGAAGAAGCCAGAAAGTATATTTCTAAGACTTTGGGATGCACAGGAAATGAAATCGTTTTTACTTCAGGAGGCACCGAAGCCGACAATGCTGCCCTTACTTTGGCAGTAAGAGATTGTGGAGTTAAGAGAATCATTACTTCAAAAATAGAACACCACGCTGTGCTTCACACAGCTCAAGCAATGGCTAAAAACTTTGGTGTTGAATTAGTTTTTGTAAATCTTTTGGACAAAGGGGTGATTGATCTTAATCACCTTGAAGAGCTTCTTAAAGAAGGTACTCCAACCTTAGTTTCGTTGATGCATGGAAACAATGAAGTAGGAAACTTACTTGACTTGAAAACTGTAGGAACAATGTGCCGAGCTCACAATGCTTATTTTCATACGGATACAGTGCAAACTATGGCACATTGCAATCTTGATTTAAGTGAGCTTCCAATTGATTTTTTGGCGGCATCAGCTCATAAGTTTTACGGACCAAAAGGAGTAGGGTTTATGTATGTAAATCATCGCGTAAAATGTCACTCATTCATCAGCGGAGGTTCTCAAGAAAGAAATATGAGAGGTGGTACTGAGAATGTTCTTGGTATTGCTGGTTTGCACAAAGCTTTCCAACTTTCTATTGAAAATATGGAAGCGGAAAATGCACACATCACGGATCTAAAGCAATATATGATTGATCAGTTGAAAGCGGAAATTAGAGATGTTCGCTTTAATGGATTGAGCGATCAGCTTGATAAAAGCTTGCTTACAGTGCTAAGCTGCAGCCTGCCATGTTTACCAAAAGACGGTATGTATCTATTTACATTAGATATGAATGGTGTAATGGTAAGCGGTGGAAGTGCTTGTACTAGTGGCAGTCAAAAGGGGTCTCACGTAATTGAGGCTATTGATCCTGATAATCAATGTGCAATTATCCGTTTTTCTTTCGGTAAAAATAATACCCGTGAAGAATTGGATTATGTAATAGAAACGCTTAAAAATATGATGGTACCAGTGCCAGCATAGATAAGATTACTTATAAAATAAGAAGCCCCGAAATGTCAATCATTTCGGGGCTTTTTTGTTTGAAGATGAACTGTGCTATTGTGCCTCGCTCTCTTCTATCTCTTTATCCTTTTTTGACTTTTCACTATCGGCTTTGTAGCCAAAAAGTTCTTTGTCTCGAATAATATTATCTACATAGGCAGGCAAAGCGTTTTCCCACTCGCCATCGCCATTTCTAATGTGTTGAAGCACATCTCTAGAGAATATTTGAAGAATCTCTGGATCGTAATTTTCAATGTCTACAATCCTGCGATTGAACATTAGGTAATCAAAAAGAGGTTTCAACCTTGGATGAATTTTAACCGATTTGCTGGTTTCCACTTCTTCATCAGGAGTGGTTTGTGATGGATAAATGTAAAGCTTGAGGTCTGTTGAATAAAGAATACCAAAAGCTTCCAAAATTCCACCTTTCAAATCGCGGTAGTACTTTTCATCAAACAACTCTCTGAGGTTGGTAACCCCCATAATGAGGCCCATACGCTCTTCAGTATATCTGGTAAAATATTCAACAAGTTTATAATACTGTTGGTAGTTTGAAATAAGCACCGTTTGCCCTAGAGAACAAAGTATTTCGGCTCTGTCCAAAAAGTCTTGTTCGTCAATCTGACCTTCAGATTTCAGATTGTTCAAGGTGATTTCAAAAAGTACCACCATATTTTCACGATCTACTTTACGCTCGTCTACAAAGTAGCCAAAGCCTTTTTTGATCATGTCAATATTCACCTTAGTGGCAGGTCTAAAGCTACCTCTTAGGGCAAGTATGTTTTTCTTGTAAAGTAGTGCAGCTGGTAAAATGTTTTTCCCTTCAGGGCCAAAAATCACAGCATCGGTCATTCCGTTTTTAATCAACTGGAGTGACATCAATCGGTTATCCACACTCTGAAACTCTGGTCCCTCAAAGTGAACCATGTCGATTTCTACCTTATACTTGGCAATGTTATCGTAAAGTGAGCGAAGCAATTCCTCGGGATTATTGCGAATATGGAAACACCCGTAAATCAGGTTTACGCCCATAATACCGATAGTTTCCTGCTGCAGGTATGCTTCCTCTTCTTTCATTCTCACGTGAAAGATCACATCATTTGGAGCTTGATCGGGATCCAATTGAAAACGCAATCCCATCCATCCATGACCTTTAAACTTCTTAGTAAAGTTGATAGTGGCAATGGTATCTGAAAATGTGAAGTAGCACTTGTTAGGAAATTTATCACGGCTCAATCGCTGCTCAATAAGGCTGTATTCATGATCCAGCATTTTGCGCAAGCGCGCCTCTGTAACGTAGCGGCCGTCTATTTCACGACCATAAATGGCATCACTAAAATCCTTGTCGTAAGCACTCATGGTTTTCGCTACGGTACCCGAGGCACCGCCCGCTCTAAAAAAGTGACGCACAACTTCTTGCCCGGCACCTATTTCTGCGAAAGTTCCATAAATGTTTTCGTTGAGATTTATCTTTAAAGCTTTCTGACTCGTGGTCAATACAACACGCTCCATGACTATATTTTAAGTTTGCAGTACAAAATTACTATTTAATAGGGCCAATGTTCTTTTTTCCTCATTATTTTAAACGCTTTTACTAAACGCTATTGTATGAAATTCACATTTCTTGGAACCGGAACTTCTCAAGGCATACCTATAATAGGATGTACGTGTAAGGTATGCACCTCGGATGATAAAAGAGATAAAAGGCTAAGAAGTTCATTATTAGTACAAAGCAAAACTACTACGGTAAACATTGATGCCGGGCCAGATTTTAGATATCAAATGCTAAGGGCAGGAGTGATGAAAATGGATGCCATTATTATTACCCATGAACACATGGATCATACTGCTGGTTTGGATGAGGTTCGAGCTTATAATTTTATTCAAAACAAGCCGATGGAGATATATGCCACCGAGCGTGTACAGAAAAGACTTCGCGAGCAATATTCCTATATTTTTCAAAATGGTGATTACCCCGGAGTGCCACAGGTGGTGTTGAAAACCATTGATATGAAAACACCTTTCACCATTGGTGATATCAAATTTATACCCATAAAAGTGATGCATGGGCAATTGCCGGTTTTGGGATTTAGAATGGACGATTTCACTTATGTGACTGACGCAAATTACATTGGAGAAACCGAAAAGAACCTGATAAAAGGAAGCAAGCATTTTGTTGTAAATGCTTTGCGCAAAAAGAATCATCATTCACATTTTACGCTGGATGAGGCGATAGAACTCACCAAGGAACTAGGAGTGGAAAATTCTTACTTCACGCATATTAGCCATCAGCTTGGACTTCATGCTGAGGTAAGTAAAGATTTGCCAAAAGGGATGCAGTTGGCGTGGGACGGGCTTAGTATTGAGTAGGGAGTAAGTAGTAAGTAGTGGTGAATTGCTCCCTACTACTTATTCCTTACTCCTTCATTATTTAAACAGATACTCCGTATTCTCTCAAAGCATCGTTCAAAGAGGTCTTCTTGTTGGTGCTTTCCTTTCTTGTACCAATAATCAAAGCACATGGCACTTGAAAATCACCAGCTGGGAATTTCTTAGTGTAGCTTCCTGGAATTACAACCGAACGAGCAGGAACATATCCTTTGATTTCTTTGGGCTCATCACCAGTTACATCAATAATTTTGGTGGAAGCTGTAAGTACGACATTAGCACCAAGCACAGCTTCGGTTTCTACACGAATTCCTTCTACAACTATACAGCGTGACCCGATAAAGCAGTTGTCTTAGATGATTACTGGAGCAGCTTGTACAGGCTCCAAAACACCGCCAATACCAACACCACCACTCAGGTGAACGTTTTTACCAATTTGAGCACAGCTTCCTACAGTGGCCCAAGTGTCCACCATAGTTCCTTCGTCTACGTGCGCACCTATGTTTACATAAGAAGGCATCATAATCACACCTTTGCTGATGTAGGCTCCATAGCGCGCTACAGCGTGAGGCACCACGCGAATTCCCAATTCTTTGTAACCGGTCTTCAATGGAATTTTATCGTGAAACTCTAATGGACCCGCTTCTATAGTTTCCATTTTACGGGTTGGGAAATAAAGGATTACTGCCTTTTTTACCCATTCATTCACTTGCCATCCGTTTTCGGTAGGCTCGGCACATCTCAATCTGCCTTTGTCAATATCTTCAATAATGCTTTCGATAGCTTCTACTACCTTGGTGTCTTCTAGCATGCTTCTGTCTTCCCAAGCTTGCTCTATCAATTGCTGTAAATCGCTCACGATGTAATGTGTAAATGTGAATTTGTAAATGGTTAATTAGTTGAAAGTCTAAAATCTCACGTCTAATTTCTAAACTCTAACTTCGCGCAAAAGTATAAAACACATTGGCAAGAATAGTAGCTTTAGATATCGGAGGTAAAAGAACAGGCATAGCGGAAACTGATCCTATGCAAATAATTGCCACACCAAAGGACACGGTAGAAACTTCAAAGTTGCTGGATTATTTGAGGCAACTCTTTGCTGCTGATAGCTATGAAACCATTGTAATAGGTGACCCTAAAAACCTGGATGGCGGTGATTCTGATAATTCAGAGCGAGTGCGTGAGCTTACCACCAAGCTTCAAAATGTTTTTCCAAAGATGAAAGTGGTACTTCAGGATGAGCGCTTTTCATCAAAAATGGCAATGCAAAGCATGATAGACTCAGGCATGAAAAAGATGAAGAGGCGCGAAAAAGGGGAGATAGACAAAGTGAGTGCCGCTATTATTTTGCAGTCTTATATGGAGGCTGGTTCTTTTTAAAGTGTAGGGGATTTATTAGATTTCATCAATTCACACTAAACTTCTCCCGGTACTCTGTAGGGCTTATGCCTTCTTTCTTTTTGAATAAGCGCGAAAAATAAGGCGGGTACTCAAAGCCCAAAGCGTAAGCTACTTCAGCTACACTTTTTTTGGGGTCTAGCAGAATGTTTTTTGCTTCGTCTATCAAATACAATTGCAGATGCTCAGTGCTGGTTTTGCCGGTTTCCTTTTTTAGGGTATCGCTCAGGTAGCGCTGTGAAACGGATAATTTATCAGCAATCTGCTCAATGCTGGGAATGCCGTTTTCTTGTAGCCGCCCTGAGTCAAAATATTCTTCGAGCTTCTCGTTAAACTGCTCCAATAAATTATTTGAAAGTTCCTTGCGGTTGATAAACTGCCGTTCGTAAAAGCGGTTGGCGTATTTCAGCAGGGTGGTAAGCTGCGAAATGATGATGTCTTTGCTAAACTCATCCTGGTTATTTTGATATTCCATGTCTATACTGTCCACGATGGCTTCTATCTGCTTTTCTTCTTTGGGCGAAAGATGCAGTGCCTCATTGGCCGAATAGGAGAAGAAACCATATTTCTTAATCTGATGCGCCAGTTCGGTTCCTTTCAAAAAATCTTCGTGAAAGTTGATGGAAAAGCCTTTTTGCTCAAACACTGCTGCATCATTCCACTGCAACACTTGTCTTGGCGCGATAAAAAACAAAGCTCCGTTGGTAAAGTCGTATTTGGTACGGCCATAGCTTAACTCACCTGTCACAAATTTTTTAAAACTGATAGTGTAGCAATCGTTGGTAATGGGTGGCGAGCTCGCTTTTGGGCAGGGCAAGAAACCATCGCCCATGGCGGTAAATACGCTAATCATGGGGTGCTCTGGGCGAGGCAATTCCAAGTATTCCAGATAGGACGAAAGTGTATTAAAATGCTGCATTTTATTTGTCCAATTCTTGTTTTGCCTGTACTAATTGCTGGTTGTACGCTGCTATGCGCGCATGTGCCAATCCATCTATAAATAGAATTACCGAAAGCATCGCGATAGTGGTAATCATGCTAGCACGCCAAACGGGTGCGTTTACAAAGAAAAGCACCGCAGCACAAATAACAATGATGATAGGAATTCCGGTGAAAACCACGTTTTTGTATTCCTTCAAGGTGGCTTCGGCTCGTACTAATTCTGCATCTACAAAGGTTAACGCGTTTTCTTGGTAAGCGATTTCAAATTGAGTGACTCTTGATTTATTGGTAAAGAAAAGCCCGAGGCCAATTATCACCAATAAGGCTCCGGCCACTAAGGTGGGAATGATGTACGCTTTGGCTAAATCGGTTTTACCAACTTGCCAAAACCCAAGGCTGGCTGCTAGAAAAATCACACCTGCTAGCACAAAAAATGGCGTGGAAACAAGTTCGGCTTTGGCCCAATCGGTGGCTGCTTTTAATATGTCCATGATGTTCTGTGTTAAAAGGTTCTCAATTTATACATTCCAACTTACGCCTGTTTCTTTTTCCGCAAGTTCCCACAATTTGTTAGCGGCCACTTTATCCTTGGCGTGAGGTTTTAGTTCGTGCGGACCCACGGGTCCCACCCAATTGCTTCGGCCGGTAGGGCCGTAAAAAGCAGATTGGTCTAACTCAGGTTCGGTAGCGCACATCAATTCAGGATAAGCACCATTTTCTGCTGGTTGCGTTAATGGAGATAATTTCATCAGGCCAAAAATTATTTTCATCATAAAACTACCACTGGTGCTGATGAGCGATGTCCTAGAAGAACCTGGATGACAGGCATAGGCTTTTGCGCCTGTTTTTCCTGCGGCAGCCAGTCGGTCTTGCAGCTCGTAAATGGTCATGATTTGCGCCAGCTTGCTTTGGCTATATGCATCGTTTGGCGTGTAGCCCTTGTCCCAATTTAAGTCATCAAATTTGATGGCTTTAATGCCCATGTCGTAACCTAAACTTCCTACGGTTACAATGCGGCCTTTAGATTTTTCAATCAATGGAAATAGTAAAGCTTGAAGTGTCCAATGTCCAAAGAAGTTCACCCCCATTTGGCTTTCCCAACCATCTTTTGTGATTTGTTGCTTGGGCACTTGGGCAATGGCACCGTTGCACATCAAAGCATCGATACAATCTACTTTTTCCAACACTTCGGTAGCGGCTTTTTTTACAGAAGCCTGATCACCCAAATCCATAGTAATGTTGATGACATCAATTCTATTTCCAAGCAATTTTTTGAGTTGAGCTGTGGTGTCTGCCGCTTTTTTAGGGTTGCGGTTTAGCATTACTACTCGGGCATTTTTAGAAAGTAGAATGCGCGCGGCTTCAAATCCGGTACCGCTGGTAGTTCCGGTAATTACAAAGGTTTTACCGCTTAAGTCTTTTATTCTATCAGGCGTCCAGCCTTTTTTGCCAAATGGATTTTTAGTACTCATCTCTGTTTTATTTTGTTGGTACAAAGATGAGTGCAGATACTGCTTGCCATGTTATACACATTTTCATAAGGTGTATACTTTTTGGCAAGTTTTGCTGCGTTTACCTCTTCCAAAGTTTTAAACTTTGGAAGAGGTGGCAACTAAAAAATTATATGGTCAGAATTATTCTGCAGTTTTGATTCGCTTGTAGCGTACAAATGCAATAATTCCTAGAATAACGAAAAAGGCAATTTGTAATCCTAAAGGTTCATTTCTTCCGGCATGTGTAACTATGGCACCAATCATAGTTGCTGCCAAACCTAGAGCTGCCAAAGGTGAAAGGAAATACCATTTCTTGATCAAAAATGGGAGGCTCATCCCAATGGCGCCCAAAATTTCCAGAGTGCCAATAAATTTGATGATACCAACAGAAAGTTTAGCGGCATAAGGCATTGTTTCTACATATTGATCAAAAGGTATGAAGATCTTTGAACCGCCTGCCATCAGGAATACTAGGGTCATTGTTCCTTGCAATACCCAGATAATGATGTTTATCGTTTTTGAATTCATGGTTTAGTTTTTTTAATAATTACTTCACTACACAAATGATCTCCAGAGATACTTCCTCTCCCACCATAAAGCCGCTGTCAGAGCCAACTCCAAAATCAGTACGATCAATTTCCAGGGTGCCGGTAAATGTGTTGTTGTTATATGTAAAAGGGATGCTTACTTTTTTAGAGACTCCGTGCATGGTCAGTGTTCCGGTGGTTGTATAGCCTTTACCTGACTTTGTAACGGAAGTAGATTTAAAACAAATGTTTGGATATTTTTCTACATCAAAAAAGTCATCTGTTTTAAGATGTTCATCACGTTGTTCATTGTCGGTATTTATGCTGGCCGCATCTATGCATATATTGAAATTAGAGTTTGCGAGGTCGCTCGTGTTTAGGTTAAAAGTCCCTTTCATACCTCTGAAAGTACCCTCTACAGTTATTACAGACCAATTAGAAATTTCAAATTTTACAGTAGAGTTGGCAGTGTTGATGGTTTGTTGTGCAAAAGATGCTTGCGCGCTAAGTAGAACAATGGCCCAAATAAAAATGTGCTTCATCTTGATTATATTTTTTTGATAGTAATTTGGTACAAACATCTCTCTAAATCAAATCCTATGCATTCACCTAGGTTAACAAATACAGTGGAGTTTATTTTTTTGACCTTGCCCACTCACCTCTAATTCTGCTCAGTGCTTGGGGGGTAATGCCCAAATAGGAAGCAATCATTTTTTGAGGTACACGGTTGTATAGGTCAGGATAGATTTCAATAAAATATTGGTAACGTTCCCAGGCCGTAGCACTCATCAGCATAAGTACGCGATTTTGCAACATGGCTGCCCTGCGAATAGCTTTTTCAAGACCTTTTAGCGCAAGTTCGTTTGTAATTTCTACTTCTGGGTTAATCTCTAAAATTTCTGAATCTTCAAGTGCATCTATAAACAATCGTGTTGGCTGTTTTAGCGCTTTGCCATATAAATCGCCAACAATCCAATCTTCGGGCGCAAACATAAATATGTGTTCTTTGCCCTTCGCGTCAATAATATAGCTCCTAAGGAGTCCTTTTGTAACGGCAAAAGATTTTAGCTGTGTATCGCCTTCCCTCTGAAGGATCGTCCCTTTTTTTACCGTTTTTGATAAGCCTTTTTCGAAAAGCATATTTTCAAGATTGTTTTTGTAGAGCACTACATCGGCCTGTTACTATGGATGCAATATTACACAGCTAAAGTTACAGGTAGGAGTTTTAGGTTGAAAGTGCTGCCGTTATTTTGGGGTTTTAATTATGGAAGGGGAAGGGTTTTAATTTATCTAACCATATTTTCAAGCCTGAGAGGTTAATCTTGGATGGCGCGGATTTGTAATCCGGGCAGCAAAGTGGTGATATGTACGCATGGATTACAAATCCGCGCTATCGGGGCTTTGGCGGAATAGAAGCACCGAACTTTCGTTTATCTCGTCAGCCCGCATTGCGTATAGGTTTGTTGTAACATGTTTTATTATCTTGGAGCAGGAGGCGGTGGTGGTGGCGGAAAACTTGGAAACTCCTCATCGTCAGCTTTTTCAATTTCTTGATTTTCAAAAAAATTAAATTTATCAATAAGAACATCATTTTCATTAGAGAACATAATTCTGAAGTCTCCGTATTGTTCTTTCTTATTCGGATCGTGAAGATTTATATTATATAAAGGGATAGGTGCGTCAATCTTTACTATGTAATACTGAATTTGCTTCGTATTTGGCATTAATTTTTCTCTGATTGATTTTATCTCAACCATTAACTCCTCGCCATGAAGACTGTCATTTAACAGAACTTTTACTTCATCTATGTCTGCTGATTCTACAATCAGCTTCACAAATTCTATAGACTTAGAGGCAAACTTATCAGATTGACAAAAAGTGGATATAGAAAAGAAAATGGTAAGTGTGATTAAAATTCCCTGCATGTGTTATTTAATATGTTACACCTAGTTTGTAAAAGTACCTTTCATTTGTAAACGGGTATAAGCGTTTAAAAACGAAACGTAAGTGTTTATTGCCAGCAAGATGAAAAAATTTTACTTACCCAGAAGTATATTGAGGTTGGCGCTGAGTAGATTTAGTAAACCGCTTAATAATCCCGATTGCATAGCAATGCGCAATCATTACCTTTGCCGCAAATTTATTGCATGATATTACCGATTGTAGCCTATGGCGACCCTGTATTGAGAAAAAGGGGAGAGGACATTGACAAGGATTTTCCGAAACTACAAGAGCTT
>JAUHWX010000198.1 GCA_030427285.1 Bacteroidia bacterium
TGACATTCCTTCAGCAAAAATTTAGGAGCAATGAAACCATACTTGAGGCAAACACTAGAGCTCTCAAAGCCGGTTTCCATTTTGGTGAAACCATTGAGGCCGCCAAGAGATATACAGTATCAAAAGCAGATTTAGCACCCGGCACCTATCGCAACATTGTGGGTAACGAAGCTCTTGGGCTGGGCCTTATAGCTGCAGGCAAGCAATCTGGCTTAGACTTATTTTTTGCAGGCTATCCCATCACGCCTGCTTCTGATATTCTTCATTTCTTGTCAAGGCACAAAAATTTTGGAGTAAAAACATTTCAGGCCGAAGACGAAATTGCTGCCATTACAGCAGCCATTGGAGCATCTTTTGGCGGAAGCCTTGCTATTACCGCAACTAGCGGCCCTGGTATGGCGCTAAAAGGAGAAGCATTGGGACTGGCAGTTATGCTAGAAACACCGATGGTGATAGTAAATGTGCAGCGCGGTGGGCCATCTACAGGCCTGCCTACCAAAACAGAACAAGCAGACTTGTTTCAGGCCCTATACGGCCGAAATGGCGAAGCGCCTATACCCGTAATAGCAGCCATGTCTCCATCCGATTGTTTTGATGCTGCCATAGAAGCTTGCAAAATTGCTGTAGAGAGAATGACTCCGGTTATTTTACTCTCTGATGGTTTCTTAGCCAATGGAGCAGCACCCTGGAAGTTTCCTAAATCGGCCAGCTTGCCTACTATTACTGTGCACAAAGCCACCGGAGACAACTATCAACCCTATGCGCGAAATGAAAACTTAACCCGCCAATGGGCCATACCTGGCGAAGCAGGTAAGGAACACCGCGTAGGTGGATTAGAAAAAGAAGATATTACAGGCAATGTGAGCTACAGCGCTTCAAACCATGAAAAAATGGTGAAAATAAGAGCTGCAAAAGTTGAAAATATTTCGGACATGTATGCCCCTTTGGAGCTTATCCAAGGCGATACAACAGGAAAAGTATTGGTAGTAGGATGGGGAAGCACGTATGGAGCCAGCAAAGTGGCAGTGCGCTGGGCGCGCGAAGAAGGATTATCGGTTTCACAATTGCATCTTCGTCACCTTTTCCCTTTTGATAAAGAACTTGGAGACTACCTCAGCAATTTCGAAAACATTGTGGTTCCCGAATTAAACAATGGTCAACTAGTCAAAATCCTGAAACAGGAATTTGAGGGCAATATTCATGGATTAAATAAAATTCAAGGTTTGCCTTTTAAGGCTAAGGAGATTTTTGAGGAGATAAGAAAACACGCTTAACAATGAGCACAAACAACACCCTTACCGCTAAAGACCTCGCCACCGACCAGGATATCCGTTGGTGCCCAGGCTGTGGTGATTACAGCATTTTAAAACAAATGCAAACTGTGCTACCCGAGCTAGGTGTAGCCCGCGAAAATCTTGTTTTTATTTCAGGAATTGGCTGTAGCTCACGATTTCCTTACTATATGAACAGCTACGGCATGCACAGTATTCACGGCCGTGCACCCTCTATAGCCAGTGGGCTAAAAGCCGCTAATCCAAACTTAAGCGTGTGGGTAGTAACGGGTGATGGCGATGGCCTTTCTATCGGTGGAAATCAGCTTATCCATTTGCTGAGACGCAATTTCGATATCAATGTACTTCTCTTTAACAACGAGATTTATGGTTTAACCAAAGGGCAATACTCCCCTACCTCGCAACTAGGTATTCATACCAAGTCTAGCCCATTAGGTAGTATTGATCATCCCTTCAATCCACTGGCTTTAGCCCTTGGTGCCGAGGCCACCTTTGTAGCCCGCAGTATGGACCGCGACCCGATACATATGCGCGATATATTAAAGAAAGCCCACGAGCACAAAGGGACTTCTTTTGTAGAAATTTATCAAAACTGTAATGTCTTTAATGATGGTGCTTTTGAAAAATTTACCGATAAAAAGCAAAAAGCATCCACCACCTTAAATTTACAGGCAGGCGAACCACTTTTATTTGACAATGGTGAAATGGGAGTGCGATTAAATGGTTTTCAACCTGAACTGGTGAAGCTGGAAGAAGGTTACTCTATAAACGAACTGTGGATACATGACCCAACAGACACTACCAAGGCTCATCTACTAAGTAGAATGTTTGGCGATGATGTACCTCGCCCTTTTGGTGTGCTGTATGAAGGCAAAAGATTTACCTACGAAAAAGCAATGCAAGACCAAGTGGATGCTTCTATTAAAGCCAAAGGGCTTGGGGATTTGGATGAACTTATCAAAGGCAAGAATAGCTGGGTGGTAGAGTAGATGTAATTGGGAGCGTTTATTGTAAATTTTTTATTATAAAGGAAATCCTATATTGTACCGTTAATTTAAGACTCGGTTTCTCCAAATTAACGCCATGCGCTTTATTCCTGCATTTGTTCTTCTTATTCTTTTATCTACCATTCTGCAAGCCAATATCTCGGAGGCAACCGTAGAACTCAAAGGC
Source organism: Bacteroidia bacterium (assembly GCA_030427285.1). Classification (GTDB taxonomy): domain Bacteria; phylum Bacteroidota; class Bacteroidia; order Flavobacteriales; family Schleiferiaceae; genus Owenweeksia. Next base: position 2,466 of record JAUHWX010000198.1, read on the forward strand.
CAATCTACTGAGAGTATTAACTTAAATGGCCAACAGGATATTTGGATTGACAAAGGCCTGAGGCTAAGTCCGCAGTCAGTTTTAGACCAGAATAAAAAATTATTCAGCAGTCAGGACAGCATACTCCCAGCAACTTTGCCCATTGTAGTGTGGGCAAGGATCCGGTTTGTAAATAACTATTCTGGAGACCAGCAGTTTTACGGCACATTTTGTAATAGAATGGATACCGTGAGTGCTTATGTGGATGAGAATGGACGAATGATTCCAATTGGAAAAACTGGCAAAGATTTTCCAGTGACTGAAAAGGCAGCATTTTCTGCAGCCAACCACCTCTTGTTATCTTTAAAAAAAGGAGAATCCAAGACTTTCTATTTCCGGCTTACAAGTGCACAAGCAATATCTCTTAAGCATTTTAGAGAATTACAGATACGCTCTCAAAATGTGCTTAATTCTCAACTCATAGAAAAGTATAGCATACAAAGTCTGTACACAGGCATCATGCTCATGTTCTTTGTATTAAGCCTTTTCACTTTTCTAAATTTCAGGGAGAAGCTATTTCTCTACTTTGGCTTAATTCACCTTTCGTTTACCCACTATTTTTTGGTACTAGCGGGCATTGCCGACCTTTTTATACCGGGCTTATCTATCAATATCTTGTATTCAGATTGGACAATAGCCTGCATTATCATTTTCGTTTCGCTATTTGTAAATAGCTATATCGGTTTGTATCGGGTATATCCATCTTACTTTATAATGTATGTTGGGGTAGCACTTTTCACAATCTTCACAAGATTGATTCTTGCCAGTACTTTTTTTGATTTTCGTGCATCCGTTATTGGTCATAACATAGTTCTTGTAGTCTGGCTCGTGCTCACTTTTATCCCGGTGGTTCTATTGGCAAAAAAGGGAAAAGGAGTAGCTAAAAACCTTTTGGCCGCACTATTGGCCTTGTTTTTCACTTCATTGATTTATGTATTGTCCTTACTGGGAGTACTCCCCGATTCCATTTTGGCACGAAATGCATTTCAATTAGGCACTATCATCTTTTCTTTCCTTCTTTTTTATGGATTGTTCCAACGCATCCGAACCATTAGGCACGAAAAACAGAAGGTTGAAACACTTGCCTTGTTGAAGTCGAGGTTTTTTGCAAATATTTCTCATGAATTTCGCACCCCGCTTACCTTGTTACTCGGCCCCATTGAGCGAGTTAGCCGCCACACCCAAAATACTGAAGACAAACTACTGCTGCGCCTGGCAGAGAAAAACGCTAGGCGCCTGCTAGAGTTGGTGGATCAATTGCTAGATCTTAACAAATTGGAACACGGCCAGATGCGACTACAGGCTACAGAAGAAAATTTTGTAGAACTGCTAAAAGGCATTGTAATGTCGTTTGAATCTTATTCAGAACAACAAAACATCAAACTTCATTTTCTTTCTCAAAAAGAAGTACTTCCGCTGTGGATAGATCGCCAAAAAGTAGAAGCTATTTTTTACAACCTACTGCACAATGCCTTTAAATTTACTAAAGCAGGAGGCGAAGTTTCGGTGATGGTGGTGGAGCACTTGGAGTCAGTAGAAGTGCTGGTAAAAGACGATGGCATCGGTATATCTCAAGAAGAGATACACTTCATTTTTGACCGCTTTTTCCAGGTGGACGGGATAGAGCATAGTTCTATACCTGGCTCTGGCATTGGCCTGGCCTTGGTACGTGAGCTGGTGCAACTGCATAAAGGGCACATTTCGGTAGAAAGCGAAAAAGGCCTCAGTACTACTTTTACTATACACTTTAAGAAAGGATCAGCCCATCTTAAGGCAGAAGAAATCCTAGAGGCTTCTACCCGCTCCTTACCAGTACTTCCCATTACAACTGAAGAAACTTTTTCGCTTGTAGAAAATCCTCATGAAGCTCAAGCCAAACCTCTGAAAAGTGCCCCCACCGTACTTATAATAGATGACAATACCGATGTTCGCACCTTTATCCGTTTTCAACTGCAAAACAGTTTTCAAATAAAAGAAGCTACAGACGGAGATCAAGGGATTGAAATGGCCCTGGAACATCAACCTGACTTGGTTATAAGCGATGTGATGATGCCGGGCAAAAACGGTTTTGAGGTATGCAACACTTTAAAAAGAGATGAGCGCACCAGCCACATCCCCATCATTTTACTTACTGCACGGGCTGCTCAGCACGAAAAAGTGAAGGGCCTGGAATACGGGGCAGACGACTACCTGACCAAACCTTTTGATAGCCAAGAACTGGAAGTACGTATCCGTAAACTGATAGAACTAAGGGCACATCTTCGTGAAAAGATAAAGACCGACCCCACACTTTCTTTTAAAAACCTTACGGGTAGCCCTGTAGATGTAGAGTTTATGAAAAAGGTAAACGCCATTATTCAAAAGCATTTGGAAGACCCACAGTTGGGGGTAAGCCAGCTAGCAGAAGAAGTAGGGTTGAGCAAGGCTCATCTAAACCGTAAACTCAATGCTCTTACAGATCTTTCGGCCAATAAGCACATTCAGCACCTACGATTGAAAAAAGCTTTGGCCCTTTTGGAAACCGGAGCTCATAATGTGAGCCAAGTAGCATCACTTACTGGATTCAATAGCGATGCTTATTTTGTAAAATGCTTTCGTGAGCATTATGGAAAAACACCCGGGTCAATTTTGGTTACCAAATAAAAGATTTTTTGAAACCAACTATCCTCGACACAGAACCATAGAGGTATTTTTCCTGGTTTCATTTTTGACCCGAAAAAGGTCAAAAGCCAATATCTTATATTCTGCCCCTCCCGAAATTGCAAAAAGCAATTTCGACCTCACCAATGGGAACGTGAAATCGGAAACCTCGAGGCAGAGCCTAGAGGAATTCTTTTTGATTAAGGGATCTGCACAGCATCTCAATTTCCTAAATTTATATAATTGGATTTGCCTTGAATGAGAATATCGATCGTGTAAGTATGTAAAAACCTTTTTTAGCTGGCTTTTTATGGCTGCTGCTTAACACCCTAATATGTTTTGCTTTCACCTTTTTCCCTCCTTCCCAAACTAATTATCGGTTAGTTTACCTTCTACATCCCTTGTCCTGACTAGCATGTTTCAAAATTTATACATCCTGCGCCAATTGTAATACGGCTCCCCTATCACTCTCATTAGTTTTGGTATCGAACTAAAAAAATAAATTAATTATGAATACAAAAACTACCCGCATAACAACTTTAATGGCGTTGAATGCCCTCGCTTTTGGCGCTATGGCACAAATCACAATTACGCAAAGTGACTTTCCGCGCGGAACCACTTTTACCGATAATTTTATAGTAGCAGCCCAAACAGGCCTCACATTGCCCACAGAAGGTGCGGCTCAAACCTGGGACTTTGCTACCGGAATTACTCCTGACACTAATTATGTCCGCCCAAGAACAGACGCTACTGCCGATACAGACTTTCCAAGT
>JAUHWX010000199.1 GCA_030427285.1 Bacteroidia bacterium
GGTAAGGTCTGTGTAATTCCCATCAATCACTAAAAAAGTGTGTGCTTCTGGGATGCCTTCAAGGCCAGCTTTTTTCAGCACATCCTTTAATCGGGGGTAGATATTTGCATCCATAAAGAAGAAGCCCATGTAAAGATCTACATCGGGCCAGTTGTTTTCAATAGCCACAGCTCTTACTAAGGCATGTTTGGTGCTGCATGTGCCTTTATTTTCTTCTAGTACAAGATTATAATCTGTGCGGTCACTATTTCTGCCGTAAGGCAAACCGCGTACCCAATCCAGTAAATCTTGCAGGGAAGCAATTCCTTTGTAATACAGGCTGGCCGAAAGCTGGCCGGCTTTCGGGTCTATGGATAAGTTGGGGGCGTTCATTTATTCAGCAGAAATAATGAAGATGGCGGGCTTTTTTTCAAGGTCTGGAATATTCTTTTTCCAAAAAGAAATCGGGTGGGTTTGAATAAACTCTGTAGGCAATGTAATATCCCTTGCAATGCAAAGCCTTGTGTTGTCATTACAAGTGTCCAGCACGGTGTCTAGCAATTTGTGATTGCGGTATGGGGTTTCCATAAAAATCTGCGACTGCCCGGAGTCTTTGCTCAGCTTTTCCATTTGCCGCAAGGCTTTTACCCGGTCTCCTTTTTCTATGGGCAGGTAGCCCGAAAAGGCAAAGTTTTGCCCATTCATTCCACTGGCCATCATGGCCAATAGGATGGAGGAGGGGCCAACAAGAGGCACAATGCGAATTCCCTTCTCATTGGCAAGAGTTACCACATTGCTGCCCGGGTCGGCAATGCCGGGGGCGCCCGCTTCAGAAATTACACCTACATGTTCACCTTCAAGGCAAGGGTTTAAAAAACCGGGGACATCCTCTGGCTGAGTGTATTTATTGAGTACCTCAATTTTTAGTTTGTCCTGGCTTTTCCCTGGGTGCACCCTTTTTATAAAGGCCCGTGCTGATTTTTCATTTTCAACAATGTAATGGTGTGTAAAATCAATCACCTTTCGCACGGCCATTGGCAATACTTCAAGAGGCTCTACATCTCCCAGTAGAGCAGGTATGAGGTATAGTTTTCCGGTTGGTTTAGAGTTTTCCATTCTTTATTTTTTCTACAATCTTATCGGTTGCAACATCCAACATTTTGTAAACATTTTCAAACCCCTTGTCACCCCCATAATAAGGGTCAGGAACTTCTGCATTTGCCCCAGGCTCCACCTCATTTAGTATATATTCTACTTTCAACTTATCAGACTCATTTCGAGCCATCTGTATTACATTATTATAATTGCTTTGATCCATTACATAAATTTTGTCAAAGCGATCAAAGTCTTCTACAATAAATTGGCGCCCACGTAAATCTGAAATGTTGATATTGTGCTTTCTACCAGTTAGAATGGATCTTGTGTCTGGTGCTTCATCAACGTGGTAGGCAGAAGTGCCGGCACTGTCTGTTTCTACATTGAGATCTTTTACTTTTTCTCTTAGTATACCCTCGGCTAGAGGAGATCTGCAAATATTGCCAAGGCAAACCATTAAAATTTTCATATCACAAAGTTATGTTTAAACGAATCAATAGATCGTTTTGATTTCAAATGCTGGTGGAAGATAATTGAAATATCAAAAAATGAAAAGGCCGATTATTTGACTAAACCGGCCTTTTATCTTGTAGATGATTTTTTAATTTTTTAGAGTCTTAAACTAAGACCGAACTTGCCGCCAAAGCCCCTACCTCCGGCAAATTCCAAGTTCATACCCCATTTTTCACTCCAGTACCATCGGCCACCTACCTGTAGTCCTCCATCAAGGCCGTTGTAATTGTCGTTATCATCAAGATCTACAGCAAAACCAAGATTCACACCTGCATAAAAATCCCATTCTTGTGGAATGTTCATAATAGTATTAAAGTGATAATCTCCTTTGGCACCCAAAATCATATAATCAAGGCCATCCAAATTAAACTGCGCTTGGGGAGCCACGGTTATATCCGGGTGTACTCCAAAATCATAATTAATATAAACAGGTAACCCATGATTGCTAAAACCTAAGCCAAAATTCAGTTGTTGTCCTCCTTTACCAATTGGGCTTTGTGCAGAAAGGCCAGCAGAAGCTAATATGCAAACGGCCAGTAGTAGTTTTTTCATAATGAATTATTATTTGTTAGTATTTACTATCAAAAGTAAAAAAGGGTAAAAAAGTTTAAAAAATCACCATTTTTTGTGGTTCGAAAAAACTACATAATAAAAAAGCCTCCTTAGTAGGAGGCCTATGTAGCAAAATCTGTATGTTTTACTGTAACGTTAATTTTTTCCTCAAATCCTCAACGTAATTTTTAAAGCGCTTGTCTGTTTCTGCCAGGTTATTTACCGTGCGGCAAGCGTGTAATACAGTAGCGTGATCTTTGTTTCCACATTGCGCGCCTATGCTGGCAAGCGAAGCTTTGGTAAGTTGTTTTGAAAAATACATTGCTAGCTGACGAGCCTGTACGATTTCTCTTTTTCGAGTGGGTGACTTTAACAAGTCTATTGGCATGTCAAAGTAGTCACAAACCACTTTTTGAATGTAGTCAATAGAAATTTCACGTGTAGTATTTTTTACAAACTTGTCAATCATTTGCTTGGCCAAGTCTACCGTGATTTTCTTTTTGTTTAAAGATGATTGTGCCAGCAGTGAAATCAAAGCACCTTCTAGTTCTCTCACATTTGAGTTTATACTATAAGCAAGGTATTCAATTACATCAATCGGCATTTCCACACCATCATTGTAAAGCTTCTGATTAAGTATGGCAATACGAGTTTCAAGATCTGGTACCTGAAGGTCTGCACTAAGCCCCCACTTAAATCTTGATAATAACCTTTGCTCCATACCTTGTAAATCTACAGGTGCACGGTCAGAAGTTAATATTACTTGCTTTTCATGCTGATGAAGATGATTAAAAATCTCAAAGAATACATCTTGAGTTTTTTCCTTACCGGCAAAAGCTTGTACATCATCCATAATAAGGATGTCTATCATTTGATAGAAGTGCACAAAATCATTTCTGGTATTGTTTCGAATAGCATCAATAAACTGCTGCGTAAACTTTTCTGCTGAGACATAAAGCACCGTTTTTTCGGGATACTTGTCTTTGATTTCAATACCAATTGAATGAGCCAAATGGGTTTTTCCTAATCCGTTGCCTCCGTATATCAATAATGGATTAAACGAGGTTCCGCCAGGTTTGTTACTTACCGCATATCCGGCTGATCTAGCCAGACGGTTGCAGTCACCCTCTACAAAATTGTCAAAAGTGTAGTGCGGGTTTAGCTGCGACTCCACATGTACTTTGCGCAACCCTGGAATAATAAAAGGATTTTTGACTCCTTTTTCGCTAATATCCATTGGCATACTCACCTTTGGATTTTTAATGGGGGCGCGGTTGTTACTAGGAATTTTAATGGTGTGAGGATTGGTGTTGCCATAGGTGTTTTCCATAATAATGCTGTACACCAGTTTGCCATCCTCACCCAGCTCGCGGGTAATGGCACTTTTGAGAAGTTTAATGTAATTCTCCTCTAGCCATTCGTAAAAAAACCTGCTAGGTACCTGAATACTTAATACATTATCATTAAGTTTCAAAGGCTTGATTGGAATAAACCACGTCTTAAAACTTTGGGCAGCGATGTTGTCTTTTATATAGTCAAGGCAATTCCCCCAAACTGTTTTTGCAGTTAGTTCCATCAATAATTTTTACGGTTTATACATTTAAGTTAATTTCCCTCAGTAGGTTTGCCGAGGGCATAATCCTTACTACAATCAGGGGGGCAAATGTGTGGATAAAAAAGTGATTAAAAAAATGGTTTCAGTATTGAATATTAGGTTTTTTTTGCCCAACTTAAAGCAGTGCTTATCGCTCTGAAACCCGCATTCTACGGTAGAAAGCCTTTAATTATCAGGAACAAAAGAATATGTTTGAGAACTCAACAACCTTAAGAACAAGATACGCAGAAACTGACCAAATGGGGGTGGTATATTACGGCAATTATCCACAGTACTTTGAGGTGGGTAGAGTGGAAACCTTGAGACAGCTTGGAGTAACGTATCGAAACATGGAAGAGGACGGAATTATGCTTCCGGTTTTAAAACTAGAAATCAAATATCTTAAGTCGGCCGTATATGATGACGAACTCATAATAAAAACCTTTTTAAAGGAACTTCCTAGCACAAGAATAACGTTTCATCATGAAATTTATAATAGCCAAAAGGAATTACTCACCATCGGCCTGGTACAGCTTGTATTTGTAAACTCAGAATCGCGTAGACCAATGCGCTGTCCTCAATATGTAATAGATAAATTACAACCGTACTTTTAAAAAAACTAGAACCGCAGAACTTTGAAACTTTGGCGTGTTCCATCGAGGGTATACACAGTGATGAGGTATGCTCCGGGCTGCAAGCGAGGGAGTGAGAGTTCCACCTGCATTTCTGCTTCAAAATGATCTCCGGAAACTAATTGACCATTTATAGAATACACTTCATAGCGAGCAAGTTTTACGGGAGAAGTCAGGTATAAGGCTTCTCCTTTACTAAAACCGTAGGTATTGCTGATTTTTATCGGCCCCTCGCTAAGCAGCTTGTACTCTTTGATCGAAATACTAGGCACTATATTACGCTCCGTAAAGGCATCGTGTATTTCATCCGCGTGAATACCATTATATAGGAGGGTGTCCATCATCATCATATATCCTGCAAAGTCGGGCATATTGGTATTATAAGTAAGGTTGAAAAGCGTTTCAACGACCAATTCGTCTGCTAGATCGCGCCCTAAATTTTTATTTATGCGCATTAAGGATGAAGCAAAAATATCTGTGTTTTGATAATAGCTACCTGTTTTGAAAGAAAGAAATTCATAATTCTTTGTGCTTTCTACAGATCGGATTGGTCCCCAAATAGCACCATTTCCAGAATCCCAGTTAAAAACTAAGGTACTATTAAACTCACTTTTTGATAATGAGTAAGATGCGGCAAAGTAATCACATAAAGCTTCCTCAATACAACCTCGCTCAATAGTGATTTGTGTAGATGGAGCCGCCTCATAAATTACGGCATGTGAAAACTCATGTAAAATCACGTCCGCGTCTTCGGCATCATCTACACCACCTTCGCCCATATATATACGGTGAGGTGTATTATTAGTCGAAAAAAATGATTGGTCACTTCCTTGAAGTGCATGAGGGTCAATTTGGATTTGATAAGACGGTAGGTTTGGATAACCCAAATTGGACAAATGCTCACGGTGCTGTGTGATATGATACATCACATTTACGTCTTCAAACGAAGCGGAATCTCTCGTAAAATAAAACTGAGGGTTGCTAGAGCTTACAGGAGGAATTGAAGGCAAACTAAAGTCCACTATTTTTACGAAATCATTTTCAGCCAAAAACAGTCCATTTTGAAAAGTAAAAGTTGTATTTCTTGTTTGGAGTTCAGCTTCAAGTTGTGGCGAGTTTTTATCATTCAAATCTTTGTAAGGCCCACTGTAGGGTTCCTTGGCGCTGGTTAATGGATCAGGGTCGAAAACAGAAACTGTAACCAAGCTATCATTAGGTCCTGTTGAAGAATGGTACTTATGTAAGTCCTGTTCAGCCACTATTTCGTTTTCTACAACTAATATGTTTCTATGAAGCGTTTCCGGACCTGAAAGTTCAATTAGCCTGGCTTTTGTCAATTCGTCATTACCCAGATAAACCAATACCTCTAAGTTTTGAATAATGTGTTCAGCACCTATTTTTTTTTGAAATATTTCAGCAGTGCTCGGTAAAGGAAAATTGCCATTAATGGACTGCGGGATATTTGGAATATTCTGAATTCTCAATTTTCCACGACTGTCTAATGAAGCATGGATTGAAGC
>JAUHWX010000010.1 GCA_030427285.1 Bacteroidia bacterium
TCATCTACCGCAAGTTGCACCATGTGCAGGCGCTGATAATCATCCAGCAGGGTATTTTTCTTTTTGTGCGGATTGTGCGGAGTTACCACAAACCAAACTTCATCAAGATCAGTAAACTCAAGCATGTGTTGCGCAATTACGCAATGCCCGATGTGGATAGGATTGAAAGTCCCGAAGTAAAGTCCTGTTTTCTTTTTGCTCATTTCCCTAAAAATAAACGCACTAAACTTTCGGCTTCTTTTTTGGCTGTGGCCAAATCATTGTTCAGCAAAATGTGATCAAAACGGTCGGAGCGACCAATCTCTTTTCGGGCTTTGGCCAGGCGCTGTCTTATTTTATCCTCGCTATCGGTTTGCCTTCCGCGTAAGCGCTTTTCCAATTCTTCCATGCTTGGGGGCATCACAAATATGGAAAGGGCAGCATCGCCATACAGGCTTTTCAAGTTGAGTCCGCCCACCACGTCCATGTCAAAAATCACGGCATTTCCTTTTTCCCAAATGCGCTCCACTTCCGAGCGAAGCGTTCCATACATGGTTCCGCTATACACTTCTTCCCACTCCAAAAAATCTCCGTGAATCACGCGCTTTTTAAAATCTTCTTCCGAAAGAAAGTAGTAGTCCTTGCCATCCACTTCTTCGCCACGTGGCGCACGGCTGGTTGCCGAAATGCTGAACTCTATTCCGAGATCGAGGCTCAAAAGATGCCTCACCAAAGTGGTTTTTCCCGATCCGCTGGGCGCGGAAAATATTAATAGCTTACCCTGTTTAGCCATTGCTATAGCTTTTGCTGCCAAGCAGCGATTATTCTTTGTTTGCCCTACAGGATATTAAGTACCTGCTCCTTTATTTTTTCCAGCTCGTCCTTCATTTCTACCACCAGCTTTTGCATAGCAGCATGATTGGCTTTTGAGCCCATGGTGTTTATTTCACGACCTATTTCCTGGCTTATAAATCCAAGCTTTTTGCCAATTGGGCCTCCTTCATTTAGCAGTTGTTCAAAATAGTCTAAGTGACTTTTCAGGCGAACTTTTTCTTCGGTAACATCCAGTTTTTCTAGGTAGTAAATAAGCTCCTGCTCGTAGCGATTTTCGTCTGGCTTTTCAGCAATTTCGGCCAAGCCACGGCTCAGTTTTTCCTTGATGCGCTTTACGCGATCTTCTTCGTGCACATCAATTCCAGCCATCTTTTCGCGAATAATGGCAATGCGATTGTCAAGATCTACTTTTAGGGTAGCACCTTCATCGGCTCTAAATCCGTTGAGTTGCTCCACAGCCTGGTGCACCACTTCCTGAATAGCTTTCCATTCGGCTTCGTCCACCTCGTCTTCGGCAGCTTGCATTACATCCGGCAGGCGCATCACGGCAGACATTATATCACCTTCCACTCCCGTTTCATCCATAATGCCTTTTAGCTGGCTGATATACTCTACCACCAAAGCGCGGTTTACTCGAGGGGCTTTTTCGGCTCCTGTTACTTCGCTATAAAAGTTCAAATCTATCTTTCCGCGGTTGAGCTCTTCCGCCAATTTTTGACGAATGGGGCTTTCTTTTTCTTTATAAAAAGAAGGCATGCGAACGTTGATGTCCAGCTGCTTGCTGTTGAGACTTTTTACCTCAATGGTAATTTTTTTTGCGGGTAGTTGGAGAATAGCCTTCCCGAAACCCGTCATTGAATATAGGTGCGCCATAGGCTTGCAAAAGTATAATAATCAATGATTGAACAGCCACTCGCTAGCGGGGAATTGTGACAGCGATATCTCTGCTACTTTTTATAAAAAGAAACCAGAAAAACTCCGCTAAATATTAATGCAGCCGAAAGTAAAAGTACAGAGGTGAGCTGGTCTCTTCCCATGGCGATGGCAGCAATAGCAGCGATTAGCGGCTGTAGGTATATGTAAAAACTCACTGTAGTGCTAGTCACCGTTTTTAGCGCATACACGTTAAATAGGTAGGCCAAATAGGTGGTGCCAATCACCACAAAAGCTACTTTCCAGATGATGTTTGGAGGAAATGCGTGCCACGTAACGTCCATAAGTTGGCTTGCGCCAAAGGGGAAAACCAAAATGAGTCCATATAGAAATACCCATTTTATTACCGTGATAGCTTTGTAATTCGCCATCAGTGGTTTTACTAAAACCAAATAGGCAGCATAAGATGCAGCATTGAGAAACACCAAAAGGTTGCCCAACGACTTATCGGCATCAAAAATATCTACCACCTGGCCGCCACGGGTTATGAGAAACAAGGCACCCGCAATTCCAAGGGCAATTCCTAAAACCCGACTCCATCGCAAACTTTCTTTCAAAATAATGGCCGACATTATCAAAACCAAAATAGGGTTGGTAGTCATCATCACGGCAGCGTTGATGGGGCTGGTGATATTCAGCCCTTCAAAAAACAGCATTTGGTTGGCAGCCACGCCAAACACGCCACATACAGCCAAACGCCAGTGGTGCTTGAGAGCAATTTTTTCTTTACCAAAACTTAGGGCTGTGAGCCAAAAAAGAGCCGTAGCACCAATCGCGCGAAGAAGGATAAATCCGCGAGGTTCTATAAAGGCCGGCATCACATCTTTGGCAATAGAATAATTGAGCCCATAGATAAGAGCCACAGCAAAAAGAGCAAAATGCGCAAGTAGTTTTGGAGACATCCAGTTTTATTAGGTGGGCAAAACTACACTGATTTTCGATTTGAGATTTTTTAGCGCTGCTCCCTTCTTATTTTAACCACTAAGTACTCAGATTTTCACTGAGATTGCTTTGCGACTTTGCGTGAAAAAAACCAGCACTATTCAGCGAGATCCGCGTAATCCGTATTCCATTTTTTAACCACGGAGGGCACAGAGTTTCACAGAGGTTGCTTTGCGTGGTTTCCTTTGCGACTTTGCGTGAAAAAGCACAGTATTAATCAGCGAGATCCGTGTTATCCGCGTTCCATTTGTTTGACCACAGAGTAAACAGAGTTTCACAGAGCTTGTCGACTTCGCGTCTTTGCGTGAAAAAGTAGGTGCGGTCTTTTTAACTAATTAACAATTCAACCGATTAACAATTTCCCAATACGTCCGTTACATTTGCTCTACATATTCAAAACATTGAAATGGCAGACGATAATTTGAAATTCAACACACTTACCATACACGGTGGCCAGCAGCCCGACAAAGCTTATGGTGCAGTGATGCCCCCTATTTATCAAACTTCAACTTATGCTCAGGCAGCTCCTGGCGATCATCAAGGCTTTGAGTATTCACGATCTGGAAATCCAACCCGAAGTGCTTTGGAAGATAGCATTGCTTCCATCGAGGGTGGAAAGTTTGGTTTGGCTTTTGGCAGTGGTTTGGCGGCTATTGATTGCATCATTAAAACCCTGAAGCCAGGAGATGAGGTGATTTCTACCAGCGATCTTTATGGAGGCACCTATCGTTTGTTTACCAAGATATTTGAGCCTTTAGGCATCAAGTTTCACTTTGTGGATATGGACAATGCCGATAAAATTGGTGACTATGTAAATAAAAACACCAGGATTATTTGGGTGGAAACCCCAACCAACCCCATGATGAACATCATCGACATCAAAGCGATGAGCACTGTAGCTAAAGCTGCCCATGCACTTTTGGTGGTAGACAACACTTTTGCCACACCCTACCTTCAGCGCCCGCTGGAAATGGGAGCCGATATTGTGATGCACAGTGCTACCAAATATTTGGGCGGTCACTCAGATGTGGTGTTGGGTTTACTTGCCGTAAAAGATGAAGCTATCGCTGAAAAGTTGTATTTCATTCAGAATTCTTCCGGTGCCATTTGTGGTCCCATGGATGCTTTTTTGGTAGTTCGCGGAATAAAAACTTTGCACGTGCGCATGCAGCGCCATTGCGAAAATGGAAAGGCTATCGCTCACTTTTTGAAGGATCATCCTAAAGTGGAAAATGTGTACTGGCCGGGTTTTGAAAGTCATCCAAATCACGGTGTTGCTAAAGAGCAAATGAAGGATTTTGGTGGAATGATTTCCTTTAGCATAAAGGGTGGGTCATTAGAAGATACAAGGAAGGTGATTTCCTCTTTTAATGTGTTCACTTTGGCAGAATCATTGGGGGGCGTGGAATCATTGGCCGGGCATCCTGTAAGCATGACGCATGCTTCTATTCCAAAAGAAGAAAGAGAGAAGTTAGGAATTGTAGATTCGCTAATTCGCCTCAGCGTGGGTATTGAAGATATTGACGATCTTAAAGCCGACATTGATCAGGCATTAAATAAAATGTAGTGCAACATGGCACAAAGTAAATTTGCAGTAATAGGGCTGGGCCAGTTTGGAACCGCTATCGCCAAAAAACTTTCGCAAAAAGGTGCGGAAGTAATGGCTATAGATAATGATGAGGAAAGAGTAGAGGCCATAAAAGATGATGTGTCTTACGCGGTAACGCTGGATGCAACCGATGGCAAAGCTTTAAAATCTCAAAACATTTTGGAAATGGATGCCGTGGTAGTAGCTATTGGTGAAAATTTTCAGGATTTGCTGCTCACCACTTTTACGCTTCAGGAGTTGGAGGTAAAGCGGATTATGGCGCGTGTGCAAGGTCCTTCTCAGCGCAGGATTTTGGAGAAAATGGGAATTAAGGAAATTCTTTCTCCAGAAGATGAGGTAGGGAATAACGTAGCCGAAAGCCTTATAAACCCAAATGTGCTGATGAGCATGCAGCTTACGGATGACTATCAGGTGGTAGAGGTAAAAGCCCCAAAAATAACCTTCAACAGAAGCCTGGCAGATATAGGCCTGCGCCAAAAATATGAAGTAAACCTGGTGACACTCTTGCGTCAAGAAGAAGATGGGGAGCATCACATCATAGGTGTGCCTACCGCTGATACAGTACTTCAGGAAGACGATATTATTGTCTTATTCGGCAAAACTCCGCATCTCACAAGATTTTTAGAAATTAACAAATGATACAGTTTTTTATTACCGGAACCAGCTCAGGAATTGGCTATCAGCTGGCCATGCAAGCCTTGGAGCAAGGACACAAAGTGGTGGGCATAAGCCGCAGAAATACAATTGAACACCCCAATTATCGCCATCATACTTATAATTTGAGAAGCTACTCTGAGTATAAGCTCATAAATTTTAATATAAATAAGGAGGCCGAAAAGCTCGTACTCGTAAATAATGCCGGATGGCTGGGTGATGTAAAACCCGCAGCACAAGTGAGCCCCGAAAGCATAGAGCGGGCATATCAGATCAACCTTATAGCTCCAAGTATTTTGAGTAAGCTCTTTATTGAGCAAACGGAAAAACTAGGGGCTAAAAAAGTGATTGTCAACATTTCTTCGGGTGCTGCAAGTTATCCTGTACACAGCTGGAGCACCTACTGTGCTTCAAAGGCTGGAATCAATTTATTTACTCAGGTTCTTCGTGAAGACTATCCGAGTATACATTCATTCGCCATAGCTCCGGGAATAGTTGATACCGATATGCAAGGTGAAATCAGGAGGCTTGACACTGATGATTTTCCGGATAAGCAGCGTTTTGTGGACTATAAAGACAAAGGCGAACTTTCGCGCCCCTCTGATGTGGCCGCCAAACTATTGAAAGTAATTAAGGAACCTGAAACTGCTCCTGATTGTGTATTTTCGTTGAGGGACATATAAACCTCAGCAGGAATGTGTTACTTCAAGAAAGTCTTCTTAATACCATTATTAGCTTCACTTGCTTTCCTATTTTCATGCAAAAAAGAAAATAAGGATGTTGTTATTCAAATAGTAACCGAGTTTCCCTATGAGCAAAAGCTAGAAGGCAATTGGAAGTTGCAAGCTGTTGAGTATGATTCCGAAATTCCGGATATTACCGGTAGTGGCACCACCACCAAAGTTTCCGGAAGTGGTGTTTCAGTAAACGGGAATATCAACTTCCAGCGAAACCCAAATCTGATGGAGTACAACTTTGGCTTTATAGCTATGATTGACCTGACTGGAATTGGCTTCCCTCTACCCATACCTATCAATTTTGATGGTGCCGGAGAATGGACCACCACTTCGGATCAATCCAAAGTAATTCTTACGGATGGAGGTGATGAATTTATTTTTGACGTGTTGGTAAACGATATTGACAAACAAGTGCTGGAAACTACAATTAGTCAAAGCTTTCAAGGTCTACTTTCGGTTGAGGTAGGTGTGATTTAACTTTTGAAAAAACTGATTAAACCTTTGGCATAATTTTCAATCATAATAGACAAAATCATTTATTATGAAAAAGACAATTGCAGCATTAGTATTAGCCTGTATTTTTAACCTACAGGCAATGGCTCAGCCAAAACAAGGTGGTAGCCCAGAGCAACGCGCTACTCAAATGACAGAGCAGATGACAGAAAACTTAGGGTTAACTGCCGATCAAAAGGAAGCCGTATATATCGCAAATTTAGAAATGGCGAACACCATGAAGGAGAATCGCAAAGCAGCGCATGACGCACATAAAGCTAAGATGAAGGAAATCTTAACAGATGAGCAATATGCTAAGCTGGAAGAAATGCAGAAGAATCACCGAAATGGAGGTAAGCCAAAGCGAATGAAATCTTCAGAGCATAAAAATGACTCGCCCAACAGAGACAAAGAGCTGGAAGAAGAAATGTAGCATTTTCAATCTAATAACATCGACCCCTGCCAATCAGCAGGGGTTTTTTATTACTTACCATCATAGCGTGGAGGCCTACCTCAAAATAGAAAATCACCATACCGAGTGATAGGCTTTATTTATGCGATAGTAAGTAGTAGTTTGCCTACAAAAAAATACTTTTGTTCCGGATGCAATAAACGCAATACCTTACCTTCAATAAAACACCACCAATGCATATACTGCCCAAGCACAATTTGTCACTCTTCACAGTTACTCTATTTTTTCTTTCCATTTTTTCTTCTTGTAACCAGTCAGGCAAAGAAGCTGGGCCGCAGGCAAGTGGAGCCATAAATGTGCCTACGATAAAAGCGGAAATACAAAGTCTCGTTTCTCACAAAGAATATCCGGCTACCATAGAAGGAACTATAAACAGTGATGTACGCGCCAAGGTAAGTGGTTATATAACAGAAGTATTGGTAGACGAAGGTGCCGAGGTAAAAAAAGGCCAACTCCTTTTTAAGCTAGAAACCCAAAGCCTAAGCCAGGAAGCTGCTGCGGCCAAAGCCCAAGTAGAGGCCGCCCAACTGGAAGTGGATAAACTCAAGCCTTTAGTAAGCAAAGACATTATAAGCCCCATGCAACTTGAAACAGCAAAAGCAAATTTGGCTACAGCCAAAAGCAATTACAACAGCGTTTCTGCAAGTATCGATTACTCCAACATTAAGAGCCCTATAGATGGTATTTTGGGCGCCATCAACTTTAGGAAAGGTTCGCTGATTAGCCCATCTGACCCCATGCCTATCACAACTGTTTCTGCAATTGAAAATGTGTATGCTAGCTTTTCTATGAACGAAAGCGAGTATTTGGATTTTCTTCAGGGTAGTGATGGTAAAACACAGGCCGAAAGAATCGCCAACTTTCCACAGGTTACCCTAAAGCTTGCCAATAACTCTACCTACCCGCAAAAAGGAAAAATTGAAACTGTGAGTGGACAGATCAATAAATCAACAGGAACAACCAAGTTCAGGGTGCTTTTCAACAATCCAAACCAACTTCTTACCAATGGAAATACAGCTACCGTGCTACTGCCTGTAAAATATGACAGTGTGGTAGTGGTTCCTGAGGCTTCTACTTTCGAGCAGCAAGGCCAGGTTTTCGTATTTACAATAAATGCTAATATGGAAGCCACCCCCAAAAAGATTGACGTTCAAACTCGTGCCAATACGCTTGTTGTTGTAAAAGACGGGATTAAATCAGGAGACGAAATAATCGCCAAGGGAGTAGGTAAGATACGAAGCGGTTCCAAAGTAAACCCCGAACCCATTGCTTTTGAAAAAGCCAGCGAACTAGAACCGGTATTTAAATAAATCCAGCTAAAAATGCTACAAACTTTCATTTCACGCCCGGTTTTATCCACTGTAATTTCAATTGTAATTGTAGTATTGGGTATTTTAGGACTTACCACACTCCCCGTTACACAATACCCAGACATTGCGCCACCTACAGTACAGGTTACCGCAACCTATCCTGGTGCCAATGCCCAAACCATTTTAGAAAGTGTAATTATCCCCATCGAAGAGCAAATAAATGGTGTAGAGGACATGAGCTACATTACCTCTACTGCAAGCAACACAGGCACAGCTAATATTACTGTCTATTTTAAGCAAGGTGTAAACCCTGATATCGCCTCGGTAAATGTGCAAAACCGTGTGGCGCGTGCCAATTCATTGCTTCCCGCAGAAGTAATCCGTGCAGGGGTTATTACTCAAAAGCAACAAACCTCAGCATTGATGTACGTTTCATTGCTTTCCAGCAACCCTGATTATAACGACACTTACCTTCAAAATTATTTAAACATAAACGTTCGCCCGGCCATACAAAGGGTAAGCGGTGTAGGTGCGGTAAATGTTTTTGGTGGTAAAGATTACTCAATGCGTATTTGGATTGACCCTTCAAAAATGGCAAGCTACGGCATCAGCACTTCTGAAGTGATTGCAGCTATTGGTGAGCAAAGCCGCGAAGCTGCAGCAGGATCACTTGGCCAAAACAGTGGTGAAGCTTTTGAATATGTGATCACCTACAAAGGCCGTTTTAAAACCGCTGACGACTACAAGAACATCATCATAAAGTCTTTAGGAAATGGCGAGTTTTTGCATGTGGGTGATGTTGCCAAAGTGGAACTTGATGCCTTTAGTTACTCCTCGGTTGGACGCTCTAAGGGGTACCCAAGTATCAACTTTGGTGTGTTTCAAACTCCGGGGTCCAACGCACAAGCCATTATTGAAGAATTATACGTTAAACTTGATGACCTAAAAGCTGACTTCCCACCAGGGGTGGATTATACCATCAACTACGACACTAACCAATTCCTTACAGCAAGTATTGACAAGGTAGTAGAAACACTGATTGAAGCTTTCCTTTTGGTATTTCTTGTGGTGTTTATTTTTCTTCAGGATTTCAAGTCCACTATCATTCCGGGTATTGCGGTGCCAGTGGCCATTATCGGAACATTCTTCTTTTTGCAGATTTTTGGGTACTCCATAAACCTGCTCACCTTGTTTGCTCTCATCCTCGCCATTGGTATTGTAGTAGATGATGCTATTGTGGTGGTAGAAGCTGTACACGCCAAGCTGGAAGGTGGTTATACCGATTCGCTGGAAGCCACAAAATCAGCCATGAGTGAAATTAGTGGAGCTATTATTTCCATTACTCTGGTAATGGCGGCCGTATTTATACCAATCACCTTTATTCAGGGACCATCGGGAGTGTTTTATGAGCAATTTGGGGTTACGCTTATTATTGCGATTTTAATATCTGCATTAAATGCATTAACGCTAAGCCCCGCACTATGCGCTCTATTTTTGCGTAAGCACAAAAAGCATAGCGAGAAAAATCAAAATTTTCTTCAACGTTTTTACACCGCTTTCAATGCAGGCTTTGATGCCATCTCAAAAAGATACATCCGCTCTCTAGGTTTTCTTATCCGTCACAAGTGGATAACGGCAGCCATCCTTCTTCTCTCAGGAGGTGTAATTTGGTACACCAATAGCGTTACCCCAACAGGATTTGTACCCGCTGAAGATCGAGGCGTTATTTTCGTTAACATGGAATTACCTGCCGGGGCCTCGATGGATCGATCTTTTGCGGCTGCCATGCAATTGTATGATATTATAGAAACCGTGCCTGGCGTGCGCACAGGAACCATGATAAGCGGTAGAAACTTTTTTGCCGGAGACGGATCATCTTACGCCATGGGCTTTATTATGCTTGACAAGTGGGAAGATCGCGAAAGTGACTCCACCAGCATTGAGTCCATCATTGCTACGCTAAACCAACGTTCAACAGCGGTGGCCGATGCCAAAATCATATTTTTTACTCCACCAAGTATTCCAGGTTTTGGCAGCTCTGATGGTTTTTCAATGCAAATTTTAGATCGTGCCTCAGGAGATATAAAAAACCTGGACGCCACCGCCACTGGCTTCGTTCAAGCCTTAATGCAGCGTCCGGAAATCGCGTATGCCTCCAATTCATTTAGCACCAACTTCCCTCAACTAGTTATGGATATTGACGTACCACGAGCCAAAGCCGCTGGTGTTTCTGTTTCTGACATCATCAGCACCATGCAGGGCTATGTTGGTGGCTTTTATGCTACAGACTTTAGCCGCTTTGGTAAGCAATACCGTGTATTTGTACAAGCCGAACCAGAAAATCGTGAAAGGGTATCCGATTTAAATAGCATGTTTGTAAAGAATAGCGATGGTGAAATGGCCCCTATTTCACAGTTTGTAACCCTTAGCAGAAGTTATGGACCTCAAACCGTAAGTCGCTTCAACCTGTTCAATTCGGTTACCCTAAATGGCGCTTCAGCTCCAGGCTATAGCTCTGGAGATGCCATAAACGCCATCAATGAAACTGCCGAAACCTCGTTGCCCAACAATTTTGACATTGCCTTTTCAGGTATTACCCGCGAAGAAATTGCTTCTGCCGGGCAATCGGTTTTGATTTTTGCCTTGAGTATTTTATTTGTCTACTTCTTTTTGGCAGCACAGTATGAAAGTTACTTGTTGCCGTTATCGGTGTTATTCTCACTTCCACTAGGAGTTGCTGGTGCATATTTTACCACCTGGGCTACTGGGCTGGAAAACAACATTTACTTTCAGATAGCTTTAATTATGCTTATAGGCCTTTTGGCCAAAAATGCCATTCTTATAGTAGAATTTGCGCTACAGCGCAGAAAAGTAGAAGGCATGGGGATTACAGAATCGGCCATAGAAGGTGCCCGTTCCAGGCTTCGCCCTATCTTAATGACCTCTTTTGCCTTTATACTTGGCCTTATGCCACTAGCTTTGGCGCAGGGCGTAGGTGCGGTAGGAAACCGCTCTATAGGGACCGGAGCCGCGGGCGGTATGTTGATAGGAACAATTTTAGGCTTGTTTATCATCCCTACACTATTTATTGTATTTCAGTTTTTACAAGAAAAAATCACCGGAAAGCCACAGGTAGTCCTTGATAAAGAAAACGCTTAATATGACCGCTCTTAGAATAAAACCGATAATCTGGGTGGTGCCAATTTTGGCGCTGGTAGCGCAAAGTTGCCTTGTGGCAAAAAACTATGAGCGCCCGGATGATGAACTTCCAACAGAGAATTTATATCGTACCGATGCACAGCCAGAGGATACTACGAGCTTTGCCTCGCTATCATGGCGCCAGGTTTTTACGGATACTATTTTGGTAAATCTTATCGAAAAAGGACTTGAAAACAATCTGGATATTCGCATTGCGATTGAGCAAATGACGGCTGCACAAGCCTACTTAAAGCAAGGCAAGGCGGGTTATTTTCCTACGTTAGATGCAACAGCCAAATGGACCCATCAGGAACTTTCACCAAATAGCCAGTTTGGATCTTTTTTTAATGGAAGTATTGATCAATATGAACTTTCGGCAGCAGCCTCTTGGGAGCTTGATGTATGGGGGAGAATACGCAGTACGAAGCGTGCAGCCGAGGCAACCTACCTGCAAACTTTAGAAGCGCACAAGGCCGTAAAAACCAGACTAATTGCCACTATTGCTACTTCCTATTATCAGCTTTTAGCTTTGGATGAACAGCTTCAGGTAACCCGCAAAACGGTGGAAAACCGCGAGAGAGGACTGGAAACTACCCGTGCTCTAAAGGATGCCGGAAACCTTACTGAGGTAGGTGTTCAGCAAACGGCAGCCCAGCTTTATGCAGCTCAGGCTTTGCTTGTTGATATAGGCAATCAAATCCGATTAGAGGAAAATGCGTTAAGTATACTTTTGGGCGAAGCACCACACAACATCACACGCTCAGATTTGGAATCTCAACAAATTGACACCCTTTTCGGGGAAGGTGTTCCTGCTCAATTATTAGCTAACCGTCCCGATGTAAGGGCGGCTGAATTTGGCCTTATCAATGCGTTTGAATTAACCAATGTGGCTCGTGCCAATTTCTTTCCTACACTTCAAATTACCGCGGCCGGAGGTTACCAAAGTTTAGCATTGCAAACATGGATTACACCACAATCTATCTTTTTCAATGTAATAGGATCATTAACGCAACCCATTTTCAACCAACGAAAAATAAAGACCAATTACGAAGTATCGCAAGCAGCGCAGCGCGAAGCTTTATTGAGATTTGAGCAATCCTTGCTCACCGCTGGCCGCGAAGTGTCTGATGCCCTAAGTACCTACGAAGCCACTAAGCAAAAAGTAGAAATTAAAACCAAAGAATTTGAAGCTTATGATCTTGCGCTGGAGTACTCAGAAGAGCTTTTAAACAATGGATTGGCTAATTACTTGGAAGTGCTGAGTGCTCGCGAAAACACACTATCGTCAGAATTAATACTTATCGATTTGCGCTTTAATGAACTTCGCACAAGAGTGCAGCTATACACTGCATTGGGTGGTGGTTGGAGATAAGTAATCGCTTTCCATTTATCCTATTCATAAGCTTATATTTGGCCTCATTGGAACATCCGGGTAGTTCAATTTCTTTGAATAAAAGTGATGATTACCCAAGACTTTAGATATTTGCAACCCAATTAATAATGTTGAACACAAGCCCGTGGGGCTTTCAGGATAAGATATATGGAGGATAAACTCAAAAAATTAGAAACCAAAATAGCTGAGGCTAAACTTGGCGGAGGTGAAAAGCGTATTGAAAGCCAACACAAAAAAGGTAAGCTTACCGCTCGTGAGCGCATCCACTTTTTGATGGATGAAGGCACCTTTGAAGAAATAGGAATGCTGGTAACACACCGCAGTACCGATTTTGGTTTGGACAAACAAAAGATTTTGGGTGATGGTGTAGTTACCGGATACGGTGAAATCAACGGTCGTCTTACCTATGTTTTTGCCCAGGATTTTACTGTGCTTGGTGGATCATTAGCCGAAGCTCATGCCGAGAAGATTTGTAAAATAATGGACCTTGCCATGAAGAATGGTGCTCCGGTTTTGGGGCTTAATGATTCGGGTGGCGCACGCATTCAGGAAGGTGTGGTTTCATTGGGTGGCTATGCAGATATCTTTTACCGCAACACTTTGAGCAGTGGTGTTATTCCTCAGCTTTCGGCCATCATGGGACCATGTGCCGGTGGTGCTGTGTATTCTCCAGCCCTTACCGATTTTATTGCGATGGTAGAAAATACCTCTTACATGTTTGTAACCGGGCCAAACGTGGTTAAAACCGTAACGCATGAAGAAGTGACTTCTGAAGAATTGGGTGGTGCTTCTGCGCATTCTACCAAATCAGGGGTTACGCATTTTACTTTCGAAAATGAAATTGCATGTATCAATGGCATGAAAAACCTATTGAGCTACATGCCACAAAACTGTGAGGAAGAAGCGCCTTCTATCCCCTATACACCTGGTGATGAAACCCGTGCTTTGCTCAATGATATTATTCCAGATAATCCAAACCAGCCTTACGATATCCGTGAGGTGATTGATGGTACGGTAGATGAAAATAGCTTTACAGAAGTACACAAAGACTTTGCGGCAAACATAGTAGTGGGTTTTGCCCGCCTTGCCGGAAAATCTATTGGAATCGTAGCCAATCAACCAGCATACCTGGCCGGGGTTTTAGATATTGATAGCAGTACCAAAGCCGCTCGCTTTGTACGTTTTTGCGATTCTTTCAACATTCCTCTTTTGGTATTTGAAGACGTTCCTGGTTTCCTTCCGGGAACAGATCAGGAGTGGAATGCAATTATTACCAATGGTGCCAAATTGCTGTATGCCTTTAGTGAAGCCACCGTGCCGCGTATCACCGTGATTACCCGTAAGGCTTACGGTGGTGCTTATGATGTGATGAACTCTAAGCACATTGGTGCCGATATGAACTATGCCTGGCCGTCAGCGGAAATTGCTGTGATGGGAGCCAAAGGTGCTGCTGAGATTATCTTTAAAAATGAGATCAATAATGCTGATGATCCTGCCGCAAAACTTGCTGAAAAAGAAGCAGAATATGCTCACATTTTTGCAAACCCATACCGTGCAGCAGCACGTGGTTATGTGGATCAAGTAATTCGCCCTGACCAAACTCGTGAAAAGCTAATCAAGGCTTTCAAAATGCTGGAAAATAAAGCAGTGACCTTGCCTAAGAAAAAGCACGGGAATATTCCTTTGTAGTGGCTAAGCCACATTTGATATTAAAGAAAAGCAGCTCAATGGGCTGCTTTTTTGTTGGTTGCTTATCATTACCTCATGGCAAGCCCTTTTGACAATCCATTCAGCCGCTTAGTGAATTCTGTTTTGCTTAGTGTTTCGAATTTAAGATTGGAAATATTCATGTTTTCAGTGATGGTTAAGTCTTGAAAGGCAAATTGCATTTCACTACCATTGGTAGCTTTCACTACTATCAACTCCGCTTTTCGACCAATTGGAACGTTTCCAAAATAGGGTTCACCAGCCAACTCATAAGCAGCCATCACCGAATTGATATCCTTAAATACCAGATAAGCCAGTAGGTCTTCATTTTTTGTGGCATTTACATAAATATCTGTTTTGGGTTCTTTAGGTAAAAAGCGATCGCAGTTTATCCACCCCAAACTCACGGATTTAAAGGAATTACTTAACATATTGTTTTCCTTGCTTTGGAATACTCGTGTTACTTGATAATCATTATTAACCATCCAGCCATATCCGGGCATTACAGTTCGACCTTCTGCCATAATCAGTTCAGTAGCTGAAATGGCTTTCTCCGTTTCAGGCTCAGGAATTAAAGAAGTAATGTCTACAGTGTCACTAAGTTCAAAACGGATGGGCATTGTAATTTCTTTATTTACGGGCACTCCTTCATAGTCATCCAGATTTATGGGAGGGTAATTATTGAAGGTATACAACACAGATTTCGCCAGCAGATTATCATCCTTTTTTGCAATTCGTGGTCGTCTAAGGTTGCCGCTTGAATCAAAAAAGAAAGAGACATAAATGGTGCCTGTAACTTTCTTTGCCACGGATGCTTTGGGGTATTTTACTCTCCTGCCAATATCTCGTACAAAGTTGTTGAGAAATACCAGTTCCCGGTCACTAAGAAGAAGAGTAGGCTTTGTGCCAAATTCTGAGGATTGCTTTTGTTCTACCCATTCAATATCTCCTTGCCTGCTCAGTCTCCCATCAAACAGCTGCATCCCTTGCCCGGGATTGCCGGCAAATGCTATTTCTACGCGGCTCCCTTTTTCTAATTTGCATTTTTCACCATCGGCATATACCTCAAGGTTTACCATCCCAGCTGTTTCCAGCAGCCCTTTATCTGATTGCGTGGTGAGCCTGGCTTTCACAATATCCGCAGTATGGTAAAACTCTTCCAGTTCAACTTTGACCTTTCCGATCACGGGGCTACCATCAGCATGAACCAGACTTCCTTCGGTAAAGGCGATTTCTGTACCCTCGCGCCCCATAATGATGAAACTTTTGGATGCATCCCTATAAAAGGTTTGAGGTTCTTTTTTAAAACTATTGAAGTAGCTGTCAACACTTGCGTATTTCGGCTTTGGAGCTTTTGGTTCTAGAGCCTCAAAGGGTGCAGAAACCAAAGCAGGAACAGAATCACAGGTGAGGTCATCATTGCACATAAAAGAAATGGTAAAGTCATCTGATACGGGGTTTTCTGTCTCAGTCTGTGAAACATTCGTCACAACCTCATCATTTTGACAAGAAGCAAAGAATAGAGCAGTAAGAAATAGAAAGGTTGATGAGCATTTCATAGCAATTAGATTAAGTTATTTAAAACTAACGGCTTACTGAACAAAAATATTTAGTCGAGGCGTGTAAAAGTGAAATCACAATCTGTTTATCCTTTAAAAAAGGCCTTCAGGAAACATTCCCTGACGGCCTCAATTTAGTCCACTTCTTTAAATCGTACATCTCCACACATCCTTACAATTTTTGGTGTAAAAGATCCCAATATATCCACGAGCTCCTGCTGATTGTTCATCACCGTATTGATGTCTTTGTAAGCCATGGGTGCCTCATCAAGCCCTGAGCCAATTACTTCTACCCCATGGTCGTTCAAGTGCTTAAGTACATCCCCTTTTACCAGTGTGCTTTTAGCTTTGGTACGGCTCATCAACCTACCTGCACCATGCGATGCTGAGTTTATTGACTCTGCGATTCCTCTACCTCTCACAATATAACCAGGGGCTGTCATCGATCCGGGAATAACCCCGAGAACTCCTGCACCCGCGGGCGTAGCGCCTTTTCGGTGAACAATCACCTCTTCGCCAAAAACATTCTTTTCTTTCCAAGCAAAATTGTGATGATTTTCAACCATCGCCAGCGGGGTAGTCCGCAGGCCTACAGCCATTCGCTCATGTATTTGATGATGACAAGCCGAGGCATAATCTCCAGCCAAATTCATGGCTGCCCAATATTCCTTGCCCAAATCGGTATCCATATCCAGCCAAGCCAAATGTCTGGCTTCGGGAGGAAGTTTGGTTTGTGCCATAGCGGCCTTTGTGTAATACCGGGCAATATTGGCACCCAAACCCCGGGAACCTGAATGTGAAAGCAAACCCATGTATTCGCCAATAGGGAGGTTAAATTCATTTTCCTTCTCGGTAATTCGTACCAGTCCAAACTCCACAAAGTGATTTCCTCCTCCTGAAGATCCAATTTGCCTCCAGGCTCTATCCTTCAAGCTTTTTACTATCTCCAATTCATTGAATTCTTCCCGCTCAAATATTTCATGATCAATTGATCGTTTAAAAGTAGCGGTTCCAAAACGGGTGTTATTATTTAGCATTTTGATCAATGCTTGCTTGTCACTCTGCAACCGTTGCTTAGGCATATCATAAATGGACAGGCACATTCTGCACCCAATGTCCACGCCCACTCCATAAGGTATCACCGAGTTTTTTGTAGCCAATACTCCACCAATAGGTAATCCATAACCTTGGTGCGCATCTGGCATCAAAGCCCCAGAATCCGCTACTGGTAATTTCATTGCTGTATACATTTGATTCAAGGCTCCCGCCTCAATGTGCTCTTGGCCGTATATTTTAAAATCAAGATGCTTTTCAAGCAAGGCAATTGGTTCCTTTTCCTCTTCAGTAATTAAGGTTTTTGCTATTTCCGCAACCTCTTCGTCATCGAGGTATTCTTTTGGGTTTTTCACCACTAGCTGAAGCTTCTCCAACCAATCAGCTTTGCTCAATTTGGTATTTGGTTTTAATGCCATACCAAAGGCAGGTCCTTTTGGGAAGTTTATTGCTAATAGTTCTTTTGACGTAAGTTTCATTATCCTATATATTTTGGGGGATTGTCCCTCCCCGGCTCATTCTCACCACCCCCTCACAAAGAGGGACAGCTTCCAAATTAATATTTTCAATTTAAGGCCTCCGCAGCAATAGCGCTACGGAGGGGTTTGCTACACACATGATTTACCGGCTGAAGATTTCCTTCAATTGGTCTACCACTTGGTTTCCACCTGAAAGGGTAATACTGCTTATTTTCTCTGCTATCTTTTCTGTGTATTCCATTTCTTTCAGTTTAAAGAGCATCGGGTTGTCTTCCATCAACTTGGCTGTGTTTAGTAAGCTCCGGGTAGAAGCCGTTTCTTCGCGTCTGGTGACTACATTAGCCTGAGCTTTCTTTTCGGCTACCAATACATGATTCATAATCTCCTTCATTTCTCCAGGTAGAATAATGTCACGTATACCGCAGGCACTCACTTTTACTCCCAAGGCACTCACATTTTCCTTTACAGCTGCAAGCACATATTCAGCTACAGCTTCCTTTTTTTCCAACAATTCATCAAGAGATAGTGTCCCAATAAATTCCCGCAAGACCAACTGCATCAAAACGTAAAGTTGCTTTTCAAAATCCTTGTTTTCCACCAAGGCTTTTTCAATGTCGGTCACTTTATATTGGGTGTAAAAGTTTACACGTAAAGCTGCCTTATCCTTGGTAAGAATTTCTTGCCCACTCACTTCCATTTGAAGTTGACGCATATCCGCTTTTAACACATTAATGGGTGTACTATTTTTCCAAAAAACGTATTCACCTTTTTCCAATACACCTTCAAATTTTCCATCAACAAACAAGACTCCCTTTTCGTGAGGAGCCACGCTAAAAGCCCTTATGTACGGCAACATCAACGTCTTGCTCAGCACTTCGCGGCCTATTGATTCTGTTATTTCCACTTTACTCAAATCTGCTTTGATGAAAGAGTGATCAATCAAGCCCTTCCAATAAGCGTATCGCCCTGGCAAAAGCACAGACTTAAAGTTGTTGTGTTCATAGCGAAGGGCAATCTCATTATCCGCAACATCTACGATAATCAGTGCTTTCTTTAGCTGCTCATCCTTCAGGTAAATGCTAAGATCTTGACTTGGGCAAAACGCATGAGCCATGTCATATTCCACTACATTTTGGAAGGGTGACAACCAATGAACACCCGCTGTGATTACCTTTTCGTAATCACCTTTTCTGTACACCAGTCCTATTTTTCCGGTGTTGATTCTTACTCGTTTCATCTTTTCGAGTATTTAGGGTTAAACAATATTTACATTTTTAAAGAAAGCTTTGAGATACAGACCATCTCCGTAGCACGGAAATCAGGTTTAGAAAGGTTTTGCCTGAATAGTTGTTTACCCCTTTCCGTATTCCGAAAAAAAAATCGAAATATCCTCGAGGTAAGCAAGTACCTAGTCGCTCCAATCGGTATCTCCCAATTTCGGGTGATACAAAGACCGTTGATTGTGTTTCCTAAAAAACGCCATCAACCGGACTGCACTCAAAGCCTTCAGGCAATCTTTTTTAGAAGAGATTAACTTCCTGATTAGATAATGGAACCGTAATCCATTGCGTCTGCCATTCCGCCACCCCGAAATACTCCGGGGGTGGGATTCGAACCCACACATCTACTTCCTTAACAGGGAAGTTTTAGGTACTCTACCAACTGAGTTATCCCGCCTTAGCGAGAAGAGGAATCGAACCTCTGCCATCCTAAAAGGAGCTGTTGTTCTAACCTACTGAACTATCCCATTACTGGGAGCAGGAATCGAACCTGCGACCTACAGCGGTGTAGCAAATCGTGTTACTAATGAGCGACATATCAATACCTATGAGTATGACACCATGGGGCTATTCAGAAACCCACACCTGGTCTCAAATAGCAAGCGACTTACTATTTTCTGTGCCTGAAAGCACAATATTTTAAAGAACTCTCTTTGTGGGAGTGATAGGATTCGAACCTATTTAGTCTAAGACACTGGTTTTACAGACCAGCTCACCTCGCCATCGGTGACGCATTCCCTTTTATTAATCCCGCTGCTCGGCCTCTTTACACAATGAACAGCGGGATGTGTTTTTCAATTACAAGACAAAGGTGAGGGGCTACTGCGCAGTCTTTTTGCGCAGTAAAAATTATTTTCCTTTTCTTCGAAAAAAAAATGAAATGCCTGTAAATCGCAACGCCCTGATTCGGTATCGTACCATTGACAACTGCTTGCGCAACCGCTTCAGAAAATGGACCTTAGAGGATTTGATTGACGCCTGCTCTGATGCACTCTATGAATATGAAGGCATAGACAAAGGCGTGAGCCGAAGAACTGTGCAAATGGATATCCAGTTGATGCGCAGTGACAAATTAGGATACAATGCCCCCATCACGGTAATAGACAAACGCCATTACACGTATGATGATCCAGATTACTCCATCACTAATATTCCGCTAACGGATGAGGATTTGCGCAAGCTTACCGAAGTGACTGAAATCTTACGGCAGTTTAAAGGCTTCACACATTTTCAGGATTTATCAGGCATGGTAAATCGCCTCGAAGACAAGATATACACTGCAAAAACCCACTCTGAGCCAATTATTGATTTTGAGAAAAATGAGAATCTCAGAGGCCTAGAACATATTGATACCTTGTACAAAGCCATTCAGCAAAAGCTATGCGTAAGCTTGATGTATCAAAGCTTTAAGGCAAGAAAACCTCAGCAAATTACCGTACACCCTTATTTATTAAAGGAATTTCGCAATCGCTGGTTTATTCTCGTAAAAAACGATCACGCCAAGATCACCATGCTTCTTGCCTTAGATAGAGTTAAGGACATTGATATTTCTCGATCTACACCATTTTTGGAAGCGGAATTTGATGTTCATACATATTTTAAAAATGTGATTGGCGTAACAGTGAATCAAGGCTCCAAAACAGAAAATGTGACTCTTTTTGTGGATAGGTCCAATGCCCCTTATGTATTGACCAAACCACTGCATACCAGCCAAAAGCTTCTGGAAAGCAATAAGCACGGTATCATCATTTCCATAGATGTACAGCTCAACTTTGAGCTGGAAAGAGAAATTCTTGGTTTTGGCCCACAAATGAAGGTACTTGCTCCAGCCCATTTTAAACGCAGAATAAAAAACCTGTACAAGGAAGCTAGTGAAAGGTATGACTCCGAAATAACTACGCACCGACTGCAGCATACAAAAAGCCGCTTGCAAAAAAGTGGATATGACATTCTTCCGCAAGTGTTTACCACCAAGGAAATTGACCGAATGAAAAACAAGATTGGCAAATATCTCGGTAATGCCAATGGAAACTCCAGCAATGATCAGCCCCTTTCTATAAGGCAGTTACTTGAAAAAGTACCAGAGCTACGGAGTATTATTTTCAACGCCAATTTTGAGCAGATCGTAACCAAGTTATTTCCCAATGCATGGCTTAGCAAGGCCATCTATTTTGACAAGCCACACCTCAGCAACTGGTTTGTGACTTGGCATCAGGACATTACTATAAATGTAAAAGAACGAATTGACACCGATGGTTTTATGGGCTGGACACAGAAAGATGGTTTCTATGCGGTGTGCCCTCCTGAGGATTACCTTCAAGAAACCTTTGCCATTAGAATACATCTGGATGATTCGCTGCAAAGCAATGGGACCTTGAAAGTTGTTCCCGGCACGCACAAAAGGAAACTGACAGATGATGAAATCCTGCTTATAACTCAAAACACAAACCCTGTGATTTGTGATATCACCAAAGGAGGTGTGCAGTTTATGAAACCTCTGCTTCTGCATTCTTCATCCAAATCACGCTCCACTCGTAAGCGGAGAGTGATTCATTTGGAATTTTGCACCAAGCCATTACCTGAATCTTTGGAATGGAGTGAAAGCTAAGTATAGAATCCTTGCTTACACAAAATTTTATGCTTGGATTTTAATCTTTGAACTTCCCCCTCTATCCAATCGTGCTCTTCAGTGTTCATACATTCCACAAGGGCGGCTTTCATATTTCTGCGTGCAAGCTTTACAAAGCCACGCAATTCCAATATTCTGGACGATGCCCATAAGGTGAATACTCTGCTCACGCCCGTAACTTTCTGAACATGAGCAAGCACCCGCTCAGCATTGGTGCTTTTCTTTTGTGCCAGATATAGTCTAATCAGGTTTTCGTAAGCACAAGCATAATCAGGGTCAGCTACCAAGGCTTGCTGAAGGTAGTATTCTGCAGATTGGAAGTCCTTTAGCTTTTCCATTTGCAGCACACCCATCAGGCAATTTGAAGCTGCATGATTTGAGTCATAACTAAGAGCATAGTTGAGATTTTCAAGAACCTCTGAAAGCTCCCACGGGTAACATTCCAGAGCTTTTAAATAATAAGTATCGGCCAGTATAGTTGCCATTTTTCAAAGTTTCTAGCATTGATGATTTTTATTGATTTCGGGATCACCTAACCCAGATTAGCTGTATTAGCCTGAGGTATGGGCAAAAAAATCCCGACCATTACTGACCGGGAGCGAATATGCATTGCAGAACAATGAGACCTAGCTCTCCGGGATCAGATATATTTTTGGGTTATATGAAAACATTGCACGCATAGTTCGCTCGTTTTAAATTTTATGAGGAAACAAATAACCATCATTCACTACTTCTACGGAACGCTGATTGAACTAAAGAGTTAGCACAGCCAGTGAACGCCTATTTTGGAGAAACAATTGATAACAAGAACCTTTGTATTTTTGAATCTTAGGTGGAGTTCGTTTTATATTTCACAAATACCAATTCAAGTCGCACATTATATTTCAAATAAAATACCCTCGTCTTTCCTTTGTAAGAAGCTAGGCTTCATTTGATATTAAACAAAAGCAGCTCAATGGGCTGCTTTTTTCATAATGTACATTTCTTATCTTTAGGATTAAACTAGAAGTACAATGCAATTCATACCTGACAGCGAGGGAAAGACAGCTGGAGTGTTCATTCCCATAGATGAATGGAATAAAAGAACGGCTAAAAGAGCTAATGACTGATGAGGGTGTTATTCCCGACTGGCAGATTTCGGAAGTGCGGGAAAGGATGGCCCAGTACGAAAAGGGAAAAGCTCATTATCTTGATTTTGACAGTGCTTTGGATGAAATTGAAAAAGAGCTGGCAATCTAATTCTACCTCCAAATTTGCCTTCCCCAAAGGGACTGCTCTGAAAATGAACAATCCCTACATTTGCCATCCACCTATTTACATCACTATGCAATCAAAAGCCACAACACCCGAGCAATATTTAGGAGAACTACCAGAGGATCGCAAAGAACCGATGATAAAGTTGCGTCAGGTGATTTTGGATAATTTACCAGCTGGTTTTAAAGAGTGTATGAGTTATGGAATGCTCGGTTATGTGGTTCCTCATTCGGTATATCCGGCAGGATATCACTGCGACACCAAGCTCCCTCTGCCCTTTATGAATTTGGCTTCTCAAAAAAACTTTATCGCTGTGTATCACTCGGGTATATATGCAAGTCCAGAATTGATGGAATGGTTTACCAAGGAATATGGCGAGCGAGTAAAAGGTAAATTGGACATGGGCAAAAGTTGTGTCCGCCTCAAAAAAATGGATCAGATTCCGTATGACCTGTTTGGTGAGCTTGCCAGCAAAATGACTGCCCAGGAGTGGATTGATTTGTATGAGGCAAACGTGAAGCGTTAAACTAAAGTATCGCAACCTTTCCCATCATTCCAGCATCTCTTTAGAAACTAAAACATTCTAAAGATGAAAAAACTTGTATTCGCAATATGCCTTGCTATTTCTAGTATTGCCTGGGGGCAAAGTTTTAATACGCTGGCCACAGATAATACAGGAGACGACTATGCCTCCAATATGGATGTTACCGAATTTGCCACTGCGCTCTCCCCTAATCAGGATTCCATTTATTTTAGAATTTCCCATGCCAATATTCGCTCCGGAGATTTTGGATACCTATTGGCTTTGGACACCAACTCTGTTCCCACAGACGGGGCTACAATAAACCAGACCAATTTATTTAGCGGCTCACCAAACACTTCCATGACTTCTGATTTGCTGGTAATGGTTTATGAAAACACTTTTTTCCCTGGTGCAACCCTAGAAGTTCGTGATGCAAATCAAATGCCGGCAGGTATAAGTTTTGTAATCGACACGGTAGACGATTATTCTCTAAGTATGAAGTTTGCCTTGGCAGACATTGGCGGTGATGAGGCCATGAACATAATAGCGGGGGTCGGCTCGTTTGACATTAGTGCAAGCGGCCCATCAGATATAATTCCAAACAACAATTATATAGAGCTGGTAAATGGAACAACTCTTAAAATAGAGGAAGAAAATATTGTCACTTCTATTTACCCAAATCCAACTATCGATTTTATTTCGGTGAGTCAAAGAGGAAAAGTGGAAATATTTGATATTACAGGCGCTCTCAAGTTATCTAAAATGGTGGAGGCCAATCAGCAAGTTGACCTTCGTCATTTCCCACAAGGCGTTTACATTTTGAATCAAAATGGCGCATCCATAAAACTGGTGAAAAAATAAAACCTTGTTTTGCAGAAAACCTAAGCCACCTTTCCATGATTGGTGGTTTTTTATTGGAATAACTCACCGCACGCTCTTACGCATTGGCCTGCATAGGTTGTTCTAAAATTATGCACCTTTAACGTATTAACCGATTCTAAACGTATG
The DNA here is from genome assembly GCA_030427285.1 of Bacteroidia bacterium. GTDB lineage: Bacteria > Bacteroidota > Bacteroidia > Flavobacteriales > Schleiferiaceae > Owenweeksia. The sequence continues at coordinate 24,046 of JAUHWX010000010.1, forward strand.
CAAGGTCGTTTACTTAAAATCTTTCTAAGCCCCATCATTTGCATGATATGCTTTTTGGCAAAAGCCCAGAATGACTGTCCTACTTGGGAGTGGGCTGTTAATGCAGGATTGCCCAGCCAGGTAAAACTAATAAAAGCGCATGGCGACACCGCAGGAAATATGTATATGTTAGGCTCATTTCAAGGCTCCTTCACCATTGCAGGAACAGTGTTATCCACCCAGGATACCAGCCACTTTATAGCTAAATATTCTAAAAATCAGGCTTGGAGCTGGGCGGTTGCTTTTGACGCAAAGCTGCCCGGAGGATTTAATAATTTTAACATCCCACTCGATTTTCACTTTGAAGAACAAGGGTATATTACCGTAGCAGGGATTTTTACACGCACCGCCACTTTTGGCAGTCATACCCTTACGGGAACATATCTTGGTACTTTTAACAATTTTGTGGCTCGCTTTAATATCAATACTCAACAATGGTTGTGGGCCGCACAAGCCGAAAGCCCTTATAAACTCGATCTCTCATCAATAGCCGGAGGCGATGACGGAAACCTATACATAGCAGGCGCGGCAAGTATTTTCCCCACTGTACAAGACACTATTCACTTTGGAGCTATTAAGCTCTTGACAAACAACAACCCGATATACATTGCCAAGATTGATTCCAGCGGAACCTGGCTTTGGGCAAAAAATCAAAACTTTACAACTACAAGACCTTTGATTGCTGTAGACAATGCCAAAAATCCAATGTTGGCTACAAACTATAAAGGAGTACTGAATTTTGCCGGTCAAACGATTCCTAGCACAGGTAGCCAGTATAGTCTTGCTTTGCTTGGGTACACTTCTAGCGGACAAGAATCCTGGGTGCAAACGGCAACTGGTGTTAATACATTTCCAAGCCCAAGAATTAATTACCTTGATTTTGATGCTGCAGGAAACCTCTATATTTCTGGTGAGTCATTTTTAGATACACTTAATTTTGGCACTACCACGCTTAACGCTAATCCACAGCTTGGTTATATAGCCAAACTAAACCCTCAAAGGCAATGGACATGGGCGCAATATTTTGGAGGTCAACAATTGGGTTTGTCTTTTTCTACTTTCTACTCCTCGGGTATCACTTTGGATAACGGCAACTCGTACTTCTCAGGTATCTTTAATCAGCTTGTAGTTTTTGGAAATGACACATTAAATGCGAAAGGTTTGGTGAGCGCCTTGTACATCTGTAAAATGGATAGTGCCGGAAACTATATTTGGGGAGGGGCGGCTTACTCTCCTAATGGCAGCATCAATGGCACCGCAGCAGTACCTCTTGGTATCACCGTAGACCTTAAGGAAAATGTGTACATAGCCGGAGTAAACACCGACACCTACCTATTTGGAAATTATTTCACCAGCCCTTCAGGAAAGTTTGTAGCCAAGTTTAAGCGAGATTCTATTATCGGACTATCCTTACCAAAAGACACCACATTGTACTGTGGCGATTCCATAAAACTTGTCCCACGCAGCAGCAGCGTTTCGCAGCTCTATTACAGATGGTCACCTGGCCATGGCCTTAGCGATAGCACGGCCAAGTTTCCGTATGCTTCGCCAGATTCTACCACCACCTATACTTTGGATGTGTATACCTCCAATGGCTGCGTGGCCAGTGATAAAATTACCATTGGCCGCGATTCGGTGCCGTGGTATGGCACAGGTATTCCTTTGACTACCTCCACCGGAAATAAAGTGTTTTGCAATAATTCCAATTTTTCAATCTCTGGCCCCACCAATTATCAAAGCTATAAGTGGAGCACCGGAAGCACCACATTTACCACCTCTATCAACCAGCCAGGTACTTATGTGCTTACCGCAAAAGATGAAAATGGATGCTACAAAAGGGATAGTATAATTATTGTAGGTCCGGTATCCATTACTCCAAAAGTGCCTTTGCTTTGCGCAAATGATTCAGTGGCTATCCAAATAAACCCGCAGGGGCTTGACAGTTTGCGCTGGAATAACGGCAGTACCTATGCACTGGTTTACGCCAGTCAGGCTGGAAAATATTGGGTGACTGTACATAAAGGAAATTGCACCTATACTGACACGATAGTTGTGCAAATGTTTACCGATACGGCCAATGCTACCTTTAGTACCCATATTGTAAATCTTACGGTTGATTTTAAACCTAACTCTATCGGAATCGCCTCAGGACGTTGGGATTTTGGGGATGGCGTATCTACCACCGGAATTACGGCATCACACACCTATGCCACCAATGGTTTATACAATGTATGCTTTACCGCCACGGACATTTGTGGCATCCAAGCGAAATACTGTGATACCATTAAGGTTCCCAACATTAGTATTGAAGAACTCCCTATCGAAAATATATTTTCACTGTTTCCCAATCCCGCAACCGGTATTATAAACATTGAAAGCACAGATGAGCAAGCTCCCAAAGTGCAATTGACAAACCTTTCAGGTAAAGTGGTTTTGCGAGAAAAGTTAGCACAGGGTAAACGTTGGCAAATTGATATACACCATTTGCCTTCAGGCTATTACTTTATCAATATTGCCGGTAGTACCTTTAAGTTAGTTAAGATGTAGCTATTTGCTTTTTAGATCTTCCTCCAAATCAGGGGCATAAATAAAGATGGGAGTAGAGGCTTCTTGAAAATAGGCAAAGGATTGCGTAATGGTTTTATCCGGCCAGCGAAGTTGCATATAGCCTTCAACCGGGCGGTACACAGCCGTGTAAATGGTGCCAGCTCCACGTTTGTATCGAGTGTTAAATAAGGGTACGCGCAAAAAGTTATCGGCCATTTCCCATTCCGTGAGACCCGGACGGGCAAGCAGTTCATTCAAAAAACGCTCACGCTCCAGACTATTGGGAAAACGTTTGGTATCGGGCCAGCGCAATTCCCCCTGATGATTGGCACAGGCGCGCATATCTGTAACTCTGGGTGGCTGATGTGGAGTTATCATAACCATGCTGTGTGCTCCGGTTTTGTCGAGCAGCATAATGTTATATGCCATGTGTACGGGCACTGTCTTTAATACCTCCACAGCTTCGGATACATTACTACAAAATTCAAGTATGTAGCGCAGCACAAATGGAATTCCAAAACCACGGCCTACAGTTCGCCTTCCCCCAAAAGTGAGCGAAACCACAAGGCCATCAGAATTCATTCCGTCCAAAACGCCCATCAAACAATCGCTTACGGCCATCACCTGTTTTCCATTCCACGAACTATGTAGCAATGTGCCTTCAATAAGATGTGGGTGATAGTCATAATTACGCACTAGTGTGGGCGAATCGGTAAAAACGGCTTGCGAGCAGCCAGAAATATATGCAGGGGGCTGCCAACCCGTAAGAAAACGGTGGGCTGTAGTATCATCTCCAGCCAGTTCGCACATACGCTCGTAGGTGGGGACCATTTCAGGCATATAGCGCTGAAGCCTGTTTTTGGCAATCCCCAAACTTGGTTTTTTATCGGCACCATTGCTTTCGTACCATTTTTTGTAAGCCGGCCAGTAAGCCTTATACAGGCCATGCCATTTTGCACCCGGCAGGGGCTCGGCTACAGAATCAAAACTAAGTTCCAGCATAAGTTATAGTGCTTGCTTTTGGTAAACTAATGTACAGTTTCCAATATAAAACTGTGAACGCAATAAATGGGGTACATCTGGAAATAAGATTCCGAAAATAGAAGAAAAGCCAATATCGATTTGCCTCAAGTCGATTGGTTTTAATAATGTGTACTTACATTTGCAGCCTTATAAAAAAGACAGAACCTGATGAGCACGATAAACTGGACCACCGTAGCCGAATTTGAAGATATTACCTATAAAAAATGTGGAGGTGTTGCCCGCATTGCATTCAATCGCCCGGAAGTACGCAATGCCTTTCGGCCAAAAACGGTAGGTGAGCTTTACAAAGCTTTTTTGGATGCTCGTGAAGATACCAACATCGGGGTGGTTCTTTTAAGTGGCGAAGGCCCATCAAAAAAAGATGGCGGCTGGGCCTTCTGTAGTGGTGGTGATCAAAATGCCCGTGGTCACCAAGGTTATGTAGATGATGACGGGATGCCCCGTCTCAATATTTTGGAAGTACAGCGCCTTATTCGCTTTATGCCTAAGGTGGTGATTGCTGTAGTTCCAGGCTGGGCGGTAGGCGGTGGCCACAGTCTGCATACGGTTTGCGATCTTACACTTGCCAGCAAGGAGCACGGAATTTTTAAACAAACCGATGCCGATGTTACCAGTTTTGATGGTGGGTATGGCTCGGCTTATTTAGCAAAAATGGTAGGGCAAAAACGCGCCCGTGAGATTTTCTTTTTGGGAAGAAACTACTCAGCCCAGGAAGCTTTTGAAATGGGCATGGTAAACGCTGCTATTCCGCATGATGAACTAGAAGATACGGCCTATCAGTGGGCTTTGGAGATTTTACAAAAATCACCAACCTCTATAAAAATGCTAAAATTCGCATTCAACCTTACAGATGATGGTATGGTAGGCCAGCAGGTATTTGCCGGTGAAGCCACGCGCCTTGCCTACATGACAGACGAGGCGAAAGAAGGCCGCAATGCTTTCTTAGAAAAGCGCAAACCGGACTTTAAGGATATCAAGTGGATTCCGTAATTATTCATTTCAGGATTTGGCTATGACTACTTATAGTCAAAGGGAAATAGAGTCTTTAATCGAGAGATTTGAAGCAGAAAAGCTGCCAAAAGCAGAATGGACCCATGAAGCCCATTTGGTGGTTGCTATTTGGTATTGCTCTAAGTATTCTTTTAATGAAGCCCTTCCTTTAGTCCGAGAAAACATCACCAAACACAATACTTCGCTGGGAACGCCCAATACGGATTATGAAGGCTATCATGAAACCATCACCAAGTTTTGGTTACTGATTGTGAATGACTTCATAAGGCTCCAAAAATCAGGGACAGTTTCTCGGTTGTGCAATGACTTTATTCAATCCCCTTACGGTAAAAGCTCTTATCCTTTGGAATTTTACAGTACGGAAAGATTATTTTCTGTAGAAGCAAGGCAGCATTGGCTGGAGCCAGATTTGAAGGAAATAAGTCTGATAAATTAGGGTATACTCTGCTCTACATAAGAATACGAAAGTAGCCCTCAAAATATTTATAGTTTATCCAAAAACTCCTCTGCATTTTGGATATGCTTATCCAGCTTTTCTTTACCCATTTTATCGAGATTAGCTACCAACATGCCGAGCCGCGGATTGCCTTCAAAAAAATCTCGGTGTACATGCATAAACCTCCAAAAAAGACCATCCCAGGTATCTTGCCAATCGCCCTTGCTGTAGTTGCTCATTTTTAAAATATAGTTAGAACCACTTATGTAGGGCTTGGTAGCAAAGGTGCCACCATCAGCAAACTGGCTCATGCCATACACGTTGGGCACCATCACCCAATCATAGGCATCGATAAAAAGCTCCATAAACCAACGGTACACTTCATTGGGGTGAAATTCGCAAAGCAGCATAAAGTTACCCAGTACCATCAGTCTTTCTATATGGTGGCAATAGCCCGTCTTCAGTACTTTTTTTATGGTACTGTCTACCGGAGGAATTCCAGTGGTGCCATCGTACCACGAGTCTGGTATTTTACGCTCAAAGCCCCAAAAGTTTTTCGTTCGCCCAAAGGCACCTTTGGCGATATACATTCCCCGGATAAACTCCCGCCAGCCCATTATTTGCCGCACCAGGCCTTCTGTATTATTTAGCGCGATCTCATTCTTTTTGGCATAGTCCAAAATAGCGTCCAGCACCTGCCCGGGTAGCAACAAACCTATATTGAGCATGGGCGATAGCACAGAGTGGTGAAGTATCATTTCTTCCTTTACAATGGCATCTTCATAATCACCAAATTCCTGAAATCTGTTCTCCAGAAATTGATCCAACCAATCCACGGCATCCGCATGGGTATAAGGGTAATTAGGGTGTTTATTCAGCTCACCCGGGTGGTCACCAAAATTTTCTTCCACATACTCTACGGCTTCCTTCCAGTGTTTATCACCTTTCGGGAAATGTATGGAAGGGGCTTGCTTATTTTTTGGAAATTTCTTCCTGTTCTCTTTATCAAAGCTCCATTTGCCACCTTGAGGCTCCCCATTTCCGTCTAAAAGGATGTTGTGCTTTTCGCGCTGCTGCTTATAAAATGAGGTTTGAAAAAATGATTTTTTATCCTCACGAAAAAAGTCTTTTAGATCCTCCCGGGAATTAAGAAACTGCGGGTTTTCATATTCTACTAATTTGAGATCTGTATTTTCTAACTCCTTTTTTATGCGCTTAGCCAGCCAGTCATCAGTGGGGTCAATGATGTGTAGCTCTTTTGCTCCGGTCTCAGCAATGTGCTTTATCAGCTCCCTCACTTTTGAAATCGGCTCGGCACTTTCCACATACTCTATTTTCACCTCCTCCTTTTTGAGCTGGTGCTCAAAGTATTTCATAGAAGCTCTGTGGTAGGCCAGCTTTTGTTTGTGAAAGGCATATTGGCAAAAAAATAACTCTTCCTCTACCAGGTATACTTGGTCACAGTTTTCGAGCAGTTCATGTTTTTTGAATAACTGATGGGGAAACAACACTCCAACCGACTTCATTTCTTTTTGCTTTTT
>JAUHWX010000200.1 GCA_030427285.1 Bacteroidia bacterium
GGTGAAGTTTATGTGACATCTGGTGATGTGATTGAAGAACCAGCTGCCCGTGCTATTGAAAATTCACCGGTAGAAATGGTGGAGGTTCGCTCTGCATTGACTTGTGAAACCGATAGAGGTATTTGCGGTAAGTGCTACGGTCGTAACCTTAGTACCGGTAAGATGGTACAAAAAGGTGAAGCTGTAGGGGTAATCGCTGCACAGTCAATTGGAGAACCAGGAACACAGCTTACCCTTCGTACTTTCCACGTGGGAGGTACTGCGGGTAACGTTGCCGAAGAGTCTTCTATCAAAGCTAAGTTTGACGGAATTATTGATTTTGACGAACTACGTACCGTAACTGGTGAGGATGGTGATGGAAATGAAGTGGAAACTGTAATCGGCCGTACTGCAGAAATGCGTTTGGTAGACGAGAAAACAGGAATCACTTTGGCTACCAACAACGTACCTTACGGTTCATTCCTAAGAGTGAAAAATGGTGCTAAGCTTAAGAAAGGTGATGTAATCTGTGATTGGGATCCATATAACGCGGTTATCATTTCGGAAACTGCTGGTACTATTAAGTTCCAGGATATTGATCAGGGTGTAACTTACCGTGTAGAAATTGATGAGCAGACTGGTTTCATGGAGAAAGTAATCTCTGAAACCCGTAGCAAGAAAGTTATTCCCACCATCTCTATTGTAGATGCTAAAGGAAATGAACTCAAGCATTATACCCTTCCTGTAGGTGCCCACATTATTGTGGAAGAAGGTGATAAGATTAAAGCAGGTAAAACGCTTGTTAAGATTCCACGTAAATCTGCGAAAGCGGGTGATATTACTGGAGGTCTTCCACGTGTGACTGAGCTTTTTGAAGCACGTAACCCTTCTAACCCTGCTGTGGTTTCTGAAATTGATGGTGTAGTTTCTTACGGTAAAATCAAGCGTGGTAATCGCGAGATTATCGTAGAAAGTCGTACCGGAGAATTGAAGAAGTACCTTATCAACCTAAGTAAGCAAATTCTTGTACAAGAGAACGATTATGTTCGTGCAGGTATGCCACTTTCTGATGGGGCTATTACTCCAGCTGATATTTTGGCTATTCAGGGACCAAACAGAGTTCAGGAATATCTTGTAAATGAAGTACAGGAAGTTTACCGTCTACAGGGTGTGAAGATTAATGACAAACACTTTGAGGTAATCGTTCGTCAGATGATGCGTAAGGTAGATATTCAGGATCCGGGTGATACCATGTTCTTGGAAGGAAATCTTGTTCATAAGAATGACTTCATCAAGCAAAATGACTGGATTTTTGATAAGAAAGTAGTAATGGATGCAGGAGACTCTGAAAACCTGAAGTCAGGCCAGATTATCACTGCTCGTAAACTAAGAGATGAGAATTCACTTCTACGTAGAGCTGATAAGCAATTGGTAGAGGCACGTGATGCAAATCCTGCAACGGCTCGTCCAATTTTGCAGGGTATCACAAGAGCTTCGCTACAAACCAAGTCGTTTATCTCCGCTGCTTCCTTCCAGGAAACTACCAAAGTACTTAACGAAGCTGCTGTAAATGGTAAGCGCGATACTTTGGAAGGCCTGAAAGAAAATGTAATTGTAGGACACAAAATACCTGCTGGTACCGGACTCAAGGAGTACGAAAATATCATAGTAGGTAGCCGCGAAGACTACGATCGTTTGAAAGCGAGCGAAGCTGTAGAAGATGTAGAAGAAGTAAAAAGCTAAGATATGGCTGACGAAAATCAACAAATGCCAAAAGAAGGGCAAGTAAACGTGGAATTGAGTGAGGAGATAGCTGAAGGAATTTATTCCAACTTAGCTATCATCAACCACTCATCAAGCGAGTTTGTGTTGGATTTTATCAAAATTATGCCGGGTGTACCCAAGGCTCGAGTAAAATCGAGAATCGTACTTACGCCTCAGCATGCTAAGCGTTTTCTTAGAGCGATGAAGGAAAATGTATCGCGCTTTGAGGCTCAGCATGGTGAAATTAAAGATATAGAGCAACCACAAATTCCTCTAAACTTTGGTGGCCCAACTGGCCAGGCATAAATCTTAGCTTAAGCTAAATATTATAAACCCTGATCTCGAAAGAGGTCGGGGTTTTTTAATTAGCTCATAAAAGTACTTGCGTAAATATATAAGTGGTATTTACCAATGACAGTATTGTAGATTACTCAAGGTAGTCGGCTAAATTATGTCGTTAAACGAATGTTATTTTTTTTTCGATTTAAAAATTTGAATGTTTGCATGGATTTATTAAACCAATTAAAAACTAATACAATGAAGAAAGTATTTGTTGTTTCCATAATATCAGCTGTTGCATTAATGGGCTGTTCTAAAGAGGAACAAAAAACCCAAGGAACTTACGATGAGTCAGTTACTTCTTTTAGAGATATGACTATACCTCAGGGTTTTGATTTTTCAAGCACTAAAACCGTATATGTGAATTTTGCTAAGCAAGATGGAGCGACACCAGGTGCACATTCTGTTATTACCATTCAGGATGGGGACGGAAATATGTTGATGAAACATAACGCAGACCTTTCTCAAGATGTCGAACTTCCTTTGGAAGTTGCAGCTACTACAAAAGAGCTTTTTGTGGTTAACTCAGCTGGAACAGGTGCGACCATCAAAATTTCGAACAACAGACTAACCGTTAAATAGTATTTGAAATGAAGAATTTAATAAAACTATCTACAGTAGCCCTTATGCTATTGGTTGGATACACTACAAACGCGCAATTCAATCATGACTTTTCAAGTAGTACTAGTATACAGGAATACTCAGGTGATTGGTATGGTGACTCCCAAGGATGTTTTTTAAAGTGGTCAAATGGCATTCATGATTACTACTATGATAATGTAGCCGATGGTGTTCGCTCTAATAGTTCCAGTGTTGTTATTCGTACACCTGTTCTTAATTTTCAAGGTGCCTTTGATATTACAATAGAGTACACGTCTACAAGTTCTTTTAATGTATGGACTAACTTTGGAATCCCATCTAGCTGGACCAATGGTACTACCATAACTGGTTTTCCCGCTGGAACTAAAGTTACACAAACTGTGCGTACAGGCACGCTTAACGGTAATTATCGCCCACTTATACAATGCCAGACAAGTGGTATAGTGGTTCATTCAGTAAAAATTACTAATGTGAATTACAACCCAGGCCCTGGTTGCACAGTATTAAATACACCTACTTGTGCCGATGCAGATTCTGATGGCGTTTGTGATGATGTGGATGATTATCCAAATGACCCTAATAAGGCCTTTAGTTCTGTAGTACCTACAACTACTTATATGTACGAAGATCTTTTTCCATCATATGGTGATTTTGATTTTAATGACTTGGTGGTTTCGGCAGACAGAGAAGTTATTACTGATGCTGACAACACACTTCGCTACTTGGTAGTAGAGGCACAAGTAAAAGCTGTTGGAGGATCTATTGCTCAAGGTTGGGCCTTGGAGCTTAATGGAATTAATCCATCAGACGTAGTAAGTGTAAATGGAAATGACGTTTCAGGAAATGTAATGACCTTGGGAGCCAATGGAACCGAAAATGGACAAACTTATGCTGTGATTCCTGTATTTGACAATGTGAATAAAGTAATCACGGGAGCGGGAAGTTCATTCTTTAATACTATAGCTGGCGACCCTGTAGGTACAGGTGATGTTCTTACAGTTACTATTGAATTTGCCAAGAGCAGCAATCTTACCCTTGCAGATCTTGACTATAATTTCTTTAGCTTCAGAACAGCCGATAGAACGCATGAAATTCATGAAATAGGAATGGCACCGACAAGTTTGGCTAATCAGGCATTGTTTGGCACTATGGCAGACGCTACAAACTTGAATACAGGTGAAACCTATGTTTCTGTGGATGGATTTCCATGGGCAATTTCTTCTTCAGGAAGCGACTATGCTGTAGAAAAAACAGATATGGTAGAAGCTTTCTTAAAGTTTGCAGGATGGGCACAAAGCGGTGGTACCATGTACCAAGACTGGCACACTAATACTGCAGAAGGCACGTATAGAAATAGCGCTAAGATTTACTAGCCAATTATTTAGATGCTAAAGCTTATTTGACTTGCTTTGGCAGAATTTTTACAAAACCCGATCTCGAAAGAGGTCGGGTTTTTTTTTGCTAAATGTAAAACTGACCTATGTCATTTTTTGGGAGGTATAGATCAGCTAGTTTTGTTTTATGTCAGAATTGAAACGAAAATTCAAAAGCCTAGCTGCCGATAAGCCCTTGATATGGAAAGCCATAAAAAAAGGACAGGAGCTGAAGTATAATTATCAGTACCAAAGGTATTATGGCAAGTTTAAAACGGATATAGCTTCTATTTCAGAAATCAATCTTGAATTTTGCAGCAATTGCAATCTCCGTTGCAAGTTTTGTGCTTTGGATCATCTAAAGCCCAAATCTTACATGTCATTACCTGCACTTGACACAGTGTTTGAAAACCTCCTAAATGACGGACGTTTTGCCCGGGTGAAAACCATTAACCTATATAATGGTGGCGAAACTTTAATGCACCCAAATAAGCTCGAAATGTTTGTGCGCATAAAATACTATAAAGCTCTTTTTAAGGCGGTAGATAAACCTTTTCCCAAAATAGTATTGCTTACAAATGGCATGCTTTTAAGACCTACGCTTTCTGAAGAAATTGTAAGACTACAAGTTTTGGATGAAGTAGGCTTTAGTTTGGATGGGGGCTCACCAGAAGCATTTGAGGATTTACGCGTAAACGCCAAATGGGAGAAGTTCTCCAAAAATGTAAAAGATTTTATAAGGCTTAAAAATGACCTTCATCCAGCGTGCAAAACATTTGGAATCAGTATTGTGATGGCTCCGCATCCGCTAAATGATTCATGGATGCATCCTGATTTTAGAGAAATCACGCAACTATTGGATTCTGTGGAATACCGCAGACTTCACGACTGGGGTGGACAGGTGGATATTGGCGAAAAACAAAAAGTAAACAAAAAGGGCTGCGACCTACTGATGAAGCAAATGGTGATTTTGCCAAATGGGGATGTTAGCGTTTGCTGCAACGATTTGAATAGTGAAGGTGTCGTAGGTAATATTTTGAAAGACTCTCTGTATGATGTGTACAAAGGGCAGCAGCGTTTGCGCTATGTTCACCTTTTACACGAAGGTCGTAAAGAGGAGTTGGATCTTTGTAAAAACTGTGTGAGTTTTTAAAATAACCCTGACGAGTTTTTAAACTGGTCAGGGTTTACTATTTCTAATTCTCACTTTTTACTTCCACGAGAGTCTCCCCGAGCGGAGACGAGGGGCAGTATCTGTGAGGGTCCTCGACTTCGCTCGGACTGACGAAGCTGGAATTTTAAACCTGCTAAGATTAAAGCTATATCAATTTCAATTGCTGCGAACCTTCATTAAGTAAAGGAATCACCGTTACATTTCATTTAAGCTTCATGTTGATGGGGAGGGTAAATTGTACCGAAATTTTCTTTCCATCTTTGATAGCGGGGCTCATCGAAGGAATACTTTCAACAAGCTCAACAGCACGATCCAAAGACTCCTGCGCCTCAGGACTGTTATTTACTTTCCAGGTTTTTTCTCCGGTTTCCGGGTTTACTTCAGGGGAACCACTAACATGACTACCGCCCTCAAAATTCCACCGTACAGGTACAACTTTTTGCACTTCTCCAGCTTGGTCAATCACAAACTGCACGAAAATTTTGCCCTCAAGTCCTGCTTTCTCCGCAGTTTCGGGATATTTGAAATTATCAATAATGTGCTGAATAATACCTTTTTGAAAGCAGGTAATTTGTTCATCGTGA
>JAUHWX010000201.1 GCA_030427285.1 Bacteroidia bacterium
CGAATGGCTTTTGATTTAAGGAATCACCTAAAGAACCATATGCAGCTATTGAAGGGTTAAAAGTGCTAGATAAATTTGCCTGAGCACCAACAAAGAGTGGAGTTACGAAGGTTAATATCCAAATAAATTTTAACACGAGTATTTTCATTATTTAAAGGGTTAACGTTTTAAAGGAACCTATTTCTTCCAAAGTACGCTGTTTAAGTTAAACTTAATAATATACTACTATCAACTCGCTAAGGAATTAGCTGCCGCGCGACTTTGTCGTGTGTGCCACGATAGTAACTATCTACAAAACCAAAAAATCCCCCATGCTTTCACATGAGGGATTTTGCATTTTACAGAATTAGCTTAGACTACGATTCGTCTTCAGCCTTTTCGGTTTTCTTATTTATGGTAACAGTGATTTCCTGCTCATCTTTACCTTTTTTAAGGTCGATAAAGATTTCATCACCTTCTTCCACTTCAGAGTTTATTATTTGCTCTGCCAATGGATCTTCAACGTATTTCTGAATAGCTCGTGCTAGCGGACGTGCACCAAACTTCTCATCAAAACCTTTCTCAGCAATATATTCCTTGGCCTTGGTACTCATTTTTACATTGTACCCAAGTCCTTCTATACGCTTGTAAAGTTTTACAAGTTCGATGTCGATAATTTTAAGGATATCCTCTTTGCTAAGGCTATTGAAAAGAATTACGTCATCAATACGGTTCAAGAATTCAGGAGCAAAAGCGCGCTTAAGAGCGGTTTCAATTACACCTTTGGCCACATCACTTGGGTTAGAAGTCTTGGCTGCTGTGCCAAATCCTACACCGCCACCAAAGTCTTTCAACTGGCGCGTACCGATGTTTGAAGTCATGATGATTATAGTATTCTTAAAGTCCACCTTACGGCCAAGACTGTCCGTCATATGTCCATCATCCAAAGCTTGTAGCAATAGGTTAAACACATCCGGGTGAGCTTTTTCAATTTCATCCAAAAGCACTACAGAATAAGGCTTTCTGCGCACCTTTTCGGTAAGCTGTCCACCTTCTTCATATCCCACGTATCCGGGAGGCGCTCCTACCAATCTTGATATGGCAAATTTCTCCATGTACTCACTCATGTCAATTCGAATGAGGTTGTCTTCACTGTCAAACAAGCTTTTAGAAAGCTCCTTGGCAAGCTGAGTTTTACCAACTCCAGTTGGTCCTAAAAAGATGAATGAACCAATCGGTTTATTTGGGTCTTTCAGTCCAGCACGGTTACGCTGAATGGCTTTCACAATCTTATCTACCGCATCATCCTGACCAATAATCTGGCTTTTCATCTCCTTGCCCATTCCGGTAAGGCGATTGCTTTCATGCTGGGCTACACGCTGTACAGGAATACCTGTCATCATGGCTACAACTTCAGCTACATCCGGCTCATCTACCGTTTCGCGGTTCTTTTTCACTTCTTCTTCCCAGGCAACCTGAGCATCTTGAAGTTGACCTTCAACACGTTTTTCATCATCGCGAAGTTTTGCAGCCTCCTCATAGCGCTGTTTTTTAACAACTTGAATTTTTTGCTCACGAATCTCTTCAAGCTTTTTCTCCAAGTCCATTACATCCTTAGGAACGTGAATGCTGGTAATATGAACCCTTGAACCAGCTTCATCCAAAGCATCAATAGCCTTGTCTGGTAAATGACGATCGCTGATGTAACGAGAAGTAAGAGCTACACAAGCTTTGATAGCTTCTTCAGTATAAATTACATTGTGGTGATCTTCATATTTATCCTTTATGTTATTAAGGATTTGAATCGTTTCTTCTGGCGTGGTAGGATCTACCATTACTTTTTGGAAACGTCTTTCCAGAGCACCATCTTTCTCAATATATTGACGGTATTCGTCAAGGGTAGTAGCACCAATGCATTGAATTTCTCCACGTGCAAGAGCTGGCTTAAACATGTTGCTGGCATCCAAAGATCCAGTAGCACCACCGGCACCTACAATGGTGTGAAGCTCATCAATGAAAAGAATGATGTTTTCGTTTTTCTCCAACTCATTCATCAAAGCTTTCATACGCTCTTCAAACTGTCCGCGGTATTTTGTTCCAGCTACTAAAGAAGCAAGATCTAAAGTTACCACGCGCTTATCAAAAAGTACACGGGATACTTTTCTTTTTACAATGCGCAAGGCTAGTCCTTCTGCTATTGCAGATTTACCAACACCAGGCTCACCGATCAGTAGGGGGTTGTTTTTCTTTCTACGAGAAAGGATTTGAGAAACACGCTCAATCTCTTTTTCTCTTCCTACTACAGGATCTAGTTTACCATCTTCTGCTAATTTGGTAAGGTCTCTACCAAAGTTATCCAAAACCGGAGTTTTGGTTTTTGCTTCGGTTTTTCCTTTACCACCAGTGTAGCCAGGGTCTTTGCGTTCAAAGTCATCATCATCTTCGCCATAAGACATTTCGGCACGCGGCTTATCCTTTAGCTCATCAGCATAATGCGATTGATACTCTGTTTTTACATTATCGTAGTTAATTTCATAATGTCTCAAAATACGAGACACAGGATCATCGTCATTGCGCAAAATACACAGCAAAAGGTGCGAGGTGCGAATTTGATTACTTTGAAAAAGCTTGGCTTCCAAAAAAGTTGTTTTCAGTGCTTTTTCCGCTTGCCTTGTAAGCGGTAGGTTTTTCTTTGTATTTATTTGACCTGAGATATTTGGGGCGCTAATGGCCTCTATTTTTCTTCGGAAAGCGGGTACATCTACACCCAGATCTTCTAAAATCTGGATGGCACTACCTTCACCTTCACGAATCAATCCAAGCATCAAATGTTCAGTACCTATATAGTCGTGTCCCAGTCGTATAGCTTCTTCTTTACTATAGCTGATCACGTCTTTTACTCGGGGTGAAAAGTTTTCGTCCATATCTATTTTTCTAAAAGGGAATTATAGTAATCCGTGGGTTCTTTCAAATAAACTTACGAATATTATGCCACTGAGGCTTATTCTCAAATTTAGGTTTATTGGGCAGACAGCCAAATGTAGGGTGCTTTATAATTATTAACAGCCAAAAAGGGAATATTGTGAAGAAATAAGGCTTTGTGCGGCTTTTATAGGGGATTAGAGTGCCTATATTTACGGCTTGAATAACCTATACTTTATAGTAAGGTAAAACACTGACAACATGGCCGAAGGCGAAAGAATAATACCTATTAACATTGAAGAGGAAATGAAATCCTCTTACATCGACTACTCTATGTCGGTGATCGTTTCGCGTGCATTACCAGATGTACGTGATGGTATGAAGCCCGTTCACCGCAGGGTTTTATACGGAATGTACGAGTTAGGAGTACTTTCTAACCGTTCTCATAAAAAATCAGCACGTATTGTAGGAGAGGTGCTTGGTAAGTTTCACCCACATGGTGATACCTCTGTATATGATGCTATGGTTCGTATGGCACAACCATGGAGCTTGCGCTACATGATGGTAAACGGACAAGGAAACTTTGGTAGTGTGGATGGTGATCCACCCGCAGCAATGCGATATACCGAAGCTAAGCTTCAGAAAATATCTGAGGAAATGCTTGCCGATATTGACAAGGAAACTGTGGATACACAGCTAAACTTTGATGATACACTAAGCGAACCTACCGTATTACCTACCCGTATTCCAAACCTTTTGGTAAACGGAGCAAGTGGTATAGCAGTAGGTATGGCTACTAATATGCCTCCTCACAACCTTACAGAGGTAGTGAATGGAATCATTGCTTACATCGAAAATTATGATATCACCGTAGAGGAGTTGATGCAGCATATTACCGCTCCTGATTTCCCAACAGGAGGTACCATATATGGATACGATGGAGTGAAGGATGCTTTTGAAACTGGTCGTGGAAGAATTGTGCTTCGCGGAAAAGCGACCATGGAAGAAGTAAAAGGTAGAGAATGCATAATTGTTACCGAGATTCCATTTCAGGTAAATAAGGCGGACATGATTAAGAAAACCGCAGACCTTATTAATGATAAGAAACTTGACGGTATTTCTGATATCAAGGATGAAAGTGACCGTAAGGGAATGCGTATTGTGTATTATCTAAAGCGTGATGCCGTGCCAAATGTGGTACTAAACAAGCTTTACAAGTACACAGCTCTTCAATCTTCTTTTTCGGTAAATAATATTGCCCTTGTAAAAGGACGTCCTGAGCAGCTCAACCTAAAAGATTTGATAAAGTACTTTGTGGAGCACCGCGTGGATGTGGTGATCAGAAGAACAAAGTATGAATTGCGAAAAGCTGAGGAAAGAGCACACATCCTTGAAGGATTGCTAATTGCTTTGGATCATCTTGATGAAATCATTGCACTTATCCGTGGGTCTCAAACCCCGGAAGAAGCGCGTAATGGTTTGATGGGCAATTATAACCTTTCAGAACTCCAGGCTCGCGCTATCCTTGACTTGCGTCTACAAAAGCTTACCGGACTTGAGCGAGACAAGATTAAAGAAGAGTATGCTGAGTTGATGGAAAGAATCGCTTACTTCAAGCGCATTCTTGCTGAGGAAGATCTTAGAATGACCATCATTAAGGAAGAGCTTGAGGAAGTAAAAGAAAAGTACGGTGATGAGCGCAGAACCGACATCGAGTATGCCGGTGGTGATGTGAGCATCGAGGATATGATTCCTAACGAAGAAGTGGTAATTACCATTTCTCATGCCGGATACATCAAGCGTACCGCACTTACTGAGTATAAAAAACAAAATCGTGGTGGCGTTGGTCACAAGGGTGTTCAAACGCGTGATGCCGATTTTGTGGAGCACATATTTGTAGCTACCAACCACCAGTATATGCTATTCTTTACAGAATGGGGTAGATGCTACTGGTTGAGAGTTTATGAAATTCCTGAAGGTTCTAAATCAAGTAAGGGCCGTGCTATTCAAAACCTAATTAATATTCCTCAGGATGATAAGGTAAGAGCGTTTATAAACACCAAAGACCTTAAAGACGAAGAATATATTAACAGTCGCTTTATAGTGATGGTTACTGAAAAAGGTGTGATTAAGAAAACTCCTTTGGAAGCATACTCTCGTCCACGTGTTAATGGTATTAATGCTATTACCGTAAGAGAAGGCGACCTTTTGCTTGAAGCTAAATTGACTAGTGGACAGGATGAAATCCTGATGGCTAAGAAGAGTGGTAAAGCTATTCGTTTTAACGAAGAGAACGTTCGCTCTATGGGTAGAAATGCCAGCGGTGTGCGTGGTGTAACTCTTGAAAATGAAGAGGATGAAGTAATAGGAATGGTGACTGTTCCTCACGGTGAGGAAGAGCCAACAATTCTTGTAGTTACTGAAAAAGGATACGGAAAACGTACACTTCTTGAAGATTACCGCGTGACCAACAGAGGTGGCAAAGGTGTGAAAACCCTTAACACCACCGAAAAAACCGGAAACCTTGTAGCTATTAAAGCTGTAAGCGATGAGGAAGATTTGGTGATCATCAATAAGAGTGGTGTGATGATAAGAACAGGAGTAGCTGAGCTCAGAGTAATGGGCCGCGCAACTCAAGGTGTTCGTATTATCAACCTTAAGAAAAACGATGAGATTGCCTCTGTAGCTAAAGTTCCTGCCGCTGAAGAAGAGGATGAGGAACTACTGGAAGGTGAAGAAGGAACGGAAGGAACAGTAGCAGAGGGCGCTGAGGGTGCCGCTGCAACTGAAGAAACCGGAGACACCGCTGAAGGAGAAACTCCTGAAGCTGATGGCGAGGAGAAATAGAAAATCTCCTTTTATAATAATGGAAAGGCTGATTCAGAAATGAGTCAGCCTTTTTT
>JAUHWX010000202.1 GCA_030427285.1 Bacteroidia bacterium
ATGGATGGAGGCTTTGCCTGTGCTACGTTCATTAATGACCAAGTTTAATAGCGAGGCCAACATTGATGTGCAGCGCAAGGCTTTTTTGCGTGTGTCAGAAGAAATGGTACTGATAGCAGAAACATTCGGCCCCTTTGATAAACCAATATATGTACTTAACTGCCCTATGGCTGATAATAACCAAGGGGGTGATTGGCTAAGTAACTCAGAAGAAGTTATGAATCCTTACTATGGCGATATGATGCTGAAGTGCGGTGATGTAAAAAAGAAAATAGACTAATTGTTAATTTAAATTCAGAAAAATGAAAAAGATCAATGTTTCAGTACTGGTGATAGCCATGGTAATGGGCACTACTGCATGTAATAATACAGCGGAAGGAACACACAATGAAACCGGTCATGAGATGCATGAGCATGAAGGACATGAGCATTCTGGTGATATGGAAGATCATGAAGCGGATGCCGAAACCGCTATGACCAAAACTAATCTTGATGTGGCAATAGCGACATCCATCACAACAGACTATTTGGCTTTAAAAAATGCTTTGGTAAATGATGATGCAGAGGGAGCGAAGGCTGCTGCAACAAAAATGCAAAGTGTCTTGATCGGTACGGAAGATGAATTGGGTAAGAAATTGCTTTTTGATGCTGAGCACATTAGCGGTACCACCGAAATTGGACATCAGAGAGATCATTTTGAAGTATTGACTAAAAATGTAGTTGCTCTAAATACTCAAGTGAAAACGGGGCAGGATTTGTATATCCAACATTGCCCAATGGCCTTTGATGGCAAAGGAGCTGACTGGGTAAGCAATAGCAAAGATGTGTTTAACCCTTACTTTGGAGAAAAGATGCCGAAATGCGGCAGAGTGCAGAAGAAGATTTAAAGACTAGGTAAGATTTTAAGCTCTCTTATCCCCACTCTCCAAACAAATAAGGTTAAAGCTTTCCCGAAATCTCGATCTCAACCTATCACCATAGGCAGATTCAAGTTCTGAGGCGTTGAGATTGGTTGTACAATGCGTTTTGATGCCGGCATCTGTGAAGTTATCATAGCGTGATAATAGGATTTCGGCCATCACATTGGTGTCGTTTCCAAAATACTTTAGGGATTGCTCAGTGCCCAAATCATCATAACAAACTGTGGCTAGAGAACAGCTTTGATGTTGAATAACCTCAAAGCCCAGTTTCATAAAAGCACCAGCCAGTTGTCTACAAGATTTTAATTGATAATGTTGGGTTCCGGGAAAGTTGCTAAATAGTTTCATCAGGGAGGTTTTTCCGGATCCAATGGGACCGGTGAGAAGAATACCTTTTGTTAATGAAAGACCATGATATTCAGCCTCGGACTGGTCACGAATAAAATAGACAGCGAGTTTGTAAATGATTTCGTGGTCCTGCTCATAAATTTTAAAGTGAGGCCCAAACCTTTGTTTCCCCTCAGCTGTGAGCCACTGAAGGCAAAGCGGCCAGTAGTAGTTTCGTATGGTTCCAATTATTCTGAATGGGCTTATTTTACGTTCAGACCTTTGGATGTTACAGTGGTTCATGGTAATTTTTGTTTGAATTAGAATTAAGGTGCCCTGGTTTTAGCGTAGACTTTTCCTGAACAAAACGCCTGGCATTGTGAATCCAATTTCGCGCTGCTGCATTCCAATCTTTCATTGGGGCTTTTCCACCTACTTTCCACCCGTTGGCTGAAAAGTGATTGTGAAACTTTTCAGCTTCTACATTCAGATCTAAGGTGCCTGAATCTTTGGTAAATTCTTTCTTGAAAAAATCAATCACAGAATCAATAAGAGGAGGGGGAACAGCTTTCTGTTTTCTACGTTTAGTAGGTTTTACTTTTTGTTTTAATGAAGAGCCCTTTTGTGATATGGTTAGAGGTGTAGGACTTTCCTCTTTAGATGTATCAAATCTGATACAAGTAATGGAACTGCCTTTCATTGGGTTGTATGAAGGGCTGTACTTGATGTAGCCGAAATCATGTAGCTGATTGATGCATTTGGAGTACGTGTTGTTTGAACCGATTTTAGAAAGTTGTTTCATTTCAGATCGGCATATGGAAACCTTCTCCTGAAAGTGGTTGAGGTTCCACAATTGGAAAATGGCCAGATACAAACTAATATGATGGGGAGAAAGACGAGAATCCTCTGCCATTAGTGTGTAAATGCGGTTGAGGTGCTTGATGTAATTAACGGCCGTAGCCATCAGTCCCTTGGTTTGGCGGAGTGATTTTCCATGAGCATTCTCTGGATGTCATCATTATCGTAAAAGATGATTCCTCCGACTTTGGTATAAGGTAATATACCATTCACACGCATGTTTTGAAGTGTACCGTGGGAAATGCTTAGTAGCTTCCGTACTTCATACGATTTCAGCCACTTTTTAGGCGTGGCCTTGTTTTGTCTTGATAGTAGATTTTTGAGCTCCGATAATAATTCGATTCCGAATTGATCTAGGTCTTCCTTAGTGATAATCTGTGCTGCCATTGTTAGTGAATTAATTTGAATCAAATGGAGCAAAAATTATGTTATCAAAACAGTTACAAAGGGTTACAGAGAGTCTTAATTGTTTGGTTTATAGAGTAAATAAAATTGGTTTTGCCAGGTGAGCTATTTTGAACTATAGAAAAAGGACACTATTTGTCTTAAATAATGTGTGGATGAGACATAACAAGTCCTTAATATGAAACCATACAACTACTTTGTAAGGTGCAGACTAAATAAAATTTAACTGTACCCAGAGCAGTTGGAAGGCTTTGATTAATTCATTTCCTTAATCAGATTAAGCATTTGTTTCAGGTATTTTTCCATCTGTACAATGGAAGTTGAGCTTGGCTCATAGTACTTTGCTCTAAGGCTGTCTGAAGAGATTGATTTTGTCTTTTTTGATTCCAAGCATTCAGAAGCCCACTTGGTGGTTGCGGAGATACTGTTTGATTTTATCCCGCCAATTTCATTAAGAAGACGGAGTAAAATGCTGAGTTCCGGAACAGAAAAATTGGTTGGGAGTTTTGTGACTTGAAAGTCGGCTTCATCAGTTCTTATAGCGGCATCAATCTTAGAATTAATTTCGGCCTGCCTTTGTAAATGTTCGGTTTCATCCTGAATCCATTCGCAAAGGTGATATTTAAGGTTGGGCAGGTCTCCTCTGTACTTTAAAGTTGGCTTGGAGTAGAATTGTTTGACTTTATGTTGCTCATACAGGAGTAGACGGATTTTCATTGTGATAGTACCTTGAGAGTTGAGCTTCTCCTGAAGCGAAGAGGTAAAGTACCTGAATACTCGCGGGGAATTTAAGTTGTAGCGAAAAATGCTTTTCTCGCAATCCTCAAAAAAGGAGGTTTTGTTTACTCCAACGTTAAGTTCCAGTAGATGATCCTTGTATGCTTCAAGGTAGATGGCCTGGTTTAGAGTTACTGCTTTTTGCTTTTTAGTGATAAAACCAGTCAATGGTGATATCATGGTCTGGAACAATCTTTCTTTAGTATATGGCATAAAACGCTCTTGCAATACGGCAATAGCCTTGCTGATATCTCTACTAAGGAAAGTATAATCGATAATGGATTGCTTTTCTAGATCATTGCAGCATCTAGGGAAATAATTCAATAGAAATGCTCTTAGGTCTAATAGGCCTTTGTGAATAGATAGTTGGAGAGAATCATCGTCTTGTATGGATATATTGCGCCAATACTCTGGGTTTTGGGCAAATAATAGATCCATCAAGCGGGTTATGGTTTTTTGATATTCCCATATTTTATTTTGAGCCTTTGGCTTTGGGTATTTTTTAATGGCAATGTCATTGAAAATTTCCTTTTTAGAGTTTTGTAACTCCAAATAGATACGAGCGGAATAATGCTCCCGCAGAGCCGGGGATATTTCCGTTTGGTTCAGATCTTTTAGATCTGAAGAGATTAGTTTTTCAAACCAAATGAGTTCTTTAGTCACGAGTTGAGCTTTGAGTAGAGTTTGATAAAATTCAAACTGTCTTAAAGCTATTGAATAAATATTAAAATTTCTAAGATCGGCTCTGTTTTATGATGTTTTACAGAAATATTGTGAATTTTTGGTGTGAATTTGTCAAATTATATAAGGGAATTCCACAATTGTGCGATTTTATTACAGATATGTGTAATAATTCCATTTTTCTACAAATCACCTCATACAGACAAATCTTACAGAATGGGGCTGTTTTATCATACTTTTTCCTATTTCGACTTTTTTAGGTCAGAAAGTTCACTTTTTTCCACATTTTTCCGGTTATCAATCTTTTCTTTCAATAAAAGCATGTCTGAGCTTAATTTTACATCCACCACTTTAGCATAAATTTGAGTAGTGCTAAGCTTGGAGTGGCCGAGCATTTTGGAAACAGATTCAATAGGGACACCATTGGATAATGTTACAGTTGTAGCAAATGTGTGGCGCGCCACGTAATAGGTGAGGTTTTTCTCAACTTCTGCTAGTTGAGCAATTTCCTTTAAATATTCATTCACCTTTTGTGCTGAAATTTTTGGGAAGCACGCACCGCGGTGGAGGCATCGCTTATCATTTTGATATTTGAGGAAAATAGAATGTGCAAGTGGGAGTAGGGGCACCTTATAGGGTTGGCCAGATTTCTTGCGGACATTATTTATCCATAGCATACGATCAATACCGATTACAATATCTGCGGGGGTGAGTGCCTGGAGATCGATATACGCGAGACCGGTGTAGCAGCCAAAGATGAATAAATCTCGCACCAAAATATGCCCGTCTTTGTCTAATTCCACATTTGCCATTGATTCTAATTCGTGGGAGCTCAGGTACACTTGCTTTGGTTGGTGCATGTGCTTTTTGTACATCTTGAAAGGTTCCTTAGGAATATGGTCTAGCTTTACGGCTAGGTTCACCACTTTTTGAAGCCGTTCAATATGCTTCATAATGCCATTGTTGTTTAGTGGCCTTTGTCCTTCAGGTGTTTTATATTTTCTCAGGAATACTTCAAAGCCATCTATGAACGCATAGTTGAGCTTTTGCAGTTCAATTTCATTTTTGTGGTATTCCGTTTTGACATACTCCTTTATGTAATTTAGGGTGGTGTAATAGTTTTTCATGGTGCTATCCGCCAGCCTTCCTTTTTCACGGACATTATGGTATTCAAACATTTTCACCAGACCCATTTGCTCGAGTTGGTCCAATGCGAGGTAACGGTTTTTAACAGCTAGAGAAGTTAGCTCGACACCTTCGCGATATAGCTCGCGATAGGATTGACTAATGTCATAACGCACAGAATCTAAAAACTCATTGAGTTCATCTACCTCAGCTCCGCGGCCATTTACCTTACCATTTTTTGGATCCCAGGTGTCAGGGTTGACATATTTCCTGAGTGAAATTTCAGCGGGTTTGCCGAGTCCTTTGATGCGGACGTAAATAGGAATGACTCCATCTACCAGTTTACTATGCCTGGCAATGAAGGCAATTTTTAATGAAGAAATGGCTCTACGCATGTCTGCTCCTTATTACAGGCAGCAGCAGTTCACCCAAAGTAAGACCTAGAACAGACTCGTAAAAATGTAGGCATCAGTATATCAACCAATTATTACTAAGGTAGGGTAAAAATGAGTTCACCCAATAGTTCACAGATAAGGTGGTTTAGATTGATTTAGCTTGATATGTGTAAAAACATAAAAACCTGTAAATCATACGATTTACAGGTTTTTGAACTCACTTAAAAGTGGGTTTGTCGGGATGACAGGACTTGAACCTGCGGCCTCACGCCCCCCAGACGTGCACTCTACCAACTGAGCT
>JAUHWX010000203.1 GCA_030427285.1 Bacteroidia bacterium
AGATAGCTCAAAAAACATTAAAGCTCAGGCAGGGTACACTTGATATTATAAAAGCCCGTTTTGATAAGGGAATCGTACCGGAAATTGACCTCAATCAATCGGAAATACAATATGCCATTGCCGAGGGTGCCGTTCCATTTTACAGGCAGGCGGTAGTGCAAACGCAACTGGCCTTGGGTGTTTTGCTTGGTCAAAATCCAGGAAATATACCCACCGGACGTAAGCTTGAAGAACTGCAATTGGAATACCCATTACCTCCAGGGCTGCCGGCCCAGCTTATTGCCCGCAGGCCGGATGTACAGCAGGCGTGGTATGCTGCTGTGGCTCAAAATGCTTACATAGGAGTAGCTCAGGCCAATCGCTTGCCTGCGGTAAGTATCACCGGTACGCTGGGCATAGCCGGCAATGACTTTGGCAATGTGAGCTTTAATCCGGCCTGGAATATAGGTGCTGGTTTATTGGGACCACTTTTTTATTGGAATCAGAATTTACGGAGAGTAGATATTGAGCGCAGCGCCACCAAGGCCGCGTTGTATAATTATGAAAATCAAGTGCTAATTTCACTCGCAGAAGTGGAAGGGGCACTGGTGGACATCAGCACCAATGAAGAGATAATTGATGCCAACATAAGGCGTGAGGCTTCGGCCACCAACGCCCTTTATCTTTCCGATCAGCGCTACCAGCGTGGCGTTACCAGTTACCTGGAATACCTGGAGCAGCAGCGCCAGGCTTTTGATGCCCAACTGGCCTTGGCCAGCTCACGTTCGGCCTTGCTTATTTCGTACATGCAACTGTACAAAGCGCTTGGTGGTGGTTGGATTTCTGAAGGTGAGAAAAACGAAAACGGGCAAGCTGAATAATCAGGTTGCCCGTTTTTATGATTCTTAAAACCACCCCTAAGCGGGGGATGGTCCCTCTTCAGTTGGCTTTGGTTTTTTCTTTTTGGCAAAAAATATATAAAGCGCAGCCAGTATATTGATACCCAACAAAATCGTAAACCCATATTGCTCAAACCAATGTATAAGCGCTACGGTGTTGTCTTTTACCCACAGGTAAAAAAAGATACCGGCAATTACACCGATGACTCCACTAAAGATATAATTCCGTGTCATTTTTAGCGAGTTAATATTTCGCAATAATGCTGATAGCCCAAAGGCTAATATCACCACTACTATCAGTGTGAGCAAAAAGCTGATTCCCGTGGGGTTGAGCTCCACATCGTGGGTGAGCCACATTATGATGTCCGTTAGAATAATAAGAGCCAAGGCAAATCCTCTCATAGGTGTCTTTCTTTGGTTGAATAGGTTAAAGTAAAAAAATACTTGACTTAATAGGGTAGGTACTTCGTCAAAAGATGAGTTTTATTTTTTGGTAAAGAGCTTTAGATGGGGTGATATGCTGTATAGGAATGGAGTATTTCAATTTAGTAAGGTCTTGAGCTCTATTCAAGCAGTGACTTTCAATAAGGATTTGTCTTAATTTGCACCGGTTGGTCAAAAATGGCTTTAAATTGAAAATGATTTTAAATAATAAAAGAGATGTCAATTTCTAAGAAACCAATTGGAGCTATAATTATTGGTGGAATTTTCTTTATTCTTCCCATTCTTGCAATAGTAGTTTTGATTACCAGAGGAGTCAAACTGTTGATTCCGGTTGGTAACCAACTGGTGGATTTATTGCACATTCATACTTTATTTGGTGCGGCCACTATTTCAATAGTAAGTATTCTATTACTGATAATTATAGCCTATTTGAGCGGTCTGCTTCTCACAAAAGGGTTTTTCAGAAGGTGGAATAATGCAATAGAGGAGAAGCTTTTTCTACTTTTTCCAAACGTGCAAATGCTGAAATACCAAATGATGGATGATACCGCAGCATTGCTGGATAAAAAATGGGATGCCATTTTGCTGGAAGAAGACGGCTCATTTACCATAGCCTTTATCACCGATGAAAGTTATGGAAGTGTTTTATCTCTTTATATACCTGATGCCCCCAGAATCGATGCTGGTCAGGTGCGGTATATTAAGCATTCAGAATGTACGTTTCATCCAATTTCTATGAAAATGGCTATGAAGGCGCTCAGTCATTTTGGAAGAAACCAAGCACTGACAGAGGAAATAGAAAAGATTATAGCAAAGGGTAAGTAGTGTAGCGCAATTACTTCTTCTTCTGTTTCCCTTCGGGGTACACAATTGGGAAGGTTGCTATGAGCTGAAAATTTGAATTTTTGGCCGAGGTATTGTTCGCATCGTCAAATACATCAAAAAGCCCAAATGTATAGCGAAGTCGTACATCCATTCCTTTTCCATCTACCGCTGGAAAAATTACATATCCCACTTCAACGGGAATCCCAAGGTCAAACGTATTTAGCTTACTTTTTACATCCTGTCTAAGCTCTAATTCATTGCCATTATCAAGAATTACATCGGTTTGGTAATTTGCAGTATTAAGAAAGCTTGCTTGCAGTCCTCCCGAAAAATAAAAGTGTCCTTTAGTGCGGTATTGAAGAAGTACGGGAAAGTCAAAATAATTGAGACGTACAAAACTCTCTATACTGGAAACAGGTAAGTTTTGAATATCTGGGGGAAGGTCAAAAACAGGGTTCGCTACATTTTTTAGGCCTCTTGTAGATAGGGCTTTAAACTCAGGTACTAAAAATATTTGATCGGCAAGACCAATATGCAAACCCAGTCCAAAGTTTGGTCCAATACGAATGTCGCCATCCACCTGGGTTATGGTAGTAAAATTTAGCCCGGCATCAAGGCTGAGATGTAAATCGGGCCGTGCAAGCTTATTTCCAAAAAAGAGCAGTATGATTGCGGCCTGCGCACTCATTTTTAAAAAAAATCCAAGAGAAAATAATACTGTAAGGGCTAACTTAGATTGGAGCTTGGACATAGTGGCTTAATTAGATCGCTCTTGCTGTTTTTTGAAGCTTTTGAAGAATTTTTTCTTTGTTAGGAGCCAGGTTTTCTTTAGCCCAATCAGTCCAATAGTGGTGGGATTCCAAAAATTTGATTTGAATACTAAGCCACTTATCTTTATCAATATCTTGTCCGTTCAGAACTAGTTCTTCATAAAGTTTATTTGAAATGGTGTAATAGTCATCTCCACCCAAATAATCTAAGTCAGCATCGCAAAGCAATTTTTCAAGTTCCGTTTTTGGCGATTGAGGCACCTTGGTTGCCATTATCATATTGCAAACAATGTCAATTTGCTCCTCAGTAAAGTCAAATCTCGGCAATAATCTTTGAGCATTTTTACAACCTTCTTCCTCGTGATTGGTGTATGAATTTAGAAAACCAGAGTCATGATAGGCTGCTGCAGTAAGCAAGAGGTTAAGATCATCACCTGTTACTCCGGTGCGTCTGGCAGTGCGTTCTACACACTTTATAACAGAAAGCGTATGGTCCAAACTATGGTACTTAAGGCGGGAAGGAATTTTTCCTCGCATCTCGTTAATAATAAAATCCATAGCAGATTGGTGTTCCATAGCCTATTACCTAACAGTGAAAATCGGTTTTTTTTTTCACTTGGCAAACTTTAAATATCCATTAGGAAGGGTAAAGTGCGCACAATAGGCTAAAAGTAGGATAAAATATGCGGCTTTGGAAAAAGCTTGGGTTGAGTTCAATTATTTTTGGATTGAGCCATCGTCTAGGTGCACCGGATACTGCATAAAATTTGCTGAGTAGCGTTCTATTCCATCAGTAGGAGTGGTGCCGCAAAACACCAATTGAGCCTTGGGGAAACTTTCTAATATCCTATGAATATTGGTGAGAGTACTGTGTCGCATAAGTGGGGTAGCATCGTCTATGATCACGTGTTTGATTTCGATAGCATTTAGTCCTTCTATAGACATTAACTCAGACAATCTTTCGGGAACGGCAAGAACGATGTCAGCACCAAAATAAATATCATCTTTTTGATCTAAAATATTTTTGCGCGTGTTTACAAGTTTCACTCTAAGGCTGGTATGCTTGCAAACCTTATCAAATGTTTCCTCCATAGCCTCCAGTTTCTCATTGTTTGGAACCAAATAGACCGAGCGAGGCACATCATCCTTTTCTTTTTCTAAAAGCTGTGCCAAAGCAATGGCTAAGGCAGTGCTTTTGCCTGCGTCTTCTTTGGCGTAGGCCACCACGTCTTTACCACTCTTAATTTGTCCGATCAGCTTTTTTTGAAATGGGGTGGCTTTTTCGAGCCGCATTTCTTCAACAGCTTGTTGAACGGGAGGATACATTTTTTTCAGAAACATGATGCTATGCTATTTTGCGCAAAGGTAGCGGGTGAGGGTATAAACAAAAAGAGAATCCGGGTTTATCCAAAAACTGATTTGGAAAAGAAATGCCCGCTATTGTAAAAACGAATTTTAGCAGCAGCGGGCAAAATGATAAATTAATGGTTATTCTAAAATTTGTGAACCTTTTCAATCACACTAAGAAGCACGTTCAAAAATGACTCGCCAAAAAGAATAGATCTTTCGGCAGACCAGCCGTAAACTGGGTCTGGCAAATCATCATTGTCTTTAAAAGGCATTTCTAAAGTAAAAGAAGGACACTTGTATCGGTAATTGATATTGTTGGAGCACACCGTTAGGTTAGCCTTGCCAGGCTTGTCTTTATCATAGTGATATGTATCCTGAAAGTCAGGGCACAACTGCATCCACACATCTTTAAAGTGCTCTTCAAAATCATGCAGTTGCTGAGTATAGCCAGGCACACCTTCTGAGGTGGTCACAAAATTGTAAGGAATGGCCTCATCACCGTGTACATCCAGCATAAAGTCCACACCCACCTCATCCATTTTGGCAATGGTGTGAAATACTTCAGAACTTTTTTGTGCATCTGGCTCCAGCCATGCCCTATTTAAGTTTTCACCGGCAGCATTGGCTCTAAGGTTGCCAGCAATAGATCCATCAGGGTTCATATTTGGAATAATGTAAAAACAACAGTCTTCAAGTAACTTTCTAGACACGGAGTCATCTTCATCCAAAAGTTTCCCCAAAAATCCTTCAATAAACCACTCAGCCATGCTTTCGCCCGGGTGCTGGCGGCCGATTACCCAAACGGCTTTCTTGCCTACATGCGGATCACCAACTATGAGCATATCCATATCTCTACCCTCCACAGATTGCCCTATAACCTCTAAAGAGCAAAGTGGCGAAAGCTGTGCTTCATGCACCAAATTTTGATGTTGCTCGTATGAGTATGGTGTGAAATAAGCAAAGTAAATACTGTTGTGAATGGGGGTATAATCAATGGTCAAAACACCATTTTCATATTTGGTAGGAACACGAAACCACTCCTGGCGATCATAAGATGCGCATGCTTCATAATTCTCCCAGCCATCAGGAAAGGTACTTGCTCCGGCATTTAATATTTCAAACTTGCAAGCCTCTCCAAGCACATCAATGGCTCTAAAGTGAAACCACTGTAAAAAATCAGAGTTGGTGTCTTTGCGAAGATTCAGTTTAGCGTGGCCATTTTCGATACTGGCTACTTCTATATTTCCACTGTCAAAGTTGGACGAAATTCTCATGGTGATAAATTTTACGCGAAGATAACAGAGCTTGTAGAAGAGAAGTGGATGAGGGTAAAATAATGTCTGCCCGCTGGAGTTAAATAATTGTTACTTTTAGTTGAACTAAAAACTGGCTAAATGAAAACAAGAATTGTGCTGCTTGCTTTTTTGCTCTCAGCATTTATTAGCTGCTATGGTCAATATGA
>JAUHWX010000204.1 GCA_030427285.1 Bacteroidia bacterium
GATATGGAGGAAAGCCTTCTAATAAGACTAAGTGAAAACAATCAAGATTCAATAGATTTTCGTTTTGACCTGATTACCACTCTTACTGATGGCAAAGTTTTTAAATCAGAAAGTTTAGCTGTAAAGCTCTTACCTTCAGAATAGTCTCAACCTAAACAATCCCCAACCTCGCCTTAACCTTCTCGCTTTTCAATTCTCGCAGGGCATCACTGGCACTCCACCTGGCAGACTTGGAATCCATTTCCAAAAGCTCATTACAAAGAGATATCATTATTGGATAGTGGTCAACGCTTCGTTTTCCTAACTCACGAATAGCCCAGTTCACGGCCTTCTTCACAAAATTGCGCTCATCGGTAGCATACTTTTTAAGTAAAGGGAAAAATTGCTCCAAATCTTTATCCTTGGCTTTTTTATCGTGGATTCTCAACGCAACAATCATTACTATACCAGCCCTTCGCACATATTCAGATTCATTATGAATCCAACGTTCAGTTAAAGTCCAGCGGGCATCCGTTTTCACCAAGAGGTTGATGCAAAGTTGATCGCACACGTCCCACGAGTAAATTTCATTTACCCATCTGTCCATTTGCTCAAGGGCCACTTCTTTTGGGTTTGCAATCAGTCCAGCAAGTAATTTACATTCATGATGTCCTTCATTCCAAAGCTCTTCGGCTAATGGAGTGTTCTTCCCTATTTCCTTGGCGAGCTTTCGCAGCACAGGCATTTTTATACCGTAGGCCTTATCAGCAGAAATACCCCATCGCTCAATAGACTTGGCCTGAGTGACATTAGCTTCTCTTTCTAATCGGTTGGTAATTTGCGATAAAGTCATCCTGATTATTTTTATGAATTACTTCAACGCGGAGCCGCGGAGATCGCTGAGCAACACAGAGGATAATTGTATCACGATAGTTATATCGAGACTAAAGAACTCTGCGGACCCTCCGCGAACTTTGTGTCTCTGCGATGATGAAACCCAATATTATTTCAATAAAAACGAAACATCCCCAGGCTCTACTTCACGAGCTTCTTTCCCTTTTTCAAAAAGGCGAGCCGTTAAACTTCCTTTTAACTCAAGTTTAGAATTTTCTAACCTCAACCAGCTTCCTTCTCGCAAACCAATTACTGCCTGCTCATTCTGAAAGTGAAATTCATTAATCCGGGTTTCACGAGTTTCCCCTTGATGCTTAGAATCAGGAATAGGATCTAAATAATGCGGGTTGATATTGAAAGGCACCAGTTGCAAGGCATCAAAACTTGGCGGGTAAACAATTGGCATATCATTACTAGTGCCAATAGTAAGCCCAGTAATATTGCTACCTGCACTGCTTCCCATATAAGGTATTCCGCTTTTTACAGCTTGGCGCAAAGGTTCAATCAATCCTTTTTCGTAAAGTGTTTTGAGCAATAAAAAAGTATTACCACCACCTGTGAAAATTCCCTTCGCATTGGCTACAGCCTCTGCTGGATTTCCAAACTCATGAATGCCTTTTACAGAAATACCTAGTTGAGCGAAAGCTGCACGTGGCGCTTCTGTGTATTCATCAAAGCTTATCCCACCCGGGCGAGCGTATGGAATAAAAAGTATTTCTTCTGCTCCAGCAAAAAAGTCTTTTACCTCATCGAGCAAATACTCCATATAAGATGAGCCGTAAATTTTACTGGTAGAAACTATTAGGAGCTTGGAATCGGGAGTGGTGAATTGGGAGTTTGGCATTTTCTTTATTCAGTTTGCAATTTTCAATTTGGCAGTTGGCAAATCAATAGTTTGCAAAAATGCAATTCTTACTTAAAACTAACCTAGGTATAGGGATTCTATTTTGCTCCGTATTTTTCCGGATACTTCAGCATATGTCCTAATAGTTTGCCAACTTCTTCATTTAAAGCTTGAAGCCGTGAATGTGAATCTCCATCTAAGTATTTGCAGGCAAGGGCAAAGTCGAGCCAAATTGAGGTTTCGGTATTTTCCATATCCGCATCTGAAACCTTAGCCATAAAATGCTTTTGATACATTCTCTTTCTGTAACCTTCACCAAGATTTACACACACTGAACGGGAAGAACGCCTCACTTGATCCGTTAAAGAGTAAACTTCTTCTTTTGGAAATCTTTTTGTTTTTTCAAATATTTCCATTGCGGTGGTGAATGCTTTATTGTATACCGTTAAATCCTTGTAGCTTCCCATTGCATATTCTATTTATGTTCAAGGAAAAATAGCAAAAATCATCCACTCAATATTTGCAAACTGCTCTTTGCAAACTGCAAATTGATCTATTGCAAACTGATAATCGCAGTCCAAATACTCATCCCTCCATCAGCTTCCATGCGTGTCCAAATGGGGCGAACCATACCATTGTACGCATCTATGTGATTGTAATCTCCAAAAAAGACTAATGGATTTGGCGTAAAGGTTTTTTCATTGATCTTTTCATTTGTCCAGTGTTTGCCGCCATCTTTGCTATACGCCATGTAAACATCGGTTTGTAAACCTTGTAAATCTCTTCTATCATAAAACACAGTGTAGAGGTAACCAGTCACAGGGTCGCAACTTATCCATGTGAAAAACTGATCCGCTTTCCCTTTGTCGTCATTTATCTTTTTGGGCTTGCTCCAGCTTTTCCCTTTATCAGTGCTTTTGCTGTACCACACATCAAAATTCCCCTTGCGATTATCCACCCAGTTCACATAAATGGTTCCTCGGTTTGGGCCATCACTCACATCACAAACAGTTACAGGCATTCCATTGGCGCGCTGCAGTCCGGGCACATCAATGTCCCAGCCACCGGGTTGGTCAGCTACTTCAACATTCGTTTTGCTCCAGGTTTTTCCACCATCTAATGATGAGTTGAAATATATTTTTTCATTAAATCCCCAGGCTACATAAATTTCACCATTAAGGCCCACTGCCGGCACCGCACCTTCTGTGGTACTATCTCCATCCAGGCAGTTTCCACTTAGTTCATTTATTTGGATTGCCTCGCTCCAACTTTCACCTTGGTCGGTAGACATCGAAAACAAAATATTGGTTTTATCAGCAGTGTCCTTACTTCCATATTTATCAAACTGTGTCCATGTGGCATACAGGTTATTATTGTTAGGATCTACAGCTACCCACTGCTTATCCTGATCTTTTGGATGATCGAGCCCCATGTAGCTCCCGTTGTTCCAGGTTTTGCCACCATCCGTGCTTTTTTGGCAAACTATTCTGTCCAGTATTTCTTCGCTTTGCCAGTTTTTTCCGGTAGGATCCGAAAGATGAAAAAAGTACTGATTGCCTTGATAGTCAGAAATCAAAACCGGATCTCCCCACACGCCATAGGATGATGTCAAGGTATCACCCGTCCACGTTAAGCCGCCATCATTAGAGTAAAAAACTCTGTCCAGTATAGCTCCTGCCGTCACATTTTTTGGATCTTTTTTATTGATGGAAATTGAAGGCTCACAAATGCCTCTATGCGCTGGTGCCGATTCACCAATTTTCACATTTTTATATTGTCCCATCATAAAAGCCGGGAAAATTGCAAGGAGGAATAGTTTTTTCATGGATTCAATTTTGGTTCGCAAATATACATTTAGCTAGCAGGATGCATCTCAATATATTTGCCACACAATTTTAGCACATGCACGCATTAGTCTTTTTTGCCTTTTCTGTTTTTAGCTTAGTAAAACACGACTTCCATACAAGCATCACCAATGCCGAGTACAATCCCAAAACCAAATCCATGGAAATAGCCATGAAGCTATTTACAGATGATTTGGAACTGACCATTAAAACCAAGCATAAGCTTATCCTTAATTTAAATTCGGAAAATGAATTGCCCGAGGCCGATTCGCTGATTTACAATTATGTAATTGACAATTTTGCGATACAATCCCGCCAAAAGTTCAATCGTCCAACTTTCGTTGGAAAGGAAATTGAAAATGGCATCACCTTCATTTACCTTGAGATACCTTCCTTTCCTATTGAAAAAGAACTACTTGTAAAAAACACAGTATTTTTTGATACGTTTGATGATCAATCAAACATTGTAAATATCAAAGTGGATGGAGAGCTGGAATCTGCCTTTTTGAAAAAAGGTAAAGAAACAGAGTTGATTCAGTTTTAATTTTTCTATCCTTTTTTTTATTTACCGAAAACAAGCTTATGGGTTCATTTGGTACTTATCTTCAACTTGGTTATGAGCACATTGTAAATATTGCAGCGCTCGACCATGTCCTTTTCATTCTTGTTTTGATGGCTGTATACCAGCCCAAAAATTGGCTCAAAGTAGTTTTGGCCATCACCTTCTTCACCATTGGTCACAGTATTACGCTTACTCTTTCCACGCTGGATTTAGTGAAGTTTGATATGAAACTCATTGAATTTCTTATTCCTGTTACCATTTTGGTAACGGCACTTTTTAATCTCACCGCAGCCGGGCAAGATCAAAGCTCCAAAACGAAGTATTGGCTGGCCGGTATTTTTGGACTCATCCATGGGCTTGGCTTTGCCAATTACTATGGTATGCTTACCCTTGGCGAAAGCAGCTACTGGTCTGCACTTCTTCCTTTTAACCTTGGTGTGGAATTGGGCCAGCTCCTTGTTGTTTTCTTATTCTTAATCATCACCATTATTTTTCAGCAAATCATTCATGTAAAACATCAATCCTGGAACCTATTTTTCTCAGGTGCAGGCTTTGGTTTATCCTTGGTAATGATTCTCGAAAACTGGCCACTTTAGCACATTTTTAAAGGTTGACCTGAAACCTTATATTCGCCCCTCGCAAAAAGTCAGGTACATGAAAAGATTCTTATTGGGTGCTCTAGCCTTGTTTATCACAAACGGAGCTTTTGCACAATACACCAACGAAAGTAAATTTAAACAGCTTAAGGAAGAACTTCCTACTCCCAACGTTTTCCGTACTGGATCGGGAGCTCCGGGCCCTTGGTACTATCAGCAGCAAGCTGACTACACCATGCAGGTTACTCTTGACGACAATAAGCAGCGTATAAGTGGCGAGGGTACTGTGGTTTATACCAACAACTCGCCTGATCCGCTGAGCTATATTTGGGTGCAGCTCGATCAAAATGTACGGGCAAAAAATTCAGAAACGCAACAGATAAAAAAAGGCTCAATCTCTGACAAGATGAGCTACAAAAGCCTTGAATACTTATTTTACGATTTTGATGGAGGCTTCAAAATTGAGCACATTGTAGATGAAAATGGTGAGAAGCTCCCTTTTTACATCAACAATACCATGATGCGTATCAACCTTCCGGAAGTATTGGAAAAAGGAGAGTCTTTTACTTTTGGTATGAAGTGGTGGTACAACATACAAGAGCGCGCAAAATATGGTGGCCGCAGTGGGCTGGAGTATTTTGAAGAAGAAGACAACTACCTATATACCATCGCACAGTTTTTCCCTCGTATGGCCGTGTACAATGATGTGGAAGGCTGGCAAAACAAACAGTTTTTAGGACGCGGTGAGTTTGCATTGGTCTTTGGGAACTATGACGTAAAAATCACCGTGCCTTCTGATCATGTGGTAGGCTCTACTGGTACACTTCAAAACGCTGAAGAAGTGCTTACTAAAGAACAACAAAACAGATTGGCAGAAGCTAGAAAATCATTGGATAAGCCAGTGATGATTGTAACCGAAAGTGAAGCCAAAAAAGCTGAAAAAGGAAAAGCTAAGGATACCAAGACATGGCACTTTAAAGCTGAAAATGTACGCGA
>JAUHWX010000205.1 GCA_030427285.1 Bacteroidia bacterium
CTCAGCCTTAAGTTCTAGGAACTTTTCTTTAGCCTGTAGTATCTTATCTTTTTTGATATTGTCTGCTTCCTTCTCAGCTTCCACTATTATTGATGAAGCTTTCTTCTTCTGCATATTTTGAGCTACCAAAAAGCTCACTACACCTCCTATCAAGAAGGCGGCAACGGCTACTATTATTGTAGTTATTTCCATTTGTACACTTGTTGTTAAAAAATAAAAAACCCGCACCCATTCAAAGCTTTGTCTAAACCCCAGTTAGACAAGATCGGAGTTTACCAAACAATTTCGGTCTTCCACTCAAAGGAGGCCTGACCTAGAAAGTCTGAGCCAAACTCCTATTATATTAATGTTGAGTTTAGCAAATTCTAAGAATCGATGCGGGAAAAAAAGTTTATGTTAATGAACGTCTTTTCTATCTGGTTGCTGCTTCCAGTAATTGTTGCAAGTGATGTAGTTTTCCTTCCACATCATTGGCATCAATAAGCTCTTTGCCCTTATTGCGCTCTAGCCGCGAGGCTAGTTGTAAAGCACACATGGCTAGTAGGTCTTGTTTATCTCTAACGGCATATCCCTCTCCATATTTCTTCAGGATGCCATCAATTGTTTTGGCGGCTGACCTAATGTGCTCTTCCTCCTCCGGTTTTATAGTAAGAGGGTACACACGATCAGCAATGGATACTTTTATTTTTAAATAATCCTTCAACCTTTTTTATATATCAACTACTCATTGAGCAAAGCAATGCAGCGATCAATTTCCCGCACTAAGGTGCTGATTCGGGCTTTTGCCAGTTCGGTATCTTCACTTCCTGAAGCTACTCCACGTGCAATTTTTGCCGCCCTCAATTCACCTTCCAGTTCTTGTATTTTTTGACTTTTCTCCGTCAGTTCATCATTAAGCACCTTGTACTTTTGCTCCAACGATTCTAAGTCATGGTTGGCTTTTTCGTATCTATCAATCAATGCGTGCATCAATTTTTCGATATGGCCTAGCCGCTGATGAACATCTGTCATAAAACCACATTTACTGTTTCACAAAGGTAAGAACCGAAATGAGTTTATCAAGGAATTAAATTAAGCTCATTAATAATATCATCATCACAATGTGATACAGGCATTTGCAAGTTATTATCTTTGACCAAAATCTTGAACTTTCCTGATAAAGGTTATATGAAACAACGCAGTCGGCTGGTATTTTTTGCATTATTTCTATTTTCACTCTCGGCTATTGGCCAAGATTATCCTCAGGATGAGTTTATCTCTCCTCTGGAAATGCCACTTTTTCTATCAGGCACATTTGGCGAATTGCGCACCAACCACTTTCATTCGGGTATCGACATAAAAACGGGTGGTCGTGAAGGGCAACGTGTATTGTCAATAGCAGATGGAGTGGTCTCCCGCATTAAGGTTTCGCCTTATGGCTATGGCAACGCATTGTACATCACGCATCCCAATGGTTACACTTCGGTATATGGCCATCTTCAACGATTTAATGACACCATTCAGGCCTTTATTCGCCAGGAGCAGTACCGTCAAAAATCTTTCGAAGTAGAGCTTTTTCCACTTGCCAAAATGTTTCCGGTAAAGCAGGGCGATTTAGTGGCCCTTTCGGGAAATAGTGGGGGTAGTGGTGGTCCTCATTTGCATTTTGAAATACGAGATACGCGTACCGAAAAAATCATCAATCCCTTACTTTTTGGTTTTGATGTAAAAGATGGCCGCAGTCCTGATATTTATAATCTGGAAGTGTATGAGTTTGACAAAGAAGAGCTTGTTTCATCTTACACACGTAGCCTTTTACGCCAAGGTGATGGGGTGTATAGCCTTTCGGGAAGCAGCCTTATTGAAGTTTCCAACCCCGCATCATTTGGTATTACCACCACCGATAGACTGGATGGTGTGCCCAATAAAAATGGTGTGTATAGCATAAGAATGATAATTGGCGAGGAGGTTTATTATCATTTTGTGGCAGAGACTTTTGCTTTCGCGGAAACGCGCTACATCAATAGTCATATAGATTATGCTCAAAAAGCGTGCTGCCGTAGAACTATCAATAAAATGTTTTTGGAGCCAAACAACCAATTTTCGGCTTACCGCGTAAAGGAGCGTATGAAGCTTACAGACTTGGTGGCTGATTCTATTTATCCAGTAAATATAGAAGTGAGCGATAGAGCAGGGAATATAAGCACGCTCAACTTTGAATTAAAGTATAGCCCACCAGAGGTAGAGTTGGCAGAAGCACCAGAACCAGATTTGCCAAAGTTTAATTATTCTCAAACCAATTTTTTTAAGAAAGATAATTTTCAGGTAGTATTACCAGAAGGAGCGCTTTACTCTGATATCTATGTGCACTATGAAAAGAAGGCGGCCTGTAGCGACTGTCTTTCCTTTGTACACGAAATAGCGAATCGTGAAGTGCCGGTACAAAAATATTATACCCTAAAAATAAAGCCTGATGCTGAATTTAAAGGGGATAAGAGTAAGCTTTTTATTGCCAGTTTTAAAGATGGAAAATTAGACGACTACGAAGGTGGCCGCTGGGAAAACGGTTTCGTTGTAGCACGTACCCGCCAGTTTGGCGAGTTTGCGGTGATGGTAGATACCGTTCCACCCAGTGTGAGCCCTGTAAATTTTAGAGATGGCTCCAATGTTCACGGTGTATCACGACTTTCCTTTATCATTTCTGACAAGCTTAGCGGTATTGATGATTATTCGGTAACCATAGATGGAGAATGGGTTCTTTTTGAATATGATGCCAAGAATAAACTTATTTACACAGATGTGCGCTCATTGAACCTTGAGGATGGAGAGCGTGTTTTACGCATTAGCGTAAGCGATGATAAGGGTAACGTAACGGAGAAGACATATCACCTTATCTTTTAGAAACTTCAAAACAGTTTCTGGATTAGTATGCTATTTTTGCCATCTTCCCGTTATGCTCTTCGGAGAGGGATACATAGAAGACTTATATGAGATTTAAAATTATACTTGGATTTTTTGCTGTGTGCTTGGCTGCATCTGATGTGTGGGCGCAACAAACCAAAGAACCTGTGCAGATGTCGGGCATTGTACTGTCAGGAGATGCCGAGCCACAATTTATGCCCTACGTAAATATTGTGGTAAAAAAACGCAAGCGCGGAGCAGCAACCAATTCAGAAGGTTTCTTTTCTTTTGCCGTACTCCCTGGTGATACTTTACTATTTTCAAGCATAGGTTTTAGAACTGAGGTTTTGACCATTCCAGATACCTTGCATCAAAAGGAATATTTGTCTCGAGTGATAATGAAGCGAGACACCACCATGCTGCAGGAAGTGACTTTATATCCCTGGCCTACGCCTGAGCAGTTTAAGGAAGAATTTTTGGCCACTCGTGTGCCAACTACTGAAGAAGATATTGCCATGCGAAATCTTGCTATTCAGGAATTAAAGGCGCGAGCCGCCAAAATGGGCTATAGTGCAGCCGAAATTCAAGATTATGTAATTGCTGCAAACAACGCTGAAATTTACAACTATGGTAGATACAATAACTACTCTGGTGGTGGCACGGCTATACTTGGTTCCTTAAGCAACCCATTTGCCTGGGCGCAATTCTTTGAAGCTCTCAAAAGAGGAGATTTTGATTCCAAATCTTCACGATAACCACCGTATACAATGCCTATTCGCTTTTACCGATTGTTAGTCACATTGTCCCTTTTTCTATTGGGGATGATGATGCATGCGCAGGAAAATCAAAAACGAGGAACCTTTATTAGAGGAACTGTAACCGATGAGCAAGGAAAGCCTTTGGACGGTGCCAAAGTGACCCTCGGTACTTTTTACGCCCTTACCATAGAAGATGGTAGCTATGAAATTGAAATCCCGCATGGAGATAATCAGATTGTATATTTTACCAGCTTTGGGTACAATCCTGACACAACTGTTTTTAGTATCAAAAAAGGTGAGAGCCTTACGCTCAATAAGTCTATCACTTTGATGCCAAATGTGCTGGATAACGTTGAAATTGTAGATAAGCGTTCACGTTTTGACAATCAGGTATCGGTACGAAAAAAAGAAATTGATGCCTATGTAGGGGCAGGGTCGAGCGTAGAGGGAATCATTAAAACATTGCCTGGGGTAAGTAGCTATAGTGAGTTGAGTTCGCAGTACTCTGTGCGCGGAGGAAACTTTGATGAAAACCTTGTATACGTAAATGGCATTGAAATTTACCGCCCATTTTTGGTGAGCAATGGCCAGCAGGAAGGCTTGAGCTTTGTGAATGGAGCGATGGTAGAAAATGTGGATTTTTCTGCCGGTGGTTTTGAAGCTCGATATGGCGATAAAATGGCCTCGGTGCTGGACATTACCTACCGTCAACCTAAGGAGTTTGCCATGCGTGCTGAGGCTAGTCTTCTGGGAGGTGGCCTTACTTATGAAAATTTACATTTCAACAAACGCCTTTCTGTATTGGTTGGCGCACGTTATCGTACCAACCAGCTTCTTTTAGGGTCTTTAGATACCGAAGGAGATTTTAAACCCAGCTACACTGATATTCAGGCCTATCTTACCTATTACCTTACGGATGAGTGGGAGCTAAGTTTTTTAGGAAACTATAGTCGCAACAAGTATGAAGTGATTCCAGCCAGTAGAACTACTGACTTTGGAACTTTTCAGGAGGCACTTCGTCTGAACGTATTTTTTGATGGAAGAGAAGATTATGATTTTGTAACGCGCTTTGGGGCTTTAACGGCAGTAAACCGCCCATCTAAAAAAGTGGAGCTGAAATACACGGCTTCGGTATTTCAAACTACTGAACAGGAATATTTTGATGTAATTGCCGCCTACAGTTTAGGGGAGCTAAACAACAATTTGGGATCTGATGATTTTGGTGAAATAGCTAATATTCGAGGGGTGGGAGGTTTTCAAAACTATGCCCGAAACAACCTGGACGCCATCGTTGGAAATGTGGCGCATGATGGATTTTGGGATAAGGGTGAAGTAAGCTGGCGCTGGGGCTTAAAGTTTCAGGTAGAAGACATTATAGACCGCTATAAGGAGTGGGAAATGATTGACTCCGCTGGATATAATGTTCCATTTGATGGAAGTTTTAGATATGACTCTTTGGTTGTAACCGCAATTGACCCCAACACGGGACAACCACTTGGTGGAAATACCTACTATACTTTAGATTCTACACAAAAAAATCTTGAACTTTTTGAAAGCTATGATAGCCGTGCTAATTTAACTTCATACCGTGTGATGGCCTATGTAGAGCGCTCACAGCTTTTTGAAAAGTGGGGAGACGATTTCTTTTTGAACGTAGGTCTCCGTTCCAATTATTGGACCTTCAACAAGCAAAATGTAATAAGCCCACGTGCAAGCTTTAGTTGGAAACCAGACTGGGAAAAGGATATGGTGTGGAGATTTGCAACGGGCTTTTATTATCAGCCACCATTTTACCGCGAGATGCGTGCCCTTGACGGGGAAGTTAACCCAGACATAAAAGCACAACGGTCTATCCATTATGTTTTGAGTAACGATTATAGACTCACTATTTGGAATCGCCCCTTTGTAATGCAAACTGAAATTTACTATAAGGATTATGACAACCTTATTCCGTATGATTTTGAAAACGTACGAATTAGATATACGGCCGAAAACAATGCTAAGGGCTTTGCCACGGGTATAGATTATCGTATTAGTGGTGAATTTGTAAA
>JAUHWX010000206.1 GCA_030427285.1 Bacteroidia bacterium
TCCTATTTTGCACAAAATTGCCACCAGCAAAACCAAAGGAACCAATACTTTAATAGTTTGCCCTACCCGAGAACTGGCAATGCAAATTGACCAACAAGTGCAAGGCTTAGCTTATTTCACCAATACAAGTTCATTTGCCATATATGGCGGTGGTGACGGCATAAGTTGGGAGCAAGAACGCAGAGCCTTGACTGACGGAGTAGATATTATAATCGCTACCCCGGGCCGCCTTCTTTCGCACATGAATAATGGCTATGCTGACTTTTCAAATATTCAACATCTAATTTTAGATGAGGCAGATAGAATGCTTGATATAGGCTTTCATGACGATATAATTAAAATTATTAAAGAGCTACCAGCGAAGAAGCAAAGCTTGATGTTTAGCGCTACCATGGCTCCAAAAATCAGGAAGCTGGCCAAAGAGATTTTGCATAATCCAAAAGAGGTAAACCTGGCTGTAAGTAAACCAGCTGCCGGGGTTACTCAAAAAGTATATCTCACATTTGAATCTCAGAAAACTCCTATGGTTAAAGAGATTTTGAGTGATAAAGACAATTTTAAAAGTATTATCATTTTTTGCTCCACTAAGAAAAAAGTGGAACAACTGACACGCGCTTTAAAATCAAAAAACTATAGTGTAGAAGGTGTTTCTTCAGACTATGATCAAGAAAAGCGCGAAGCTGCAATCCTTAGGTTTAAAGCAAGGCATACGAGAATTGTGGTCGCCACTGATGTGCTAAGCCGCGGCATTGACATTAAAGACATAAATCTTGTGATAAACTACGATGTGCCAAATGATCCTGAGGATTATGTGCACAGAATAGGGCGAACCGCCAGAGCAGAAACTAAAGGTATGGCCGTAACTTTGGTGAATGAGGAAGATATGTACAAGTTTCAGCGTATTGAGGCTTTCATAGAAAACAAATTTGAAAAGCTTCCTCCATCCGAAGCATTGGGTAAAGGCCCG
Organism: Bacteroidia bacterium; assembly: GCA_030427285.1. GTDB lineage: Bacteria > Bacteroidota > Bacteroidia > Flavobacteriales > Schleiferiaceae > Owenweeksia. The sequence goes on from JAUHWX010000206.1 coordinate 968, forward strand.
GAATGGAGCGAATCAACTCCTGGTAAAAAAAGACGAGGAAAACCTAATTTTAAGAAGAAGCCTTTTCGAAAAAAGTTTGGCAATAATCAATCAAAGCCAAAGCAATAAAAAACAAACCCCGGTAAAGAATTCTTTACCGGGGTTTTGACTTTTTTAATTAAATATTATAGGTGTACACTAAAGGTTCAACTCCTTTTTTATCCCTTTAGGCAAGGCATCTTTGTGCATCAATACGGAGATTGTTTTGTATTTAAAAAACGCTTCTGACGCATAAATGTAACCAAGCCTATTACTGTTCTTACGTTCGCCCCAACTATTTTTTACCACAAAATATTCATTGCCGTTTTGGTCTTTTACCTTACCAGTAATTTGCATTCCGTGGTCGTCCGTAGTTTCATAATTGTTGTAGGCGGCCTGACGAATTTCGGCATCAATCTCCATCTCCTCCTTTGGCCCGTCAAACATAGTATTGCGCTCCTCTGAAGTCATATCGTCATAGTTTTCAGCTGGTACTATCGCAAGTGCATTTTTCAAAGAAAATCCTTTTTCGCTCACATCAGTGGCCCAACTTACGGTGTAGCCCTTGTCAAGACTATAATCTACAGCTTGCTCCATTTCATCAAGCGTCACATTGTAGCTGGTTCCCCATAGCCAGTTGTCAGGCACTTCTATCATTACTTGTTCATGCATTGGCTGATGGGTGAAAGAAGTTATCTGAATGTAATCATCTGCGTTTATACCAATTACTTCATCGGCAAAAGTGCGGGGCGTGTATTTTTTTCCCTCCCATTCAAATTCCTCGGGATACGCGCCAAGGTAGGCATCAAGGGTAGCTTCAAAAGCTTTTTTCCAACTTGGCGAAAGTGTTTTGTTGTGATTTTTTACCACTTGTTCAAGCTGTGCTTTCAAAATGCTTTCTAGCTCACCGTGGTTATTTTCATCCATACCATAGTTCAGCCCTTCATACACTTCCTGAGGCACAGCACCGTATTTTTTGATTACATACATCACATCTGGCAATGCTCCACCCTGGCCAAAGTTTAGATTGCCGTGCAGGCGAACATAACGCTCCGCCTTGTCCAAATACACTTGACGAACAGTAAACATTTCAGAGATATCTACAGGCTCCTTACCCATTCTAATCATTTCCGATTCAATAAAGGAACTCGTAGCATAACTCCAGCAGGTACCGCTTCTCCCCTGATTTTTAACTGGGGTGGCTTCAATATCTATTATTGTTTCAAACTCAAAACCTTGTTCGGCATCAGCCGTTCCATTGTCCTTTACTTTATCAATCAGTTCATCTTGTGCCGCAAGAGGCAAAGTGGCGCATAGTGATAAGGCTATCGCAAAATTCTTTATTCTCATTATGTTATTGTTATGATTCTAAAAAAAAACAGGGGGCTAAACTACTAATTACATGCCAAATCCGGCTCTATCAAGCCGAGCTTTGATTCCTTCGAGTTTTATGAACAATGAAATAATCTCAACCGTTTAACAATCAAAGTTTTAATTAAAATAAATAACTATGTCACTTAAAAAATTTGATGAGAATATCCGTAACAGAAATAGCTTTTCAGGTTTCTTTAAAGACAACTTTTTTACAGATAGCCTGATGACAGAAAGCAGCTATATGCCAGCGGCAAACGTGCGCTCGCTGAGTGATAAGTATGAAATACACCTTGCCTTGCCCGGCTATAAGCGCGAAAGCATAAGCCTTACGGTAGATAATAATATTCTTACCGTGGAGGCCGAAGAAGTAAAAAATAGCGAGGTAACCGAAAACTATACAAGACGCGAATTTTACCAATCTTCATTTCAAAATTCTTTTCGCTTACCCGAAGATGTAAATGAAGATAAAATAGATGCCCGCTTTGAGGATGGCGTACTTATAATTTCTATAGGTCGCCATGACAATGACCCCAAAGTAAGACATCGTAAAATAGACATAAAATAAGCTAAGCCACCTGCTTTCCGCTAAGCACATTTACCAATTGTAAATGATATATAGCCTTGGCCAATTTTCTGGTTTTGCCTTTGCCCTGCAGTTCGTGTACAAATACCTTAAGAAGTATTTCTTTGCTATTGGAAGCATATAATTGTGCCTTCACCATGAGTTGAGGCTCAGAGCCCAGCTCATTAAAAATGTCAAGTTTTACGTTGGGCACTTTTATCTTCAGGTGATCGTCCAGCATGTCATTGAGCCTATGTTGCATTTGTGCAGAAGCTTCTTCAATAAGGTTCAGCGCATTCCATTGCAGTTTGGGTTGTCCTTCACCACGCATGGTCACCGTTTTTTGAAAGTTTGATTTCTTGCTACTCTCCAAAATTTTCACATAGTCTTTCATGGTATTTTCTACTTTTTGACCTATATCATAAAAAAAGCCCCGAATTTCTTCGGGGCTTTGTGTTTATGCTGATAAATCTCGTTCTACTTAATCTGCTGCACATCTAGCCCCAATATATTTACCGTCCACATCTTAATACAAGACTGGATGAAGTGAATATAATTATGGCGCATTGTGTTTTTCATTATTTCAAACATAGTGTTTTTTCACATCCGTATGGATAGGAAGGTGTGTTTTTTATTTTTGTCACATCTATGAAGCATATTCTCTTTTACGCAGTTTTGATATTTTGCCTTTTAATGCTCTTTCAGCTTTCTTCTGTTTGGAGTTTCTCATATAAGCAATCGTCCGAATGGGTAATTATCTTGGTAGCCATTGTTTCTTTGGCTATGGGTATTTTCTTTGCTCGTAATCATAAATCAGAGCAAACTGGAATTAATAATAATCTAACCAATTTTAAAAACCTTGACATCACAGAAAGAGAATATGAAGTGCTTTGTATGATTAATCAAGGGCTAAGTAATAAAGAAGTAGCGGAGAAACTTTTCATCTCACAAAATACAGTCAAAACACATCTTTCCAATCTTTACGTGAAGCTTGATGCAAAAAGAAGAACTCAAGCTCTTAAAAATGCTAAAGACCTAAATATCATCGCTTAACTTCTGGTACTTTAGTGGGATAAGCACAATTCACCCAAAAGTATGATGTACTGTTAAAACAGATAAACTTGTTTTGGACACAGAAATTTAAACATAATTCAAGATGAACAAAACACTAGTCAAGTACGGAATAATTGGAGGTTTATTGGCTACAATCCTTTTCCTCGGTCCAATAGTTTTAAGCCCGGAAAAATACATGGATCCTGAACAGATGGCACATGGCGAAGTAATCGGGTATTCGGTTATGGTAATTTCTATGTTATCTGTATTTTTTGGTATGCGTGCATATCGTAAAAAATTGGACGGAAAATCCTTTTCATTTTTAAAGGCTCTAGGAGTAGGGCTTCAGATTACCGTTATTACCTGTTTGCTTTTTTATCTTGGAAACATACTCCTGTATGAGGTGATTTCACCTAATTTTCTAAAGCAATTTGGAGACCACTACAAAGACTATCTGCTGCAAAGTGCCACATCCGAATCTGAAAAATCTCAGGTTTTAAAAGAATTTAATCAAAATGCCGGAGTTCTTGAAAATTCTTATCTCTATGCCCTAATTATGTCTGGTACCACTTTATTTATAGGAATAATCATAAGTTTGATCTCTGCTATGTCACTTAAGCGCTCCGCTTTGTAATCCTCGCTTTTCATACAAGCTTTACCATAATTTGCGTAGTCTTGAAAGCTGTGATAATTTTTTTCTTATACATGCTTGGTACTCTTGTAAAGCGGGTTTGCAATGTATCTCTAACAGCCCCAGATTAGTCTTCCTGCTTTTTTATTAACTGAATTACTTTAAGTTTGACTCTAATAAACTAAAGCCCAAAAGAGCATTTAAAAGTCTATGAAACAACTTTCGCTACTTCTTCTCTACTCAGTTTTTTGCTCCGTTCTTTCCGCTCAAAGCATAAAAGATGAGAACCTTGCTTGGCGCAAAAATCAAAATACAGAGTTTAGGGATTCTACCCAGAGCCCCCTGAAAGATGAAGACAGGAAGCAATTTGATAGCCTAGCTTTTTATCCAGTAAATGAATCGTTTTATATAATTGCTGATGTAATCCTAACACCAGACAGCGTTCCTTTTAAAATGAAAACCAGCACTGATCGCCTTGCCGACTACCGCCAATGGGGTATAGCTCATTTTGAGATTGATTCACAAAGATTTCATTTACCAGTATATCAAAACCTTCGTCTACTAAATATTCCCAAATACAAAGACTATCTATTTATTCCTTTTACAGACTTAACCAATGGTAGTGAAACTTATGGTGCCGGTAGATATGTAGAAGCTGAAATTCCGAAAGGCAATAAATTAATAATAGATTTTAATAAAGCCTATAATCCCTATTGTGCCTATAATGATAAGTACTCCTGCCCTATTCCCCCTAAGGCAAACCATTTAGATGTTGAGATAAAAGCAGGAGAGTTAGTGTTTAAAAAGTATTGATTACTTCAACACGCGCACTGTAATAGGCAAGTTTACAACGGGCCAATCGCCATCATCTACCTGCACTTTGCTAATGGCCTCTACTACATCCATACCTTCAATTACTTCACCAAATACCGTGTGTTCACCATCTAAATGTGGTGCACCAGTAACTTTACTGTAA
>JAUHWX010000207.1 GCA_030427285.1 Bacteroidia bacterium
CAAAAGGTAAGTTGCCGAGCCGGGAGGCATCAAAGATATTCGAAGCTTGGAATGCACTTGATGTACAGGATAAAGTACCTTTTAAGCCGGGGAATATGAATTACAAAATTATATACGGTTCAGATCCTGACCTGGTGATATTGGACTGGAGTGATGGCCAAAAGGTAGACACAGAAATTCAAGAGTTTTTTTCGGAAACCTACCGGAAACTTAGGAATGCTGAGTAAAAAAAGAAAAGCCTGTATAGAAATCAATTCTATACAGGCTTTTTTAGGACGGGCAAGTGATTAAAGGATGTTAATCCAACATCACCTTTTGGGTGTACAGTGCATTGCCTTGCTGAATTTGTAGCAAGTACATACCTTTTGGTTTACCCGAAATATCAAGACTGAAACTTTGGAAACCAGTTTCAAAATCTAAAGTTTTTTGAAGGACAACTGCTCCTTTGGTGTCTACTATTTTGGCACTAGCCATTCCACTTTTTGGTGCGTTTACATTTACGTTTAGCAGGCCTGTAGTAGGATTTGGGAAAAGCGAAACATCATTAATTTCAAATTCATCTTCTCCAATAAACTCAGAATCCATAATCACAATGTTGTCGATATAGGAATTATCACCAACTGAATTTCCTGGATCTTGCGCTCTACTTAAAAAGTGCTTTCCTTCCAGAGCAAGCTCAAATTGCGTACCTGCGTATTGGTCGAGGTTAAAATAATGGGTAGCAAAAGTATCAGAGAAGTTGCTGGTAGGGTGCATTTGTGGCCCAACCTGCACACCATCAATTGTAATTCTTAAACTGCTTGCCAAAGTGTTGGCATTAGCACCTAAAAAGAATCTATATACCGTGGAGTAAGTTTGCTTTAGGTCAAACTTTAAGGTAACGTGATTCATTGCAGAAGCATCCACACACATATATACTTTGGATAAAAACTCTTTATTCTTATCAAAGTTTTCGGTTTCGTTATTAGGAATATCCAGATTAAAAAGGTCTGCATCTATCCCTGATAAAATAAGGCCTCTAAACCCGGTGCTGCGGCCGTTAAAATTTAAATAGGCATCACCATTGCTTTCGGTTGCAGTGTTGTAAATTTTTTCTTCTGTGGTGGCCAGTGCAGCTTCAAATGAGATGCTGTCACCTTCTACCATTGGGTCTAGTACTTTAATTATATAATCGCTTATCGTATCGTTTTCGGTCATATAATCAGAACTGTAGTTTGTCCAGAATTTAACGTTGTAAGCACCGGGATTAATAAAGTCTTGCTTCGTATTAAAAGTGTAGGTCATCGTATCTCCACTTTTTATTGTGCTTCCCGCTATCAAGGTCTCGGTCACAATATTGCTCCCATTTACAGAGTAGCCCAATTGAATGCTGTCTCCGGCTTCAATGGTGCTATCGCAACCTGAGCGATAGTAAATAAACTTAACCTCCATTGTTTCCTGGGTTCCTATAGAGCAGCTATTCTTAGGAGAAAGTACCTCTAATAGTTCGATATCATTGGAAAGTGTATCTGAACCTACACCCACAGCATGCCAGGCTTTAGCAATAAGGTTAGCTTCGTAAGAGCAACTTCCGTAAATATCTTCTGCAGCTGAGATTGACCCTCTTCTAGAATCATAGTATTCGGAGCTCGGTGTAAGATAGTAGGCTAGATTTCTATAAGCGATTTCTGCAGCATTGTCAATTCCAAAACTATCCACCTGGTAAGCAGTTCCATTATCGTTAGTTCCTGATCCGCCTTCCGATAGCAGGTAAAACCAGAAATTTTGAACACCGCTATTATAATGCACACCACCATTGTCGCCAGATCCTGTGAACCAGTTTATGCCTAAATAGGTATCGGGCTGCGAATGAGCTTTCGGGTTAGACATACTTCTAAGTAAAAAGCTTGCTTTACCAATATCCCAATCAGCTGCAGAGTCCAGAGCGTGAAACTCTATGGCGGTTCCAAAAATGTCACTAAATGATTCATTGAGAGCACCAGGCTCGTATGCATAAACCAGGTTAGCGCTGTATTCCGTTACTCCATGGGCAAGTTCGTGTCCAACTACATCTATAGAAATGAGGGGGTCACCGGTTCCATCGCCATATCGCATGGCCACACCATTCCAGCTGGCGTTGCTCCATGCCTGATCCCAATGTACATAGCTGATTATTTTTGAACCAAGTCCGTCATAGCTGTTGCGATTGTGTTCATTCATAAAGTAATCGTAAGTCATTTCAGCACCCCAATGGGCATCTGTAGCAACTTCATCTATTTGGGGGTTTACGTTGTTCCAGTAGTTGTCAGCATCTTCAAAGTCAACCGAGTTTTGAAATGAAGTTCCCGTTTGTGCATTTAAAGTTTGAATGCCACCACCCCGAGTTACATCGTTTAGTACATATTTATTAGCGGAAACGGAATCAGTGGTTATATCCTGTGTTCCGTGATATTTGGTTTCTGCCTGGCCATGGGCAGTGGCTGAGTGACATCCATTTTCTTCCCAAAGTAGGGAGCCTGTGTTGGCATCTATATATAAAATTCGATGATCATCCGTAGCTTCAAAAAACAGATCAAATTTATAAGCCAGCTTGTAGCTTTCTCCATTTTGTGAAAACTGTGGATCGAGCCAAACTAATTCTTCCTTTGGGGCAAAACTAGCGCTTGGATTACCCTTTACGTCTTTTAACCAAGCTTCCATAAAGGGGTCTTCCCAATAAAAGGAATTAGCCCCGGTAAGTTGTTTTGCTGTATTAAGAGCATCTTGAAAACTAACTAAGGCAACTGGCGATCCTTGTAAAGATTTTACCAAGCGGCCGTTGGCCTTATATAACGCACTTCCTCGGCTGTGAAGAATAAATTGTGCTCCTTCTACTTTTACGCTTTTATAGAATTGAGCATATCGGGTATGTTTTATTCCCAGGTTATCTTCTTCGCTTCTTAGCTCAATGAAGGAATAATTTTGATCAAAGCCCATACTTTCCTGATAGTTTTGAAAGAAAGTAGAAGGGGTGATATTTTGACCACTATTGAAAGTCCACCAGTTGCCTTGTTGGTCTGAACTGGCAATTTCATTAATGGATTGCTGTGCTACAGCAGATGTGCCGATTGCAAGAAGTAAAGCGGCCTTAAGAATTTTATACATAGAGAATTGACTGTTTTAAATCATTTTTTAGGGATGCGCAATATACTGTAAACTAGCACTCAGTATGTATTAAGAAGTGAGTTTGAACCAGCTTAATAGATAAACGTGATAAGAGACAATTTGGATCGCATTAACAGAGCGTAGACTCATTTGGTGACACTTGGTTTAAAGAGCTATATAATAATGATTTGTTCTTGACTTGCCGAAATATATTATTGATGAGGTCGTCAAATGGTAGTAATGTGTTGTGGGAATTACTTTTCAGTTACCTCAAGATGAATAGAATATTGCCTAAAGTTTAAGAATGAAGTATCTTTGCAGCGTCCCGCGAGAGCGGGATAAATTATTTTAAAATGTCAAGAAAAACAGCGCTCATAATATTAGACGGATGGGGGATTGCAAAAGATCCATCGGTTTCAGCAATTGATAAGGCCCATACACCATTCGTAGATTCTCTTTATACCAAGTACCCTCATTCGCAGCTCGAAGCTTCTGGTTTAGCCGTTGGCTTGCCTGAAGGGCAGATGGGAAATAGTGAAGTTGGGCATATGAATCTGGGTGCTGGCCGCGTGGTGTATCAAGATTTGGTGAAGATAAATCTTGGAGTGGAAGATGGCTCATTGGCCAGTCAATCTGTACTTCAGGATGCTTTTGACTACGCCAAAACGAATGGAAAAAAAGTGCATTTCATCGGCTTGCTGTCTGATGGAGGCATACATTCTCACATTAATCACCTTAAAGGTTTGACAACCGCTGCCGCAGAGAAGGGTCTTAAAAATGTGAACATTCATGTATTTACTGATGGCCGTGATACTGATCCAAAAGGAGGAGTTAAGTATGTTGCAGATTTGGAAAACCATTTAGCGAAAACCACGGGAAAAATTGCTTCAGTTATTGGTCGTTATTACGCCATGGACCGCGATAAGAGGTGGGAGCGTGTAAAGTTGGCTTATGACCTTTTGGTAAATGGTATTGGTGAAAAATATGCTTCAGCCGGTGATGCTATTCAGGCTTCTTATGATGCGGGAATTACGGATGAATTCATTGAGCCAATCCTAATTACAGAAAACAACGAACCACAAACTACAAACCTCATTGAGGAAGGTGATGTGGTAATTTGCTATAACTTCCGTACGGATAGAGGTCGTCAAATAACAGAAGCACTCACCCAGCAAGATTTTCATGAGCAAAATATGCATAAGCTGGATTTGTATTATGTAACGATGACGCGTTATGATGATACTTTTAAAGGCATAAAAGTTATTTACGAAAAGGATAACCTTACTGAAACAATGGGAGAGGTTTTGGCAAAAGCCGGAAAGAAACAAATTCGCATTGCTGAAACGGAGAAGTATCCTCATGTAACCTTCTTTTTTAGTGGTGGACGCGAAGAAGAATTTGAAGGAGAAAAACGAATCATGCGCGCCTCTCCAAAAGTTGCCACCTATGATTTAAAGCCTGAAATGAGTGCTTATGAATTGCGTGATGCCATTATTCCAGAGCTTGAAAAAGGTGAAGTGGATTTTGTTTGCCTAAACTTTGCCAACCCGGATATGGTAGGGCACACTGGTGTGATGGAAGCGGCTATTAAAGCATGTGAGGTGGTAGATGAATGCACCAAAGATGTGGTAGAAGCAGGACTGAAAAATGACTATACCTTTATCATTATTGCCGACCATGGAAATTCGGATTGCATGGTAAATGCAGATGGAACACCAAATACAGCGCACACCACTCAGCCTGTTCCATGCTTTTTGGTGAGTAATGACTACAAAGGAGAAATTGGAAATGGAAAGCTTGGTGATGTGGCCCCTTCATTGCTTGAGCTGATGAATATAGCGCAACCTGAAGGTATGACGGGAGCGTCTTTATTAATTAAATAACACATTAGGAGTACAAAAATGATTAATCAGGATTCAAAACTGATAGCGGTAGATTTTGATGGTACCATCGTGGAAGATAAGTACCCGGGTATTGGTAAGGCCTTACCCTTTGCTTTTGACACACTTAAGATGTTGCAAAATGATGGGCATCGACTGATTTTGTGGACTTACAGAAGTGGTAAAAGATTGGAGCAGGCCGTTGATTTTTGTAAGGAAAACGGGGTGGAATTTTATGCCATAAATGCAAGCTACCCTGAAGAGACTTTTGATGAGGTAAAAGCCAGCAGAAAGATTAATGCGGATTTGTTTATTGATGATCGTAACTTTGGCGGCTTTCCAGGGTGGGGTGAAATCTATCACAAGCTTAATGGGGAAATGCCGGAAAAGGCAAAGCCAAAACGTAAAAAAGGACTTTTTAGATTTTAGATGATAAAATATAAAACAAGAGAAGAGGTTGAGTTAATGCGTGCTGCAGCACAAGTGGTGAGCCGCACGTTGGGTATTCTGGCTTCTGAAATAAA
>JAUHWX010000208.1 GCA_030427285.1 Bacteroidia bacterium
CATTGGTAGCATTTTTCAAATTCAAAATTCATACTGGATACTCCTTACCATAATTGTGATTATGCGCCCCAATTATGGCCTCACCAAGCAGCGGTCTAAGCATCGTATTATTGGTACGTTAATAGGTGCAGGCATTGCTGCCCTGATTGTATGGCTTACGCAAAATACTATTGTTTATGGAGTTCTGGCCGCCATCTCTTTGGTGTTGGCATTTTCTTTTATTCAAAAAAACTATAGAACATCGGCCATTTTCATCACTCTCAATATTGTATTTGTATACGCACTTCTACAGCCCGATGCCTTCAATGTAATTCAATATCGTGTGCTTGATACTGTTACTGGCGCTGCCCTCGCGGTGATTGCCAATTTCTTGATTCTCCCCTCTTGGGAATTTATGAATGTCAACAGTTTTATTGAAAAAAGCATTGAGGCAAATTGTAAGTATCTCAAAGAAATTGATCAATATTATCACAATAAGAAAAACCTACCTCCCACATCTTACAAGTTGTCTCGCAAGCAGGCATTTTTGAGCCTGGGTAATCTCAATGCCGCTTTTCAGCGAATGGCGCAAGACCCTCCTGCCAAGCAGAAAAATATTGGTGACTTGTTTGAAATTGTAGCGCTGAATCAGACTTTTCTTTCTGCCTCTGCCTCACTGGGAACTTTCATCCAAAACCATGACACGCTCCCTGCCTCTACTCACTTTGAAACCTACATTGAACATATTCAGCAAAATCTAAATGCAGCTGTTGCCACTTTAAATAAAGAAGACCACAAAGAAAGTGCTGATCCTTCAAAAATTAAGGAAGCCAGTAAAGTTCTTGAGTCAAAGTTTGAAAGCCTTTCGGCTAAAAGAGAGCAACAAATTGAGGACGGTCAACAGGAAATTAGTGATGACTTGCGCCTTCGTCTCCAAGAATCTCGATTGATTGCGGATCAATTAAAGTGGCTGCACAACCTATCGGAAAACCTAAAACGGGTTGTAAGCAATTATAACCAATAATTCCAATTATCGGGCTATAGCATTATAAATCAAAATATCGGGTTATAGCCAGATAAATTAGATTATCTGCTTTAAAGCAGATATATTTGAGTATTGAAGTTGTAAAAAAAATACTCATGACCAGTGTCATAATTGGAGACATCATAAATTCCCGAAATAGCGAAACGCCAAAGCAGTGGCTGAATTCACTGAAGACAGTACTGAATGAAATAGGCCCTGAACCAAAGGTTTGGGAAATATTCCGGGGCGATAGTTTTCAGGTAGAAGTTACCGACCCTAAAAAAGCCCTACTCACAGCACTCAAAATAAAAGCTGCCCTACGCAGTGCGGTAAACCTGGACGTACGCATAGCTATTGGCATAGGCGAAAAAAACTATAATGCCCCTAAAATAACCGAAGCCAACGGTGATGCTTTTGTAAGAGCGGGAGAGCTTTTTGAAAACCTCAAGAAACACACTTTAGCCCTAAGCTCACCTTGGGAAGATGTGGACAGCCAAATGAATTTGAACATAGAATTGGCCCTGTTGACAATAGACAATTGGACACAGAATTCAGCTAAAACAGTTCAACTTTCTATTGAACACCCCAAAGCCACGCAGAGTGAATTGGCAAAAAAGCTGAACATATCGCAGAGCAGTGTAAGTGAGCGGCAAAAACGAGCTGGCTTTGATGAAATCATGAAAATGAACCAGAGATATGAACTTCTTATTTCTCAAAAACTAAAAGAAGTATGACATTTTTTCTCACCATATTATTAGCTCACCTTCTTGGGGATTTTGGGTTACAGCCTGCAAAATGGGTAAAGGATAAAATGCAGCACAAGCACCGATCGCCTAAGCTTTATTTTCACATTGGCATACATGCCCTGCTCCTTTTAATATTATTAGGTTTTGATTTTCAGTACTGGCTGGGAATACTCATTATAGTAGTAAGTCACCTGTTAATTGACATTTTAAAAATCAAACTACAAGGTAAATACAGCAACCGATTACTCTTTTTTGGTGACCAGTTTTTACACATTCTGGTACTTATTGGAGTTACCCAAATTTACTTTCCTGACTTTATAAACTTCCCGGCACTTTGGAGCGAAAACCTATTGCTACTAGCCACTGCCGTTTCTTTGCTCACTTTTGTTTCTGCTATATTGATTAAAGTTTTAATCTCTAGCTGGAGCCCCGCCACCGAAGATGATAAAGATGATTCATTGGCCAAAGCCGGCACCTACATTGGTATGCTGGAACGCCTTTTTGTTTTTGGGTTTGTAATCTCTGGCCACTGGGAAGCCATCGGATTTTTAATAGCGGCAAAATCTGTTTTTAGATTTGGAGACCTTAAAGAGTCTAAAGACCGAAAACTGACTGAGTATATTTTAATTGGGACGCTGGTGAGTTTTGGAATCGCCATTTTGGTAGGTACCTTATTTCTAAGTATTCAACGCAAAATGTGAGTAAAACTTGATACCTTAACGCCTCAGGCCTCGCCAAATAATTCTATTTGCTAATGACTCCAACTTCTCCTATGCTATATAGTACACGAAAATTGCTTTTGGCCTTTGCATTATTGCTCTTTTCGAACCTTGGGTTGGCACAGCCCAACGAAATTGATATCCTATTAAAAAAAGGAGATTCAATGCTAAAAAGCACCCCTACTAAAGCTCTCAATGCATATCAGGATGCAGCTAATCTTCTAACAGACACCAGTGAAAAAGCACAAAAAGCAAAGGTGTATCAAAAGCTCGGAACCACTTCACTCCAAATAGGGTATTACCCAAAGGCAATTACTGAACTAAAATCGGCACTAGTATTTTATCAGGAATTGAATCAGGATTCTATGGTGGCTGAAATATTTAGTGACCTTGGATCAGCCTATTACTTTGGAGAAATAAAAGGTGGAAATGAAGCTGAACAGTATTTTCAAAAAGCTCATGATGCCTTTCAGCAGATTGGTTTGACCGCATCGGCACAATTCAATACCAATTACCTGGGGTATATTTATTGGGCAAAAGGAGAAAAGGAAAAAGCTCTAAAAACCCATCTACAATGTTTGGCTGTTTTTGATTCGCTTAACAACATAAAAGGCAGGACTACTTGTAGCAGTGATATTGGTTTTACACTAAATACCTTGGGCCGATATGATGAAGCACTGAGCTACAACCTCAAAGCGTTAGAGCTGGCCACACAAATGGAAGATCCTCTGGTAATAACTCCTATTCTCAACAATATTGGAATTAGTTACCTAAACCTAAATGAATTAAAAAAAGCAGAAAAATACTCACAGCTAAGTCTTGCCAAGGCTAAAGAAATAAGCCAAAACCTTAGGACTAAAGAAGCCTTATCCAATTTGCACAATGTGTATGCTAAAATGGGTGATTATAAGAAAGCGTACGATATTCACCTTCAGCTAAAAGAAATTAATGATTCTATAAAAGATATTGAAGCGGTAAGGAAGCTAACCCAACGTGATGAACAGGCCGCATTTTCGCTAAAACAAGCGCAGCTAAAGGCAGAACAAGCCGAGAAGGATGCCCTTACAAATGCAAAAATAAACCAGCAAAAAGATAGAAATATAGCACTAATGACTGGCCTTGCTATGCTATTCTTAATTGCCCTCCTGCTCATTCTTAATATTAGAGCCAGAGTCAGAAACTCTAAATTACTAAGACAGAAAAACCAGCAGCTGAAGGATAATAATGAACTGATTGGAATCCAAAACAAGAAGCTTTTGGAAAATCAAAATGAATTAGAAGAAAAAAATGAAGAACTGGAAACACTTTTGGAAGAATTAAAGCAAACTCAATCCAAGCTTATACAATATGAAAAACTTGCTTCGCTAGGAGTACTTTCTACAGGTGTTGCACACGAAATAAACAATCCACTGAATTTTATAAAAGCTGGAATATATGCCTTGGATGAAATTATTGAAGCCCTACCGGACAATGAAAATAAAGAGATAACATCAACAATTGTAGGGCATATAAATACGGGAATGGAGCGGATTGGTTATGTGATTGGGGAACTCAATCGTTTTAGTAAAAATAGTATTAGCAAAGAGTTGGTGCCCTGTGATATTCATCAAATATTAGATAATTGTATTCGAGTTTTAATACCAAAAACCGATGATTCAATATGTACTATAAACACTAATTTTACAAACCAAAATATCGTAATAACCGCACACGAAGGTAGCCTACATCAGATATTCACCAATATTATTCAAAACTCAATACTTGCGATAACTCAAAAAGGAACCATTACAATTTCGACCAAAATTTTAGAATCTAAACAGTTGGAAATAAAAGTTGAGGATACAGGGTGTGGAATGAATAAAGAAACATTGCAACAAGCATTTGACCCATTTTATACCACGCGACAGGCTGGCTCAGGCACCGGATTGGGCTTATACGTAAGCTATAAACTTATCACTTCACATAAGGGCAGTATTCATCTTGAGTCAACAGAAAATGTTGGTACGGTGTGTACTGTTATTTTACCCCTAAACTAAGCTAAGGATGATAGAAACACCACCCCTAAAAGTACTTTATGTGGATGACGAACCCATAAATACAACCCTATTTAAGATTAACTTCAAAAAGCACTTTAATGTAATATTATCCTTATCAGGCGAAGAAGCACTCGAGAAGTTGGAAGCTGAACAGGATGTAGACGTTGTAGTATCCGATTTTAGAATGCCTGGCCTAAATGGTGTAGAGTTCATCCGTAAGGCTAATGAAAAATATGGAAAACGTCCTTCAGTAATTCTTACCGGATTTGATACCAATGATGACATTGAGGCCGCTATGCAGGATGGTATAGTAAATGCTCTGCTAAATAAACCCATGAATAAGGACAAACTAATAGCCACAGTACACCGATGCTATCAAAGCTATAGTTCTACCAAAAGGGCTATTAAAAAAAAACCCGGCCAATAAGCCGGGTTTCTAATATGGGTAATTTGGTAAGTTCTTAACCTACCAATTCTTTTACTTTATCAGCTGCTTCCTTAAGCACGATTGCCGAGTGTACTTCCAGTCCACTTTCGTCAATCATTTTCTTGGCTTCTACAGCATTTGTTCCCTGTAGTCTTACAATAATCGGAACGTTGATGTTGCCAATGTTTTTGTAAGCATCAATAATACCTTGTGCCACACGGTCACAACGAACGATACCACCAAAGATGTTTACCAAAATTGCCTCTACTTTCTCATCCTGAAGAATGATACGGAAAGCTTTCTCTACACGGGCAGCATCAGCAGTACCACCTACGTCAAGGAAGTTAGCAGGCTTGCCACCGTGCAGATTTACGATATCCATGGTACCCATGGCCAGACCCGCACCGTTCACCATACAACCAATGCTGCCATCCAGTGCAACGTAGTTAAGATCCCACTGCGCAGCGTGCGCTTCACGAGCATCTTCTTGCGATGGGTCGTGCATTTCTTTTAACTCTGGGTGACGGTACATAGCGTTTCCGTCAATAACCACTTTCGCATCCAAACAGTGCAGGTTGCCTTCAGTGGTAA
>JAUHWX010000209.1 GCA_030427285.1 Bacteroidia bacterium
CATTACCTGATCTACCCTGGTCTTTACCCTGATAACCGCTTGATTAGGGTCGGTGCCCGGTTCAAAGATTACGTTAATAGTGGCTTCGCCTGCACTGGTGGCATCAGTAGCGATATAGCGCATATCCTGCACTCCGTTTATGGAGTTCTCAAGCGTGATGAGTGTAGATTTTACTAAAACATCTGCACTAGCGCCTGGGTAGGCAATAAATATGCTTACGGTGGTAGGCGCAATTTGCGGGAACTGTGAAATTGGTAATTTCTTAATCGCCAGGGTTCCCACAAAAACTATGATGATGGAAATAACAATAGCGAAAACGGGTCTGTGTATGAACTTACTAAACATGATTCTTATTTTCAGAGATTAGTTTATTCAGCGTACAAATCCAGTTCAGAAAGAGCTTTAGCCGGCTCTATAAAGGTGAACTCGATTTTATCATTCTCCCTTACCAGCCGTAGGCCTTCCAATAATATTTTATCACTTTGGTCTAGCCCATCAGACACAGCAAAAATGTGTGGCAATTCGGCAGCAATTGTTATTTCTCTTGACCGAACTACGTGATCTGTGCCTATTACATACACATACTTCTTATCTAGAATTTCAAAAGTGGCTTTTTGTGGAATTAGCATCGCATCTTTTAGTGGTTCTCTCACTATTACATTTCCTGTTTCGCCATGGCGCAATAGCCCCTTTGGGTTGGGAAAAGTTGCACGAAAGGCAATGTTTCCCGTTTCATTGTTAAAATCGGCTTCAATGGTTTTTACCAATCCAATATGGCCAAAGGGCTTGTTGTTTGCCATTATTAGCTTCACTTCCATGGATTTGTCGGAAGTCAATTCGGCCATGTATTCTAGGTATTCAGCTTCGGGTACATTAAAGTATACCCACATTTCGCTGTTGTCAGAAAGATTGGTGAGCAATTCTCCTTCATCCACCAGGCTGCCCAGCCTTACATGAAATCGATCTATGTACCCATCAAAAGGTGCTCTTATTTGAGTAAAGTCTAAGTGGGCTGAGGCCAAAGCCAATTCAGCATTTGCTTTGTCAAATTTGGCTTTTGCCATGGCTAGTTCGTTAGCAGCTACCACATGGCTATCGGCTAGGCTCTTGGTATTTGTATATTCTATTTCTGCAAAGTCGGCCTCAGCCTTTGCGCGCTGTTGTTCCGCCTGATAGAGTTTAGGCATTATCTGAAACAACAATTGACCTTTCTTTACATACTGACCTTCGTCTACATATATTTTTTCCAAATAGCCTCTTTCTTGAGCTCTAAGCTCAATGTGCTGTATGGAGTGAATTTGACTTACGTATTCTTTGCTTATAGAGGTGTCCAATATCAATGGACTGGTTACTAAAAAATTGGTATGTTCTTCTTTTTTTTCTTCGTGCGATGTGCAGCTGGTGTTTGCTAGTATTGCGAACACACCCGCCATCATTAGAGTTTTATTCATAATAACTTTGCCTGGTAGAGGCCTTATTTTTAGATAGAATTGGGAAATGTGTATAGAAAATACACGGGGGATATCTGTATTGCTAGGGGCAATTAGATACTGAACGCTATGTGCGTTCTTCATTTATCAGCCATGTGCATGGCTGACATGATTTAAATCAAATTCTAAAGACCTCGAATTTGAGGAAAAGCGACTTAAAGGATAATGATGCGGGTAGGTGCCCTATAAAAGTATGGGCTTGTGTACAAGGATGCGAAAAGCACCAGGGAAAATGAACGTAAAAAAGCGATGTTAAAAACTTGCTTTCGAGCCAAAACCTTTTGCTTGATTCGGCTTCATTTTCTTCTACTTCATTTTCAGTAGCCTCTGTAATTAATTCTCTTTCCTTTACAGGTAATGAAGATTTGAAAATAGAAGTTTGAACCTTGTTCAGTTGTAGCAGTTCTACACCATTTACCGAATAAATAGAAGTTGTATCACACTGCGAATGGAGCTGCATTTGGCCGAGGCTGGCCAATGAGATAATGGTGAGTGAAAAAATAAATCTTAATATTCTCTTCATCTTGCAGGCAGCAAAATTAGTTTTGTAATAGCATATGACAAGCTATCATTGGGGATTATTTTTAATAAAAAAATTAGTCCAACTCCCCTTTAGGGTTTCGCTTACATCATTCCTATCTATGATGTCTAAAAATTCTTCTCTTGGAATTTCATAAGCTCCAAGTGACTCTAAGAACGGATTGTGCACTTGGCAATCGATAAGCTCAAAATTCAGCTCCAGTAGTTTTTGATTCAGTTTGGCAAAGGCCACCTTGCTGGCATTGCTTGCCAGCGAAAACATGGATTCTCCACAAAAGATTCTGCCAAGCGAAACGCCATACAGCCCACCTACTAATTCATTGTTTTGCCAACATTCAATAGAATGGGCGATACCCAAATGATGCAAATGAATATAAGCCTGTTTCATTTCATCATTCAGCCAAGTACCCTCTTGCCCTGGTCGCTTTATGTTTTGACAATGGCCAATTACCTGCTCAAAGGCGGTGTCGGCTTTTATTTCAAATAAATTTCGGTTGAGGATATTTCGGAGGCTTTTGGAGATTTTCATTTCTCCGGGTTTCATCACCATACGCTGCTCGGGGCTCCACCACAGGGGAGGCTCATCTTCATTGTACCAAGGGAAAATTCCCAATTTATAAGCAAGGATTAGTCGCTCAATATTTAAATCGCCACCTATGGCCACTACACCGTGTTGTTCAAAATCTTCGGGTGGCGGAAACCATAGTTCTTCGCTAAGTTGGTATATCGGCATCAGAATAGTAAAAGAACAGTGGTGAAAATTAATGTGCCGATTAGCATGAGGCTGAGGGTGTATGGAAGAATTTCTTTGGCCTTGAGGCCAGTAATGCCCAATAGCGGTAACGCCCAAAAGGGTTGTAGCATATTGGTAAGCTGATCGCCATAAGCCAGGGCCATTACACTTTTCGAAAAACTCACTCCCAACTGATCTGCTGCTTGTAAAATAATGGGTCCTTGCACCGCCCATTGTCCGCCACCACTAGGAACAAAGATGTTTACCAATCCCGCACTTATTAATGTGAAAATCGGAAAAGTTTGAACGGTTGAAATGGAAATAAAGTAATCGCTAATAAGTTGGATAAGGCCGGTAGAGCGCATGATGCCCATGATGCCAAAGTACAGAGGGAACTGAATGAGAATGCCAGAAGAACCTTTGATGGCTTCATCCAGCGCTTTTAAAAAATTGCTGAATTGCGCATGGAAAACAAGACAAAGCCCGAGTAAAACCAAATTAATATAATTGAGATTTAAAAAGCTCAAACCATTAGCACTGCGCGAAGGCACAGTAAGAGCATACCCCAAAATGAGCAAGCCAAAGCCAATGCAGAGAAATTTGCTGTAATCTAATCTTTCGGCACCAATGAGGTTGAGGGGTGTGGTGGTTTCAGTCTTTGTTAGTTTCAAATTGGATACGGGGCTGTTGCCTTTGGTTCTGTTTGCCATAAGGGCAAGAAAAACTGGGATGATGCTCAGCAATAGAAAAGTAGCCGTTAGATTCATTGGGCTAAAAATTGTTGATTCTAAAGGAATGCTTAGAGTCGCTAAAATTTTTTCTTCGGTGAAAATGCCCGTCATGATTTGAGAAATATGGCCTTCTTCTACCACCTTGAGGGGTGCACTGCCTGAGAGCCCTCCGTGCCACACCATCATACCGGCATAACCTGCTGCGCCTAGTAATGGGTAGTTGATGGAGTTTCCTTCACGCGAAAATTTTTCGGCCGTTTTTCGCGCCATGATAGCGCCAAAGATGAGCCCCAATCCCCAATTGAACAAACCCACCATCATGGTGCAAAGGCCAACAAGTAGAGTGGCCATAGCAGCAGATTTTGCCAAACCGATGATAGTATCAATGAAATAGCCTATGGGTTTGGCCAGAGCCAAAATGTGACCCAGTACCAAAATCAGCATCATCTGTACGGCAAAAGCCAGCATGGGTGCATTCCACAGGCCTTCTTGCCAAAAGTCTAAAAGCTGAAGAATGGGTTTTGATTCATTTGGAAAGCTGCCAAAGGCCAAAGCCAGCCCCATAGTAAGCAATGTGAGGATAACGGCAATGGTAAACGGAGCGGGAAGGAGTAGGCGAAATGCCTTTTCAAATTTTTCGGTGAACTTCATAAACGCTATTCGGGTGACCGAATGTACATTTTATAGCGGGAATTTTGCACCAGAAATGAAGGGATGAAGTTTTTGAGGGTGGTGTCTGGTTTTCCTAAAAAAGGGCAGACCCCACCACGTGGTGGGGTCAGTTGCCCAAAGTATTCTTAGAATGGTAAATCGTCATCCTCGTCTTCATCGCTCAAAGGAGCCATAGGAGCCGCAGATGTAGGAGCAGCACCAGCAAAGCTTTGTGATTCGTTGGCAGCAGCACCTCCGGCACTTTTCTCAATTCTCCATCCGTGAATAGAATTAAAATACTTGATTTCCCCTTGCGGAGAAGTCCACTCACGGCCACGGATATTGATACCTACACTTACTTTATCACCTACGGCATAATTGTCAAGCAAAGAACTTTTGTCTTGTACAAACTCCATAAGGATGTGCTGAGGGTATTGTTCTTCGGTAGTCACTACCAATTCGCGTTTGCGAAATGAATCTGTTACCTGTTGAGTATCTCCAATTTTTTTAATGATTCCGTTGATTTCCATTTTCTTCTTTTATGATCTATTTAATTTATCGCATAGCAAGGCTTTCCATGCCTTGTCTACTTTATTTTCTTCCAATAATTCTTTGGCATATTGATGCAAAAGTTCATGTGTCTCCAGGCCACCGCTAGATTTCTCAAAAATCTCTTTGATGCGAAAGCTGGAAGCAAACTCCACCAATTCAGCATCGCTAGGTAGTTTTTCTACGTTTCCAAGTTTGCCAAGGTCGTTACCGTTAAGGTACATGCTTTCCTTGATGCGTTTTGGAATTTGATCCACTCCAATGCCTTTAGTCACCAAGGGTTTTTCTACTTCAAACAGTGCTTCGCCCTTGGCGCGGCAGTACCAGTTGCCACCCATTCGTGCTACCAGGTCAATTTTTTGTTGATCAATGATACCGTTGGCATCCATCACCCGTTCATCAATGTGCATACGCACTACTTCGCAGATAATCATATTTCCGGCACCACCATTTTCGCCCAGAGAAATGATATCGTTCACTTTGCACTCTAGTTGCACGGGAGATTCCTTTACCCTAAAGGGTTTCACTACTTCAGAGGCAATAGGCGTAAGGCCTGATTTGATAAACTCGTTTACACCATCACCATACTCGGTAGAGGCTAAAGACATTTGCTGAACCATATCGTAGTTTACAATATTGATTACTACCTCGCGGGTGGCTTCCGCATTGTGCAGGGTGTGTTTGGTGGTATTATCGCGCACTCTCCTTGCTGGCGAAAACACCACAATAGGAGGGTTGGAACTAAATACATTGAAATAACTGAAAGGGCTCAAGTTTGGATTTCCTTCAGCAT
>JAUHWX010000210.1 GCA_030427285.1 Bacteroidia bacterium
ATGTTTTTAGGTTTAGCGGGTGGTTTTTTGGCTGCAGAGTTTGTGAGTGATATCGCGCCCTCAGATTTTATTCAGGGTCTACAATTAGAGTTTCAGCCCTTTTATGTGTGGTATGCTTTGATTAAAACAGTAGTGTTTGCTTTTATCATTACCAGCTTATCGGCCTTTTATGGTTATTATGTAAAAGGAGGTTCTATAGAGGTAGGGGTAAATGCAACCAAAGCGGTGGTAAGTAGTAGTGTAGCAATTATTGTTGCAAATTATATTTTAACTCAAATCCTTTTAGGCTAATGATAGAAGTAAATGATTTGCATAAAGGGTTTGGTGGTCAGGAGGTTCTCAAGGGAATTTCTGCAAATTTTTATCAGGGCAAAACCAATCTTATAATTGGCCAGTCTGGATCTGGGAAAACGGTTTTTCTAAAAAGTTTAGTAGGCTTGCACCAAATAGATAAAGGGGATATTATTTATAATGGCCGGAAGTTGGGAGCGATGGATGATGAGGCTAAAAAGAACCTACGAACTGAGATGGGGATGGTCTTTCAAGGAAATGCACTTTTTGACTCTCTTACTATCCAAGAGAATATAAACTTTGCGCTAGGTATGTTTGGCAATATGTCAGAAAGTGAGATGGAAGATCGTGCAAACTTTTGTTTGAAACGAGTTAATCTCGAAGGCGTAAATAAGAAGTTTCCGGCTGAGCTTAGTGGTGGTATGCAGAAGCGTGTGGCCTTGGCTCGTGCCATTGTGATGAATCCTAAGTACCTGTTTTGTGATGAGCCTAATAGTGGTTTAGACCCAAAGACAGCTATTGTGATAGATAACCTTATCAAAGAAATTACCGAAGAGTATAATATGACCACCATAATCAATACGCATGACATGAACTCGGTTATGGAAATAGGAGACCAGGTAATTTATATCAAGTACGGTTTAAAAGCTTGGGAAGGAACGAGTGAGGATATCTTGACTACCGACAATGAAGATATTAATGACTTTGTATATTCATCAGAACTTTTCAGGAAAATAAAGAAAAAGCTTTAACCACATAGTGGATTTTTCGTGAGCCAAAGTTGACTTGGTCACAAAAAAAGAACCCCCGATAATCTCTCTGATTATCGGGGGTTCTTATATATAGTCTTTAAAGCTTCAGTGCTTACTTGATCGTAAGTTTAGAAGTTTTAGAAATACCTTCACCATTAAGGTTAATTAGGTAAACACCTTTAGTAAGGTTAGAAAAATCTCTATTTAATTTTTCACCACCATTGATGCTTACTTGCTCAGAATATACTACCTGACCTACCAAGTTAAGAATATCGATGGTGTAAGTACCACCTTGAGCAATTTCAAGAGTCACATTACCACTAGTTGGGTTAGGGTAAAGAGCAATCTCGTTAGAAACCTCATTTTCATTAAGGCTTACAGTAGAGGTACCACTTACGTGAATCCACCAGTCAGTAGTGCTAGCGCCTTGTGTAAGGAAGTATCCACTAGCAACTGTACCGTAACGGCTAGAGCTGAAAAGAGGACCCGCACCAGCATATGATTCAGAAACACCCATTGCTACTTCTTCAAAAAAGTAAGCATCACCATCACCAGCAGAAGCTGGGCCAGTAATAAGAACTCTAAAACTGTTCATAGTAGCAGTGGTAGTTGAACCTGCTCCAGCAAAGTAAGTTTCACCACCAGTATAAGTTTCACCAGTCTTAAATCTTGCAGTTACCCCAAGTACAGAACCGGCAGGCACATTTATATTGGTGTATATAGGGAAATAACCAGTAGCTGTTGCAGCCCCTGCAGTGTCATCAAGAGTTAATGCTCTCTTATAAGTCATTTTGCCAGACCAAGTAACATCACCGGCCCAACCTTGAGCAGCATTTCCTGTGAAACCAATTGGATAAATTGGATAAGGAGATGTTTGGTTAGTCCAAGTACCTGCAGGCCACTGAAGACCTTGTCTGAACATAGCGCTATTGGTAGGAGGACCATAAACTACATCTACAATTAAGGTGTCACCAACGTGCATGGTAGTCTTGTTATTTACTCTCTCGTAAAAACCACCGATAAGCACACTGTCAACAGTATAACCGTCAACGCCACGAGCGAAATACTCTAATCCGTCAAAAGCAAAAGACTCAGAGTAAACATCAAATACAGCACCGTATCCGTGGTTGTCTACATTCTCAGGAGTACCAAAGTCTTGTAGTACAAGGCTATCTTGGAAAATTGGTGAAATAAAACCATCTAATGATGGGCCAAAAAGGTTTTCAGCAACATCTGCGTGACTCATATACTGAGAAACAGGGCCACCAGCTTTTTTACTAAGCTGATTAGCTTTATGAATACGTGCTTTGGCTTGATCAACCATAGCTTGTTCTTTGGCAGAAATTGGATGAGCATTTAAATCAGCGGGAGTCAACGCTACTTGTGCAAATGCACCTGCGCTGAACAATACGCTTAGGGATAGTAATACTTTTTTCATAATAAAATTAAGTGTTAAACTAAAATAAGATTCTACAAAGTTAGCAAGTATTATTGACTTATAAAATCAAGTACTTACAGATTATAAATTATTTCCTACGAATTAATGGCGTAGGACTCCATTGGTTCACATGTGCAGACAAGATTTCTGTCTCCATACGCGTCATCTACCCTGCGAACATCGGGCCAAAATTTATTCAATGCAATATATTCTAGCGGGAATGCTGCTTTTTGGCGGCTGTAAGGCAAATCCCACTCGTCAGCGGTTAACATACCCATGGTGTGAGGTGCGTTTATTAAAGGATTATTTTCTTTGTCAGCATCGCCATTGGCTATTTCTTCAATTTCTTTACGTATGCTCAATAGGGCGCTGCAAAAACGATCCAGCTCTAGCTTGCTTTCACTTTCTGTAGGCTCAATCATAATTGTACCCGCTACCGGAAAAGAAACTGTAGGCGCATGATATCCATAGTCCATCAATCGTTTAGCGATATCTACAACCTCAATTCCTGCCGACTTTTTAAATGGGCGGCAATCCACAATCATTTCGTGTGCTACACGGCCCTTTTCATTAGTATATAATACGTCAAAGTTTCCTTCAAGCTGGCTCTTAATATAGTTGGCATTAAGGATGGCAAACTCGGTAGATTTTCTCAAACCAATTGGGCCAAGCATTTTAATGTATCCGTAGCTAATAATAAGTACTAGCGAACTTCCATAAGGCGCAGCGGAAATAGCACTGATTGCATTTTTACCACCGGTTTTTACCAAAGGATGACCAGGTAGGAAAGATGCTAAGTGCTCAGCCACACCGATAGGTCCCATTCCTGGGCCACCGCCACCGTGAGGGATAGCAAAAGTTTTGTGAAGGTTCAAGTGACAAACGTCAGCGCCAATGTTGCCAGGGCTGGTCAATCCAACCTGTGCATTCATGTTGGCACCATCCATATATACTTGTCCACCATTCTCATGGATGATAGAAGTGATTTCTCTCACAGACTCTTCAAACACACCATGAGTACTTGGGTAAGTAATCATCAATGATGAAAGATCATCTTTGTGCTCTTCCGCCTTTGCCTTAAGGTCGGCTACGTCAATATTCCCCAATTCGTCACATTTTACCACAACCACCTTCATACCGGCCATAATGGCACTAGCAGGGTTAGTACCGTGTGCGGAACTTGGAATAAGCGTTACATTTCTGTGTCCTTCACCTCTTGATTTGTGATAAGCCTGAATTACCATCAATCCCGCATACTCACCTTGTGCACCAGAGTTTGGCTGAAGTGATACGGAGTGAAATCCAGTGATTTCGGCAAGGTCACGCTCTAGTTCGCTAATCATTTCAAGGTATCCGCCTGTTTGATCTTTTGGTGCAAATGGGTGAATATTTGCAAAAAGTGGCCAACTTAATGGAATCATTTCGGTGGCAGCGTTGAGCTTCATGGTACAACTCCCTAAAGCAATCATGGAGTGATTCAAAGAAAGATCTTTGCGCTCTAAAAGCTTTATGTAGCGCATCATGTCCGTTTCGCTATGGAAACTGTTGAACACGGTTTGCTCTAAATATTCTGACTGGCGCTGTAGCGACTGGGGAATTACATTCACCTCCAACAGTTTTGCGGCTTTTGCAGCTTCTACCTCCTTAGCTTCCGCAAAAATTGAGATAATCTCATTGATCGCTTCAAGATTGGTATTTTCATTAATGCTGATACCTACAGTATGACTGTCAATAAAACGGAAGTTGTATTCTTTTTCTAAGGCGATTTCGCGTATAGTATGGGTGTTAATATCCCCGGTTTCTATTTTTAATGTATCGAAGAAGGATGCATTTGTACGTTCGTACCCCATTTTGCGTAAAGCTTCATCAAGGGTAACGGCCGAGAAGTGAATTCTCTTGGCAATATTTTTCAAACCTTTTGGCCCATGATACACAGCATACATTCCCGCCATTACGGCAAGTAGCACTTGTGCGGTACAAATGTTTGAAGTTGCTTTTTCTCTTTTAATGTGCTGCTCACGAGTTTGAAGCGCCATACGCAGGGCATTGTTGCCATCCTTGTCTTTGGTCACTCCAATAATTCTACCCGGAATAGCTCTTTTGTACTCGTCTTTAGTTGCAAAATAAGCAGCGTGTGGGCCACCAAAACCTAATGGGATACCAAAGCGCTGCGTGGTTCCTACTACTGCGTCAGCTCCCCACTCTCCGGGAGGTGTAAGCAATGCAAGACTCATAATATCAGCAGCTACGGCTACTTGCATATCATGGTCTTTGGCATCTTTCATAAAGTCGGTGTAGTCAAACACTTCACCATCAGAAGCTGGATATTGAAGCAATGCTCCAAAATATTCGTCACTTAGGGTGAAATCTCTATGGTCACCAATCACCAACTCTATACCTATAGGTTCCGCTCTGGTTTTGAGAAGGTCGATGTTTTGGTGCAAACAATGTATTGAAACGAAAAATTTATTGGCATCTGCTTTCTTCTTGGCGCGTGAGCGACCAGCAAAAAACATAGCCATGGCTTCAGCAGCTGCCGTAGATTCATCAAGCAAACTTGCGTTGGCTATTGGCAAACCTGTAAGGTCCGTTACCATAGTTTGGAAGTTCAATAAAGCTTCCAATCTTCCTTGAGCGATTTCTGCCTGGTATGGTGTGTAAGCCGTGTACCAACCCGGATTTTCTAAAATATTGCGCTGAATAACACCCGGCATAATGGTGGGGTGATAGCCCATGCCTATGTAG
The DNA here is from genome assembly GCA_030427285.1 of Bacteroidia bacterium. GTDB lineage: Bacteria > Bacteroidota > Bacteroidia > Flavobacteriales > Schleiferiaceae > Owenweeksia. The sequence continues at coordinate 5,227 of JAUHWX010000210.1, forward strand.
GTTTTGAAAACCTTATTTTTTCGGGCAATGTCTCTTATTCGAGACAAATATTCAGACTCGCCAAAAGTGTCCGCAAGGTTTAATTCACCCTTTAGGCGAATATCTTTTGGCACCGTTTGGTTGATCAACTCTTCTATAGAATCAACTCCTACAGCCGTAAGCATTGCTTTTACATCTTCCTCTCTGGGGCCAATGTGTCGGTAGGCAAATGAGTCTGTTGTCATAGCTATGATAATATTTTAGATTTTT
>JAUHWX010000211.1 GCA_030427285.1 Bacteroidia bacterium
TACACTAAAAGAATGGAAAACTGTAGTCTTGCTTTTCATAAGGTTTGGTTTTAAGATTATCTTCTAAAGATAGAAAAGTAATTTAACCCTACAATATTTGTATTACAGAAAAAACAACACACGGATTCAAAACTACCAAACCGCGAACTGCAAACTCTTCATTCAACCAACCATACTCAACCTCATCCCAATCTCCCCACCTATTCCTCAAAATCCGAATCCCAGAGCTGAACTTGGATAGCGGGCCATTCACAATAAATGCATCATATTCGCGATTAACAAAGTGGGAGAACTTATCAACAAAGTGGAAGTTTGTGGGTAATTGTGGAGTTATTCTTCTACTTTTGAATCTCTAAAGCGCGAAAGTTTAAGATGCTGAATTTGATAGGAGTACATGAATGTAAAATGGATGCTAAGGGCAGGGTGATGATACCTTCTGCCCTTAAGAAGCAACTTTTGCCTGTACTCGAAGGTGGATTTGTAATCAAACGCAGCGTATTTCAAAAATGCCTTGAGGTGTATCCCATGAAAGAATGGGAGCAAACTATGAGTCAGGTAAACAAACTGAATCGCTTTGTAAAAAAGAACAATGACTTCATCCGCATGTTTACCGCAGGCGTGAAGTTGCTAGATATGGACTCCAGCGGAAGGTTAAATATTCCAAACGATTTGATTGGCTTTGCCAGTCTATCGCCCGAGCTGGTACTTTCTGCTTCGGTAGGAATGATAGAGGTGTGGAGCAAGGATGCTTACGAGCAATCCATAAACGATCCTGAAGTAGACTTTGGAGCTTTGGCCGAAGATGTAATGGGCAGCCTGAACCAGCCTGAAGATGGAGTATCATAAACCAGTTCTTTTACATCAATGTATAGACTTGTTAGACATCAAGGAGGACGGCATCTACGTGGATGTAACTTTTGGTGGAGGCGGTCATAGTCGTGAGATTTTAAAACACCTCACTACAGGTCACCTGTATGGTTTTGACCAGGATCCTGATGCCAAAGCCAATGTACCTGATGATTCAAGATTCACCCTAATTCCAGCGAATTTTCGTCATCTCAAAAAGAGTTTGCGCTTACACGGTGTAAAGCAGATTGACGGTTTGCTAGGTGATTTTGGCGTTTCATCTTATCAGATAGACCAACCCGAAAGAGGCTTCAGCACCCGATTTGAAGGCCCCTTGGATATGCGCATGAACCCTGATCGCAATCTTACTGCCGCTCATGTTCTCAATCAATACGAAGAAGGACAGCTGAATCAGATATTGAAGGACTACGCTGAAATAATGAAGCCTAGGGCCATAAGCCAAGCTATAATAAATAGCCGCCCACTGCAAAGCACCAAGGATTTGAACAACTGCCTTCAGCGCTTTGCTCCTCCTCACAAACAAGGGCAGTTTATGGCCAAGATATTTCAAGCCATACGCATTGAGGTAAACGAAGAACTAGCAGTAATACACGAATTGCTTGAACAAGCAACGGAAATATTAAAACCCGGTGGAAGGTTGGTGTGCATGAGCTATCATTCGCTGGAAGACCGACCGGTAAAGAACTTTTTTAGATACGGGAATTTGGCTGGAGAGCCTCAGAAAGATTTCTACGGAAACCTACTTAGACCTCTGGAGCCTATTACAAGAAAACCCATTGTGGCTGATGCCAACGAAATAAATGAAAATCCAAGAGCCCGCAGCGCCAAGTTGCGTGCAGCAATAAAACTAGAATCATGAGCAAGGAATCTAGAAATAAAAAAAATGGATTGTGGAGTGCGATAAACTCGGTTTTTACCGGACGAATACTGGTGAGCCCCGTGCTGGCCAAAAACTGGCCTTTCATTTTATACCTAAGTGTACTGGCTTTGATAATGATTGGCAGCAGCCACAAGGCTGATAGCAAGGTGTACCAAATAAGCAGACTGCGCTCGCAAGTAAAGGAGCTAAACTCTGAATACTTAGACACCCGATCGAGACTGATGATAGAAAGCATGGAATACAAGGTGGTAGAAAGAGCTCAGGAATTAGGCCTGAAAAAAAACGAGGTGCCGCCTATAAAAATCCACCGAAACGAGAAGAAAAAATAAGTTGGAAGAGAAAAAACCCATATTGACAAGAACCTACCTGGCAGCTATCCCATTTTTTGTGATGGCTATTTTGGTATTGGGCAAGCTCTTTTACATCCAATTTAAAGAAGGAGCTGAGTTGAGATTAAAATCGCAGCACGATGCCCTGCGCGAAATAAACATTGAAGCCGACCGCGGCAACATTCTTAGCAGCGATGGAAAACTCCTGGCAGCCTCGATGCCTGTGTACGATGTGTTTTTTGACCCAGGCACTGTAAAAGCTGAAGACTTTAACAGTAATGTGGCCTTGTTGGCAAACAAATTACCAAGCGTATTCCCAAGCAGAAATAGCCGCCAATGGGAAAGTTATCTGAAACAAAATAGAGCCAAAGGATCGCGCTATGTTAGGCTGGGAGAAGACATATCATTTACTGAGCTTCAAAAGCTAAAAAGCTTTCCCATTTTCAATTTGGGCCGCTATAAAGGCGGATTGATTTACGAGCAAAAGAATTATCGCAAAATGCCTTTGGGCAAAATTGCTGAACGCACAATTGGCTATGATCATTATCGCGGACAAACGGGAATTGAAGGAGCTTTTTCCAATTACCTAAGTGGAACTGATGGTAAAAGATTGAAGCAAAAAGTGAGTCGAGGGATCTGGAAACCGGTTACCGGATCTTATGAAATTGAACCTGAGGATGGATTGGACATCGTTACCACGATTGACACTAAAATTCAAGATATCGTGCATCATGAATTGCTAAAAGCATTGGAGCAATATGAGGCAGACCACGGATGCGCTGTGATAATGGATGTAAAAACCGGAGCCATAAAAGGCATTGCCAACTTGGGCAGAACCAAAGACGGCACCTATTTCGAAAAGCGAAACTATGCTGTTTGGGAAAGCACTGAGCCCGGATCAACCTTTAAGTTGGCCTCCGTAATGGTAGCGATAGAAGACGGCCTTATTGATACCAACACCCGTGTAGATACCGAAAATGGCATTTACGAAATACATGGAAGCAAAGTAAAAGACAGCAACTACCGAAATGGAAAAGGCGGATACGGTGTGATAAGCGTAAGCCGTGCGTTTGAATTATCCTCAAATGTTGGAATTGTAAAACTGATTTATGACAAATATGGCAACGACCCACAACGATTTGTTGACCGACTGTACACACTTGGCTTGCACAAAACGCTAGACCTACCCATAAAAGGAGAAGGAGCTCCCAAAATACCAAAACCATCAGACGCGAGCTGGAGCAAAATCACACTTCCCTGGATGTCTTTTGGATACCAGGTGAGCTTAACGCCTTTGCAGTTACTCACATTTTACAATGCTGTAGCTAATAATGGGGTTATGATAAAGCCTCGCTTTGTAGAGTCAATATCCAAGCATGGTAAAATTGTGCAGCAAAATGAAGTACAGGTTCTTAATCCTGCCATTTGCTCGCAAGAAACATTAAGCAAAATAAAACCAATGCTTGAGGGTGTAGTGCTTAGAGGTACCGCCACAAACATTGAAAACGACCAAGTGACCATTGCCGGAAAAACAGGCACCTGCCAGCTTCAATACTGGAAAGCTGAAACACGTGAATACCAGGCTTCATTTGCAGGGTATTTTCCTACTGACAATCCGCAGTACAGCTGCATAGTAGTAATAAACAAACCCAACAATCACAGAGGGTACTACGGATCTGCTGTGGCGGCTCCGGTGTTTAAAGCTATTGCTCAAAACATTTTTCAGGACACACCCCAAGAATGGAGTAAACCTCAAAATCCTTCGCCAAACTGGCTAGCCGAAAATGATGAAGCACCGCTAGAAATTAAACAAAACGTGATTCCAAATCTGAAAGGCAAAAACGGCTATGAGGTGCTTAGTGAATTAGAAAACAATGGATACCGAGTAAAAGTAAGTGGAAACGGAAAGGTAAGATGGCAATATCCACCAGCAGGCACACCCGTGAATCAAAATGCCCTAATCGAATTGAAATTAGGTTGATCTATGAAATTACTTAAAGACATATTATACGGTGCACCCATTTTAGACTCAGTGGGAAACACGCATGTGGCGGTACAAAACGTTGTTTTCGATTCGCGTAAAGTGATTCGTGAATCCTTGTTTGTAGCAGTACCCGGCACCCAGGTAGATGGTCACGATTATATCGCCAAGGCTATTGAATTAGGCGCTCGTTCTATTATTTGTGAATCATTACCCCAAGACATAGTAGAATCAGTAACCTATATACAGGTGAAGGATGCGCATTCTACTCTTGGCATTTTAGCTTCCAATTTTTACGGTAACCCTTCTTCTAAGCTTAAGCTGATAGGAATTACTGGTACCAACGGCAAAACCACTGTGGCCACTTTGTGCCATCGCTTATTCATGTCTTTAGACAAAAAGAGCGGCTTGCTATCTACAGTAAATGTGATGGTAGGTAAAGAGGAATTTCCGGCTACGCATACCACGCCAGACCCTGTAAGCCTAAATGCCTATTTGAAAAAAATGGTAGATGCCGGTTGCAAATATTGCTTTATGGAGGCCAGCAGTCACGGTATTGAGCAAAGGCGAATTGCCGGATTGGAGTTTGCTGGTGCTGTGTTTACCAATATCACTCACGACCATTTAGATTACCACAAAACTTTTGACGACTATATTCTGGCAAAGAAAGCCTTGTTTGATGGCCTTTCGGCTAAATCCTTTGCATTAGTAAATAAAGACGATCGTCACGGCACTACCATGCTGCTAAACTGCAAAGCCCAAAAACACACATTTGCTTTAAAGTCAGATGCTGAGTTTAAAGTAAAAATAATTGAGCACCAATTGCATGGCATGCTGCTTACTTTGGGTCATCATGAGGTATGGACCAAGCTTATCGGAAACTTTAATGCTTTGAACCTAGTAACGGTATATGGTATCGCCTTGCTTCTCAATCAAGATGAACTAGCAGTAGTAACGGCACTAAGCAATTTACAATCAGTAGAAGGAAGGTTTCAACATTTTCAGTCTGCAGAAGGAATTACCGCCATAGTAGATTATGCACACACACCTGACGCATTAAAAAATGTACTGGAAACCATAGCCAAAATCAGAACGGGTGCCGAATCTGTAATTACAGTAATAGGATGCGGAGGAAACCGCGATGCCACCAAGCGTCCTAAGATGGCTCAGATTGCCACCGAACACAGCAATCAGGTCATTTTTACTTCTGACAATCCACGCAACGAAGACCCCGAAACAATAATAGCCGAAATGGAAGCCGGTGTAGAAATGCACTTGCGTCACAAATACCTGAGCATAAGTAATAGAAAAGAAGCCATAAAAACGGCAGCACGCCTGGCCAAGAAAGACGACATAGTGCTGATAGCCGGCAAGGGGCACGAAAAATACAAAGAAATCAAAGGTGAGAAAACGCCC
>JAUHWX010000212.1 GCA_030427285.1 Bacteroidia bacterium
AACTAATACTTGCATTCCAATTGATAACAGGCTTGCAGAAGTCGTCTGCCCGCGCGCTAGTCACGGCCATTAAAAAACTGATGCAAAAAATTATCACTCTATACATATAGGCAACCCTACTTTATAACATTCCTTAATAACAATAAGTTAAGTCAACTTACAAATATAAAAGGTTAAGCGGCCAAGAATGGTTAAAATTATTCTACGCATCAGGTTTCTTTATTAAACAATCAAATCATCGAGCAGGCTTATCACTTTAAGGTTTCTGCTTCCACCTTTCTTTATTACCTTTGCATTAATTTTGACTAATTCTAAATAGGTATGATAAAAGTTTCTGAATCAGCACGTAAGAAGCTTGAGGATTTAATGAGGGAGGAAGGTCATACACTGAGTGACAGCTACGTACGTGTAGGCGTAACCAGCGGTGGATGTAGCGGCCTCTCCTACGATCTTAAGCTTGACCAAAATCTCAACGAAAGCGATAAGCTTTTTGAAGATCAAGGTGTGCGTATTCTTATTGACAAAAAAAGCTTTTTATATCTCATAGGCACCACCCTTGAATACCAAGGTGGGCTCAATGGAAAAGGATTTAGCTTCAATAACCCCAATGCCTCACGCACCTGCGGATGCGGTGAAAGCTTTGCGGTATAAACAGAACAATGACAGCATGAGCAATGAAGATCAATTATTAGAAGAAGTAACCGGATCGGATTACAAATACGGTTTTTACACCGATATTGAATCCGACAAAGCTCCGAATGGACTTAATGAGGATATTATCCGGTTTATTTCTGCTAAGAAAAATGAGCCGGAATGGATGCTCGACTGGAGGCTTGACGCGTTCAGAAAATGGGAGAAGATGACTGAGCCAGATTGGGCAAACATCCACTACCCAAAGCCAGACTTCCAGGCGATATCTTACTATTCGGCACCCAAGCAAAAGAAAACTTTGGACAGCCTTGACGAGGTAGATCCTGAGCTATTGAAGACTTTTGAAAAGTTGGGCATTTCGCTTGACGAGCAAAAAAGACTTACAGGCGTAGCTATGGATGTAGTTGTAGACTCTGTTTCAGTAGCTACTACTTTCAAAAAAACCTTAGCGGAAAAAGGAATTATTTTCTGTGCCATTTCCGAGGCTATACAGGAACATCCGGAGTTGGTAAAAAAATACCTGGGAACTGTAGTTCCAAAGAGCGATAACTTTTATGCAGCATTAAACTCCGCGGTATTTACTGATGGTTCGTTCTGCTATATTCCTAAAGGTGTGAAGTGCCCAATGGAACTTAGTACCTACTTTCGTATAAACGAGGCTGGAACCGGACAGTTTGAACGCACCCTACTTATTGCAGATGAAGATAGTTATGTAAGTTACCTTGAAGGTTGTACCGCTCCTACACGTGATGAAAATCAACTTCACGCAGCAGTGGTAGAGCTTATCGCTTTGGATGATGCTGAGATAAAATATTCAACCGTTCAAAACTGGTACCCTGGTGATAAAAACGGGAAAGGTGGAGTTTTCAATTTTGTGACCAAAAGAGGAATTTGTGAGCGCAACGCTAAGATTTCCTGGACACAGGTAGAAACCGGAAGTGCCGTAACCTGGAAATATCCAAGCTGCATTCTTAAAGGTGAAAACTCGATTGGTGAATTTTATAGTGTGGCTGTAACCAACAATTACCAGCAAGCAGATACAGGAACTAAAATGATTCACTTGGGCAAAAACACCAAGAGTACCATCATTAGCAAAGGTATTTGTGCAGGTAAGAGTAACGGTAGTTATCGCGGGTTGGTGAAAATTGGCCCAAGAGCTGAAAACGCAAGAAACTTCTCGCAGTGCGATTCGCTATTGATGGGAAGTAGCTGTGGTTCACACACCTTCCCTTACATAGAAACACAAAATAAAACAGCCAAAGTAGAACACGAGGCTACTACTTCAAAGATTGGTGAAGACCAGATTTTTTACTGTAATCAGCGAGGCATTGGCGAAGAAGAGGCGATTGCCCTTATCGTAAATGGCTACTGTAAAGACGTATTAAATCAATTGCCAATGGAGTTTGCAGTGGAAGCTCAAAAACTTTTGGCGATAAGCTTGGAAGGCTCGGTAGGATAAAATCCTCACGCTAAGGCGCCAAAAACGCCAAGTAGGGATAAAGTACCATTTCCATTTTTTATAAATTAAAATTTAAAAATTCTCCGCGAGCTTTGCGGCTTTGCGTGAAAAACATAAACGAAATGCTTAAGATTTCAAACCTCCATGCCGGAATAGATGGCACAGAAATATTAAAAGGAATTGACTTAGAAATAAAAGCTGGTGAAGTACACGCTATCATGGGGCCTAACGGTTCTGGTAAAAGTACACTTTCGTCAGTTGTTGCTGGTCGTGAGGACTATGAGGTAACCCAAGGCCACATTGATTTTGAAGGTGAAGACCTAATGGATTTGGCACCTGAAGAAAGAGCGCACAAAGGTGTATTCCTTTCGTTTCAATATCCTATCGAAATTCCTGGAGTTACCGTTACCAATTTCTTAAAAACTTCAATCAACGAAACACGCAAAGCACAAGGCTTGGAGCCAATGCCAGCAAACGTAATGTTGAAGAAAATGCGTGAGAAAATGAGCCTTTTGGAAATGGACAAAGGTTTCCTAAGCCGCTCATTGAACGAAGGTTTTTCTGGTGGTGAAAAGAAGCGTAACGAGATTTTTCAAATGGCAATGCTTGAGCCAAAATTGGCCATCCTTGATGAAACTGATTCAGGATTGGATATTGACGCACTTCGCATTGTAGCAAATGGTGTAAACAAGCTTAAGAACAAAAACAACGCTGTTCTTTTGATTACGCACTACCAAAGACTTTTGGACTATATCGTTCCTGATTTTGTACATGTACTTTACAAAGGAAAAATTGTAAAGTCTGGAGATAAAAACTTAGCCCTGGAGCTAGAAGAAAGAGGCTACGATTGGATTAAGGAAGAGCAGCCAGCATAATTTCAAACTCTCTTTTTTATAAAAAGTTGAGCCGTAGAAATAGAAGGCCATAAACCTTCAAACAAAATTAGAATTAGCACAGTGGAAGCACTTAAAGATAAATTAGAATCGTCCTTCATAGTATTTGAAAACGAACTGGACGATGATGCCAAAAAGCCTGTCCATAAAATCAGACAACAAGCCTTCAAGCATTTTGAAAAAGCTGGTTTTCCAACCAAAAAGGATGAGGAGTGGAAGTACACCAACCTGAAGCCTATCCTTAAAAACGATTTCAGAATCCTTAACAAATCTGAGAATGCCATTGACTTTAAGGATGTGAAGCGCTTTTTTCTTAGTGATGTGGATAGCTACAAACTTGTATTTATCGATGGCGTTTTTAGCTCATGGCTAAGTGAAACTACTCACGATAAGTTTGACATCTGCACCCTTAGCAGTATGTTAAACCGATATGAGGATGTGACTAAAAAGTACTTCAATAAAGCTTTACCTCAAGCCGAAACTATGGCTTCAATCAACACAGCTTTTGCTAGGGAAGGTGCTTTTATTCGCATTAAGAAAAACCAAACGGTAGACAAACCTGTACAGGTAGTTTTCTTCACTACAGCGCATGATTATGACATCATGACCCAGCCAAGAAACCTGGTGGTGGTAGAGGAAAATGCAGAAGTGAAAATTGTGGAGCGTCATCAATCGCTCAGCGAAAAGGCTGTACTTACTAATACTGCAACAGAAATTTTTGCTGAAAAGAATTCCCGTCTGTTTTATTATAAAGTGCAAAACGACAACATGGAAGCTTCCATGATCGACAGCACTTCGGTAAAGCAAGCTGAGGGCAGTAATGTACGCGTAGGTACATTCTCTTTTGGAAACCGTTTCATCAGAAACAACCTTAACTTCTTTTTGGAGGGAGAGCACACAGAATCGCATATGGATGGCATTACAGTAATAGACGAAGGTCAGTTTGTGGATCACCACACATTGGCAGATCATCAAAAACCTAATTGTGAAAGCCACGAGCTTTACAAAGGGATTTATGATGGCAATTCATCAGGTGTTTTTAATGGAAAAGTGATGGTGCACCCACATGCTCAAAAAACCAATGCTTTTCAGCAGAACAACAACATTTTGCTTACCGATAAAGCTTCGATAGATACAAAGCCGCAGCTAGAGATTTATGCTGATGATGTTCAGTGTTCTCATGGCTGTACCATTGGTCAGCTTAATGAAGATGCGATGTTTTATATGCAGGCACGAGGTATTCCTGAAAAAGAAGCCAAGGCACTTTTGCTTTACGCTTTCGCCAATGACGGACTTCGTAATGTGGCCATTCCTGAGCTGCGCAAAAAGCTAAACAAGCAGATTGCCACTAAGCTAAATGTAGATTTGGATTTTGAGCTTTAATTGCTAAATCCTACCAAAAAAGAAATAATGAAAACCGCAATAGCACCCATTGATATCGCCAAAATCCGTGCAGACTTCCCCATCCTTCATCAGGAGGTAAATGGGCGCCCGTTGGTGTATTTTGACAATGCCGCCAGCACCCAAAAGCCACAGGTGGTGATTGATGCTATTTCGGAATATTACAGCACTATAAACAGTAATGTGCACCGTGGCGTACATCACCTTAGCCAGCTGGCTACTGATGCTTTTGAACTTAGCCGCCAAAAAGTAAAAACTCACATCAATGCCGAACATTTGCATGAGGTGATTTTTACCAAAGGCACTACTGACAGTATCAACCTTTTGACCAGCACGATGAGCCAAGGCTTTGTAAAAGCTGGTGAAGAAATAATCATTTCAGCGCTTGAGCACCATAGCAATATTGTGCCGTGGCAGATGCTTTGTGAAAAAACCGGAGCTGTACTCAAAGTGATTCCCATGAATGGGAATGGGGAGCTCATTATGGAGGAGTATAAAAAGCTGCTAAATGAAAAAACCCGTGTGGTAGCTTTTAATCATGTATCCAATGCCTTGGGAACTATAAATCCCGCTAAGGAAATGATTGACCTGGCACATGAAGTGGATGCAGTAGTAATGATAGATGGCGCACAGGCTGTCCCTCATATGCACGTTGATGTACAGGATTTAGATGCTGATTTTTACGCATTCAGTGCGCACAAGCTTTATGGCCCTACGGGTATCGGTATCCTTTACGGAAAAGAAAAGTGGCTTGAAGAACTTCCTCCCTACCAAGGGGGTGGCGAAATGATAAAAGAGGTGACTTTTGAAAAAACCACTTATGCAGGCCTTCCTCATAAGTTTGAAGCTGGAACGCCAAACATAGAAGCTGGTGTAGTATTAGGTACAGCCTTGGATTATGTGAATGAAATTGGTTTGGACAATATTGCTGCTTACGAAAATGAGTTGCTTCAATACGGTCAAGCCAAATTAGCAGAGTTTGAAAATATGCGCTTTATCGGTCAAGCCAAAAATAAAGCAAGTGTAATTTCTTTCCTTTTGGGAGATATTCACCCTTATGA
>JAUHWX010000011.1 GCA_030427285.1 Bacteroidia bacterium
AAGAATGATGCTGATCCCTAAAACGTAAAAAAGCCTCTCGTTTCCGAAAGGCTTCTTGATGTGGAGAATATCGGAGCTCCGAAACAAGTTCGGAGTGACCTCCCCGAAAGCCTTCGGGGCGCTCTAGCCTCCCGACAGCTATCGGGAGAGCTAATCCTTAAAACATAAAAAAGCCTCTCGTTTCCGAAAGGCTTCTTGATGTGGAGAATATCGGAGTCGAACCGATGACCTCTTGCATGCCATGCAAGCGCTCTAGCCAGCTGAGCTAATCCCCCATTGTATTTGGCGCTCTAGCCTCCCGATAACTATCGGGAGAGCTAATCCCCCATTTTTAATGGACGGCAAATATATATTATTTTGCTTGTACCGAGCAACAATTTTTGTGGCTCCTATATTTCCACAATATCCTTGGCTGAAATCCAGCCAATCTTGCCATCAGGCAGTTTTATCTTTTTCCAATTGTCATAAAACTCAGTAACGGTGGCCTTGGTGCCTTCATGCAAAATGAACACATCCTCGGCTTTTTCGCCCGGACCGCTTTTCACGTAGGTACTGGTTGCTGTAACTATTCCCGGACGGTAGTTTCTTAGATTGTTTAAATGTGCATAGGCCAGCCAAAGTGAAATAACTCCCAATAGGAAGCTAAAAATACCGATGGTAAAACCTTGCCTGCGCTTAGTGGTGTAGAGGTAGAAATAAGTTCCCACAAGCATAATGAGCAAAAATACCAAGGCAATCACCCCCCAGGTTCCTGGTTGAAAAGCACGGAATATGGATTGATAAGCCGTTTTAATCATCGGTTCAGGAAGCTTCTCGAAGCGATCAATGGTGGCCTCGTTGGCAATGCTGAGGTTCTGACGAATGTCATCATCATTGGGCGCCAATCTTGCTGCGCGCTCATAATTAAGAATGGCTTGTGAGAGCTGATTGGTTTTGAAATAAGCATTGGCCATGTTATAATACAAAGCCGCGCTTTCCAATCCAGCGTCTGTTATGGTCTTGTATTTTTCAATAGCCTCGTCATACTTTTTCTCTTGATAAAGAGTGTTTCCCTCTTCAAATGTGGCCGTCAGATCTTGGCTGTAGCCAAACTGATATGTGCTGATTAACACTAAAAGGATGAGTAACTTTTTCATACTTGGCTGTCAATTTTGGTTATCAGCAAAGCTGTTTCTTCGTAATCTGCATTAGGCGTACTTCCGGTAGAAGCTGTAAACCGAGCCATTTCTGCTCGATTCATAATATCGTTTACATGGTCGGCAGTAGGTTTCTCAATTCCTTTTTGCAGGAGTGTATTGTAAATAAGCTCCTTGCTCAATTTACTTTGCGGAATACTGAATTTATCAGAAAAATATCCCCAAAGTGCTGAGCTCAATTCCAAATAAAAAGCTTCGGTATTATTTGCGTCCATTTGCTTTTTGGCAGCGCTCAGGTGCTTGCGGGCCTGCTTGCTTGCTTTTAAGCTTCGGCTGCGCTTTGCATCTACTTTGCGATTGCTCGTAAACAGGAAAAAGCCAATCATTCCCGCGAAAGTGGCCCCAATAGTACCTAGGCCTGCATAAAAACCTGCACTATTGATAAAGCTTTCACCCTGCTTTTTAAAGGCTCCACTTTTGGTTTTGATGAACAAAATATCCTTTCCTATGAAGTTTACATCTTCCTTTTCACCAGAGGCAATTCCTCCTGTTGCTCCGGGCATGGGTTTACCACCGGTTACGGTTATTTCCCTTTCGGGGGAAGTCAAAGTTTCGTAGCGCTCGGTCCGTGGGTTAAAGAAACTGAACTTGATTTCCGGAATTTTGTACGTGCCGCCATAGCGCGGAATAAGAAGATATTCGTAGGATTTGCTCCCGCGCATTCCTGCTCCGTTTACCGCAATGTTTTCAGAATATTTGGGGTCATAAGCTTCAAAGGCTGCTGGAATTTCTGGTTTTTGTACTTCCACCAACTTAATGTTTCCGCTACCGGAAATCTTGATAGATAAAGTCACGGATTCATTGGCGGTAAGCTCTTCGCGGCTAAGTGAAACGTCTAACTTATAATCGCCCACAGCACCATTAAAGTTGGATGGTTTACCTTTTTCAGGGAGTGCTTTTACCGTAATTCCAGGAAAATTATCCGTAGATGTTTGTTCAACGGTTTGCGTCACCCTTCGGCCAAAAATGTCACGTCTGTTTGTGGGTACAGCTGTAGGTAATTTTATTTCTACCAATCCTGGGCGTATACTTCCACTGCGCTGTGGAATAAGGACCATCTGAGCAATAATTCCAGTGTTGAAGCGCTCGCCCTTGTACATTTCCTGGTCTTGCTTTATGGTTTTAAGCTCAATATCATTTTTATAAAAACCAGTAAAGTCGGGTTGATCTAAAACTTCAAAGCGCCCAATGTCCGCATTGAAATACAACTTGTAAGAAGCTACAAAAGGCTCGCCTTGATAAACCGTGCTTTTGGAAGTTATTACTTTAATAAAAGCACTTTTAGCAGCTATCGAATAAGGGTCATTCGGATCATCACGCCTTGGGCTTTCTTCACTTATTTTTATTGAAAGAGGCTGCGAGCGATATTCATTACCATCCACCACAATAGTAGCTGCACCAATGCTGAGCATCCCGGTAGTTTTGGGTCGCAATACATAGCTTATGGACATCTGCTCGCTACGCTCAAAGTTTATGATTTGTGTGGACTGTGAGCGGCTTGGGCCTCTGAGCACATAAAAGTCAGAAAGATCAGGTGCCTGAAAGTTTCGTCCCATCGCATTTACGGTAAACTCCAAGCTAAATTCCTCGTTTTTGCCCACATGGTTTTTGTTCACCTTGGCGGTAAAGTGAACCTGTGCTAATGCAATTTGTCCCAGCAAAAGCAGTGTTATCACCAATATATTGCGTGACATTTTCATATTACCAGTCCTTTTCTGATTTGATGGGAACTCCCTTAATTTTTTCTTCATTTACTTTTTTCTGCACATCCTGCTCTTCTTTGCTCAAAGCATTCAGCAAGCGCTCAGCATCTTCTCTTGAAATCTGTCCTTTTTTAGGCTGAGGTGGCTGCTTGCCTTCTTGTTCCTCATCCTTTTTATCGTCCCCTTTTCCATCTTTAGGGTCATTCTTGTCATCCTGGTTTTCGTCTTGCTTATCCTGATTTTGCTGATCCTGGTTGTCCTTGTTGTCTTGGCTTTCCTGATCGTTTTTATCCTGATTCTGCTTGTCTTTATCCTCCTTGTCCTGATCGTCCTGATTTTCCTGGTTTTGTTGTTGCTGTTGCTGCTGTTGTTGCAGCTGCTTCATGGTCTTCGCCAGATTATATCGGGTCTCATTGTCTTTCGGGTTTAGCTTCATCGCATTTTTGTACGATTCAATGGCCTCTTTATATTTTTCTTCTTTAGCCAATGAGTTACCCAAATTGTGAAAAGCTTTGGCCTTTTCTTCTTTATCCTGAGCGGTAGCTGCCACTTTTGCAAATTGCTGCGTAGCCTCTTCATAACGCTCTTGTTTGTAAAGAGCATCACCAAGGTTAAAGGCACCCTTTATATCATCTTCCGGTTGAGACTCCAAAGCCTTGCGATAGTTTACTTCGGCTTCGTCATACTTCCCTTCCTTATAAAGTTCGTTTCCCTCCTTCAGGCCACTGTTGTATTTCTGACCAAAAACGGCCAGTTGCAACAGGCAAAATAATATGCTAAGACTTATCCTCATGCTTCTCAAATAAACCTAATTTTTTAAACCATTGCGTTTTGCGCTCCAGCACAAATACATCTAAAATCAATAACAAAAGTGCCAAACCTAAAAACCATTGAAATTGAGATTCGTAATCGGCAAACACGGTAGCTTCAAATTCTTTCTTTTCCATCTCACTGATGGACTCCATCAAAAACTCTACAACTTCACGGGTGTTGGTTCCATTTACGTAGGCGCCATTGGTTTCTGAGGCAATTTCTTTTAGTACATCAGTGTTTAGTTTAGACACCACTACTTCACCATTTCTATCTTTCTTATAACCAATATTGCGGCCATTGCTTATTTCAGGAATTGGCGCCCCACGGTCGGTTCCAATTCCTATGGTAAAGATTTTTATGCCTTGTTCTTTTGCCTTTTCTGCAGCCTCCAGCACGCCTTCTTCATGGTCTTCGCCATCGGTAAGTATAACAAGCACGCGGTTCTTTTGATCTTCATCATCATAATAGGAGCTAGCCATTTTTAGCGCATCAGCTATGGCAGTTCCCTGCGAAGGGATAATGTCGGTGTCAACTGATTTTAAAAACAAACGGGCCGCACTATAGTCGGTGGTGATGGGCAATTGTGGGTAAGCACTACCTGCATAAATTATCATTCCCACACGGTCACTCACCAAATTATCAAGCGTGCGCGAAACCAGTTGCTTGGCTTTCTCCAATCTGTTAGGACGCACATCTTCGGCAAGCATACTTTTACTTACGTCAATGGCAAATACTATGTCCACACCTTCGCGTTTTACGGTTTCCAGGCTGGTGCCAATTTTTGGGTTAACCAAACCAACACTTAGCGAAGCGATGATGAGCAGCGCCAAAATGAGCTTTATCATTCCCTTAATGCTGCTTCTTTCGGGCGCCAACTTTTCCAATAGCTCAGGGTCACCAAATGACTTTCTGGCTCTTTTTTTCCAAAGGGCCAATGCCAGGTATAGCACAATCACCACCGGAATGATGGCGAGCAAATAGAAGTAATATGGATGGTCGAGTTCGTACATTTTATATAAAACTTCTGTAAACTGTAAATCTTAATAATAGCTCCAAAGCAAATAGAATCAAGGCTGCTAAAGCGAAGTTTTCAAATTTCTCATCATAAGAGTAAAATTTCAACTCCTGAAGTTTGGTTCTTTCCAGCTTGTCAATTTCTCCGTAAATCTCGTTAAGCTTATCGTTGTCGGTGGCCCTAAAATATTTTCCGCCCGTTTGATCAGCAATGTTTTTCAAAAGCTCCTCGTCAATATTTACCGGAAGGTTTCTATACATCAAATTGCCACGCATATCATAGGCGTATGGAGTGGGGGCGGTTCCCTTAGTTCCCACACCTATAGTGTAGGCTCTGATTTTAAACTCTTCTGCAAGTTGCGCAGCCGTCATCGGGTCAATATTTCCAGCGTTATTCTCACCATCCGTAAGCAAAATAATCACCTTGCTTTTGGCCTTACTTTCTTTCAATCTGTTTACCGCAGTGGCCAATCCCATACCTATAGCCGTTCCATCCTGGATGAGTCCATTTTTAATATCCTTCATCGTGTTCAGGATAATTTTATGGTCGCTCGTTAGGGGAGTTTGGGTATAGCTTTCGCCAGCATACACCACCATCCCGATACGGTCATTTGGGCGCTCTTGAATAAAATCGGAGGCTACCTTTTTAGTGGCTTCCAATCTGTTTGGACGCAAGTCGCGCGACAGCATACTGGTAGAAACATCAATAGCCATCACAATGTCAATTCCTTCGGCTGACTTGGTTTTGGAGTTTTCCTCTGAGGTGCGCGGACGGGCCATGGCCACAATCACCAAAGCAATGGCAATCAGCCGTAAGGCATACAATAAAGGGCGCAATTTTGCCAACCAGTTTGCACCTTGCGCAGCCAAAAGTGAGGCGCCAGGAAATTTTAACTCTGGCGATTGCTGCTTATTTTTAAACCATTGCCAAACAATCAAAAAAGGAATGATCAGCAGCAGCCACAAAAACTCAATATTTTCAAACTGATAATTCAGCATTTTCTTCTTTTTCCGCGGGTTTAGTTTGTTCTAAAAAGTGTTTTACAGTCACCAATGCTTCTTCGTTTTGCGATACGCTTGGTTTCTCCTTAGCGTATTTTACCAAAGCACTGAGGTGAAGCAATCGGTCGATTTTTTCTTTCAAATCCATTGCCAGTCGTAGCTCCTTCATTTTGTCAATCAGCTCATCAGCGGTGCTTTCCATCGCATTGATGTTCATCTGGCGCTCCATATAAAGACGCATCACATCAGTAAGGCGAGAGTAATATTCCTTGATTTTACCAGATTGTAAGAGCTGCTCTTTTTCTATTTCACTAAGCTGAAGCTGGGCATACTCATACGGTGACATCATTTGCTCTGGCGTAAGTTCTTTGTTGGCTTTGCGCTTTTTCCACCATTTTAAGAATAGCCAAATTCCAACGGCCAAAACAATCAGTATTCCAACTCCAATAAGAATAGGCATCCAATTAAAAGGTGGCTCCAGTGGTTCTTTTATATCGTAATAATCTTGTTCTTCACTGAGCTCAGGAAAAGCTACAGCAACGGCCATGGCTTGTGAAGAAGCTTCTTCGCCATTGGCTTTTAGCGTAAGCGGTGGAATAGCTACATAACCGCTGTCAAAGGAGGTGAGGGTAAGCTTTTGGCTCAGTTGCCAGATTCCATCTTTAGTGCTTGTGTCAATTTTGGAAATATCTACAAAGTCCAAACCTGAAATGGTGTCTGGAATTATCGGCCATTCAAAGTTTGTTCCTTCACTTACTTTGCCTTTTAGCTGTAGCGTAAATTGATCTCCAATTAAGATTTTGTTGGTATCAATTTCCGCTGAAAAGCGCACGGGCTGTGCCCACGCAACTGTGGTAAGTAAAAGAGTGAGGATGCTCAACAGTTTCTTCATCGTGCAGATTTTTGTTTAAAGTATCCTAATAATTTTGCGGGGTACGATTCATCAATCCGAATGGAAAGCTGGCCTGAGCCGCTTTTCGAAAATGAATTTTTGAAGTAACCAAAGTTTTCATCAAACTGCTTTTTCAGCTTTTTGCGCAAAGCTTTGCTACCAGTGTTTACCCAATGTACATGCCCGGTTTCCGGATCTTGCAAAGGTAAAACCCCAAGGTTTGGCAACTCCTCTTCACGCGGATCATAAATACGAATGCCTGTCACATCGTGTTTTTGGGCCATTATTTTTAAAGGCTGATTGTAATTATCTCCCATAAAATCAGATAGCACAAAAGCTATGGCTTTCTTTTTTTGAATACCGCTGAAAAAGCGCAAAGCTTCTCCAATATCGGTTTTGCTGCTTTTGGGTTCAAGTTCTATCAACTCACGGATGATTCTAAGAATATGAGACTTTCCCTTTTTTGGTGGAATGTATTGCTCAATCTGGTCGCTGAAGAAAATGATGCCCACCTTGTCATTATTCTGAATAGCAGAAAATGCAAGCGTAGCACAGATTTCGGTAATCATTTCGCGCTTAAGCTGCACGCGTGAGCCAAAAGATTCGGATCCACTTACGTCTACCAAAAGCATAAAAGTAAGCTCACGTTCTTCTTCAAAAACTTTGATGTAGGGTTCGTTGAGCTTAGCCGTTACATTCCAGTCTATTGAGCGGATATCGTCACCAGCCTCGTACTTGCGCACTTCGCTAAAGGCCATACCGCGTCCTTTAAAGCTACTGTGGTACTCGCCCGAAAATATGTGGTTGGAAAGTCTGCGGGTCTTGATTTCAATCCGCCTTACCTTCTTTATTAATTCTTTAGTATCCATGTTTCAGAATTCAGTTACCAGTTTTCAGTTGGCAGTATTGCAAACTGCTGATTGCAAATTGTTAAACTGCAAACTGCTACGGTACTTCAACACGATCCAGGATCTGGTTTATAATGTCTTCGCTGGTTACGTTTTCGGCTTCAGCCTCATAGGTGATCCCGATACGGTGGCGAAGAACATCATGCGCCACGGCACGCACATCTTCAGGAATTACGTAACCTCTTCTCTTAATAAAGGCATACACACGGGCGGTATTTGCCAAGCCGATGCTACCACGAGGCGAAGCTCCAAAGCTGATTAACGGCTTCAAAGAATTTAAGCGGTAATCTTCAGGATTACGTGTAGCGAATATTATGTCAAGAATGTATTTTTCGATTTTTTCATCCATATACACATCCTTCACACGCTTTCGGGCATTTAGGATTGTATCCGTGGTTACGACCGCCTTTATGGGCTCAGCACCACCTCTCAGGTTTTGACGCATGATTAACCTTTCATCCTCAAGCTTTGGATAAGTAATAACTGTCTTCAGCATAAAACGGTCACTCTGGGCCTCGGGCAAAGGATAAGTTCCTTCTTGCTCTACAGGGTTTTGCGTAGCCAATACCAAAAACGGCTCTGGCAAATTATAAGTGTTTTCACCAATGGTTACCTGCCTTTCCTGCATTGCTTCCAGCAGTGCACTTTGTACCTTGGCGGGAGCACGGTTTATCTCATCTGCCAGTACAAAGTTTGAGAAGATTGGTCCCTTCTTTATGGCAAACTCATTCTTCTGCATATTGTAAATCTGAGTACCGATTACATCAGAAGGCAGAAGATCGGGAGTAAACTGAATACGGCTAAAATCGGCCTGAATAGCCTTTGCCAAAGAGTTAATGGCAAGCGTTTTTGCAAGCCCCGGAACACCTTCTAATAAAATGTGTCCGTTTCCTAAAAGAGCAAGCAACAATCGCTCGAGCATCGTTTTTTGCCCAATAATGGATTTGTTGATCTCCATTAACAGGAGGTCGATAAATGCACTCTCCTCCTTGATGATTTCGTTAAGTTCTTGAATTTCAGAGCTTGTACGGGTTGTTTCCATGATTGTATTTCTCTTTATGCTTATCGCAAAAGTATTGTTTTATCAAAATGTTAATGTAGCAGATTTGTTTACGCGAATTTGTCTCGAAAATTTTAAGCTTGTAGTTAAAATCCTGTTAAAATTTTTTTCAAAACACACATATGATATAAGATTCCGGGCAATGATCATAGAGGCTAACGAATTGGCTAGATGCCTGTTTGGTGATACCATAGTTTTTCTAGAGTACAAATTGACATTATTTTGCTGGCTATGGTCAGTTTGGTGATTAAGGTTTTGAGAGAATGGATTAATAATTGAGGTGAAATAGGAAACGGCACATTGGTTTTTCATTAGGGGTCATTTCCCTTATCGGGAATAATTCGAACTAAAGGTATTTTCATTGTGTTGATTTACAGTGTTGTACAAAGTTGGGCTAGATTTTGCAACTTTAATGCTTAATAATAAGGGGATTTTGCTAAAGTATTTGCTAACCATATGCTTCTCAGGCATATTTTTGATGTGTGTTAATGCTCAGCCCTCTGCTAAACTAGGCGTACTCGATCTTCGTGAAATAGAATTCTCTGGGCAGACAACGATTCCCCTTTCAGGTGAATGGCGTGTGTATCCCGGGGAGTATTATGCTCAGGATCGAATTGTGGATTCGATTGTGAAATTTCACGATCCTGCACAGGGCTGGTTTGACAACGAGGGAGGAATATTTAGAAAGCAGCAAAAAGGAATTGCCACCTATGATTTGACGGTAATAATGGCCGATGATTTGCCTAACCTGTCAATCAGGGTTTCTGTTGTAAAAACTGCCTATAAGCTGATGCTCAATGGCGATGTTGTTGCTGCTGTAGGAAAGGTGGGTGTATTCAGTCAAACAAGCGAGCCTTATTGGGAATATATTACACAGTCTGTTAAGCTGCGTCCCGGTAGAAACGATTTCCGATTAATTATTTCAAATTTCGATCATCATCTGGCAGGGATGAATCAGCCTATTCTTTTAGGAGAAGAGTCCTTTATGAACACCACCAGAAATCTTCGAGTGGGTGGTATTTTGTTTCTGGCCGGATGTCTTTTGGTAGCAGGTATTTTTGCGCTAGGCCTTTTCTGGTTTAAAATGTCAGATGTATACGGTCTATTATTCTTTCTGTTTTGTATTTTTTATTGCCTATGGATTCTAAGCAGCAGTTACTCAGTCTTGCCCTCAATACTCAAGGATTGGTCATGGGTTTCTACTCTTAGGTTAGAGTATATATCATTAGCATTTTCTATAGTATTTTATGGGTATTTTGTTAAGGCTACTTTAGGAGAAAAGGTTAAATCATGGGTGTTTCATTTTTCCAGCAGCCTTTGCCTACTGTTTATTACCATTGTATTGTTTTTGCCCGCGAGCACCTTCACTCAGCTCTATCCCTTCTTTATAGCTATTATGTGTGGTACTTATAGTATTGTCATTATTAATGCGTTTAGGTTAGCCGTGTTTTGGCACAAGCTTACTTGGATAAATATGATTGGTTATATGGCTCTGTGTGGCGTAATAGCAATTCGCGTAGGCGCTGCCCACGGGTTAATTCCAGAATATAGGGGCTTAGATGTTACCGGAAATGTTGTATTTGTAATGTCGCAAGCCATGTTTATGGCAATTATGTTTGGAAGAAAATATAGAGATTCTTCATTGGCAGCACTCGCGGCAGCTCGGACTCGTCAGGAGTTTTTGAATACTATGAGTCATGAACTAAAGACACCCATGAATGCAATTTTGGGGATGTCTAGTTTTCTTGAAAAATCAAAATTGGATAAATCACAGCGGGATAAGCTTCGAGCAATAAAAAGTAATGGAGAGGCATTAATGCTGCTTATTACTGATGTGCTGAGCATTTCTGAAGTAGGAGCCGGAAAATTGAAACTAAAAACGGGAGTGCTGAGTATTGAGGCATGTATAGAATCTGCTTTAGCACTTTCAAAACAACATCTTAATAAAGAAAAAGTGAAGTTTCGGTCTTTTATTGATCCTAATATCCCCAAACACTTGCGGGGCGATAGCTCTCGGATAAAACAAATTTTAATGCACGTTTTTAGCAATGCATTTAAGTCAACTCGGTCAGGGGTGGTAGAGTTTAGAGCTACCTTAAAAAATAGTGATGAGTTTAAAACGGAAATATTATTCGAATTAAGCGATACAGGTGTGGATAGACATGTTAGGCGAGTGAGGTCTAATTTTGGTCTTTTTAAGGCGGATAGCTTAAGTGGTCCTTTATCTATTGAAGAAACAGAGGTAAACTTGGTGGAAGAGTTAGTAGGACTAATGGGAGGTAAGTTAAAGATGGAGTCTCAAAAACCTAAAGGGATGAAAGTATCATTTTCACTAGTGCTTGATGTTTTTGATGAGGCAAGAAATAAGCATGTTCCATCAATTTTTAGCAAAAGTGAGGTAGACACTTCCCTTAAAATCTTATACGCTGAGGATAACCCCGTAAATCAGAAGCTGATAATACTTATGCTTGATTCATTGGGTCTTAAGGTAGATATTGCAAATGACGGCAAAGAAGCGGTGGAAATGGCTTCAAAGAAGTATTACAACATAATTTTGATGGATATACAAATGCCGGTAATGGATGGTTTTGAAGCATCTCGGAGAATTATCCAAAACTCATCATCACGGCCCATAATTATTGCAGCCACAGCCAATTTAGCAGAGGTAGATAAGCGCAAATGTTTTGAGTATGGCATGAATGACTTTGTGTCAAAACCCATCAATCAGGAGGAGCTGAAATTGGCTTTGATAAAATGGCAGGATCTCAAAAAGTATCTTGATGATACCGATGATAGCATCGTAAAGCTTTCTTCTTGACTTTACAGCACTTGTTGTACCTCAGTCTTGGTAAGAATAAATACTTCATCACCGTTTTTAGGAGAAATTATATGAAGACCTGTAAACTCCCCGAAGGCAGGTAGTATTCCGTTTTGCTTTCCAAAATAAAAACAAGGGAAACGCATACTTTGCCTCCCCTTTGCATGCATGCGAACGCCTGGGTGCAAGTGTCCGCTTAGGTTGTATAACTTGCCGTGCTTTGTAGGTTCATGTGTAAAATTGTAAGGTCCAAGATTTAATTCTTGTAACACCTCCATCTGATTATTATCATAACTGCTCTCGTGTAAAATGTCATGATTGCCCTTAATCAACTTAAATTGAATATGGCCAAACTCCAGCAAGAGTTCTTTAAACATTAACCATTCAGAATTAAGTTCTGAATGAAACAGGTCTCCCAAAAAGATTACCAACTTTGGATTATGATCTACTATAAGCTGTTTCAGGCTCTGTAAATTTTTAATAGCGGCCTTGTCAGGAATTGCGATACCAGCTTTGCGAAAGTGCGTAACCTTTCCTAAATGAGGATCGGCAATGAGCAATGCTTTTTGGTTTCTCCAGTAAATAGCTTTCTCGGCTAATAAAAATAGGGTTTGGCCAAGATGTTCGATGGGGAGCATAAGTGTACTACTTCAAAACTGCCATGCACCGAAATCCTAAGGAGGGTGTGGGGGCAGAATATTCCTTTAATTCTAAACAAGTGGTGCGGTTATACCCGGCAATAGAAGTGCCTTCTTTATTGGTCATCTCAGCCGCGTTTTCACAGATACCTGAAAATGTTCGAAAGCCAAAATTGGTAGAGTAGAGCCCCTCGGCCATTTTGTTTTCAGTTTTACCTTGAGTTACCAATTTATACTCTTTTAAGGAGGGAAGCGAGTATTCAATTTTACGGTGTTCTTTTTCGCTTACCCGTGCTGAGCGCCACTTGCAATAGGCCAAGGCTTGTTGGTATGAAACCCCTACTAAGGGATAATCGTTGTAGGCGCTAGAGGAAATAAAATCTTCGCCATAAGCCATCTCCCAAACAGCAAGGTCGGGCAGTAGCTCTTTATATTCTTCAGAATCTTCACCTTCTGTTTCTTTAATGTCATAGAGATATTCCTTCCAGGCTATGTTGGTAATCTCAGTTTTATCTAAAAATTTATTAGAATGCCCCGGAATGCTTGATGTTCCTGCGGGGTTTTTTCTATAAGCCGCAAAAGAGCTTAAAAGAATAGTACCCAGAAAAATGATAAATGTGGCCTTGAAGTTTTGCATAATGCCAAATTTAGTGGTTTGCACCACACTTGCAATAGGATATAAAAAAACCGCCCCAACTTGCGTCAGGGCGGTTCAAAAAAGCTCATCGCTTTAGAAAATATTAGTTCTGTACGTTTGCTGCTTTGTCCATTTCTCCGTTGTCAACAGCAGGCTGAGCTTCGTCAGTATGCACGATATTCATTTCTTCAATAAGGTTGGTAGCACCTGCATACTTATCAATAATGAAAAGGATGTAGCGAGAGTCAACAGAAATGGTGCGTTGCAATCTATCTTCAAAGAAAATATCACCGCTCATTGCTTCCCAGTTTCCATCAAATGCACAACCAATAAGTTCTCCTTTGGCATTGATAACAGGGCTTCCAGAGTTACCACCAGTAATGTCATTATTACTAATAAAGCAAACTGGTAATTTACCTTCTTCATTTGCATAAGGGCCAAAGTCACCTTCTTTTATCATTTCCTGAAGCTTTTCAGGCACTACAAATTCTGGATCATTTGGATCTTCTTTTTGAAGGATACCATCAGCAGTGGTGTAGTAGTTATAGAATACGCCATCTTTTGGGTGGTAGCTTCCTACATTACCGTAAGTTACACGCATGGTGCTGTTAGCATCAGGAGCGTAATTCTTATCAGGGTTCATTTCTCTAAGTCCGGCAGTAAACAGGCGGTAACCTTTTTCCATGTTAGCATCTACATCAGCATGAGCTTGAGATGATCCTCTGTACATGGTATAAAGTTCGTTTCCTACAATGGAAGCTAGATCGTTGTCTAGTTCTTTTTGGCTTGGATCTTCTAAGTATTCAAGCACTCTTTCTTTGCTCACCAAAAATGATTTGTCATATACCTTATCAGCAAATTTGTCCCAGTCCCCTTTGTACTTTTTGTTCACCATAGCAAAGAATTCTGGCTGCTGGTCAGCTTTTACATCTTTGCTGTACATTTTAAACAGGTTAGCAAAAAGCTCTTTATCCAAAGCTTGGTTATAGTCCTTAAAGTGACTTTCTACCTGCTCATTAAGGCTAGCCATTATAGAGTTTATTTTGCCTTCATACTCTTCTTTGATAGCTTGCTTTTCTTCGTCCGTTTTAGCCTCTTTCATTTTGGCTTCCATCTGCTCTTTCATGGTGAATGTGGAACCCATTAAGCGATTAAAACGGAAAGCAAATAGAGCCAGGTCAGAACCTGTAAGACCGGCTTCGATCACATATACATTGGATGCAACATAACCGTCAGATTCAGCGTAAGCATTTTTCAACAGCGGAAGTGCTTGTCCGTATTTCTCTTGACGGGCAGGATCAGCGCTAACCCATTTACTAAAATCTTGTTCGATTACTAATTTCTTATCGTAAACTTTATTGTTTTTAAGTTGCTCAGTTTGCCCGATAAAGTATTTCCAGTAGTTAGAAACACGAGCGTACTTAGAAGAATATTGAATACGAGTAGCTTCATCGGCTTCCATGTATTTTTTCATGATAGCCAATTTCTCCTCACGAATTTTTACCACAGTAGGGTTGTACTTATCAATAGCTTGCTGCACACCATAGCTGCTCAAAAAGCGATCAGTGCTTCCCGGGTAACCAAAAATCATGGTAAAGTCACCATCCTTTACACCATCTACAGAAACTGGTAGAGAGTGCTTAGGCTTCAATGGAATGTTTTCTTCCGAGTACTCTGCTGGTGAACCATCAGGCGCGGTGTACACGCGGAACATAGAAAAATCACCTGTGTGACGAGGCCACATCCAGTTATCGGTGTCTCCACCAAATTTACCTACTGAGCTTGGAGGTGCTCCTACCAAACGAACGTCATTAAACGTTTCGTAAACAAAAAGATAAAATTCATTTCCGTGGAAAAAGCTTTTCACATTAGCATCATAATGATTGCCATTGGTTGCTTCATCAGAAATAGTTTTTCCCATTTCACGAATCTTAGCATCACGCTCGTCCTGGGTCATTTCTTCGGTAAGTTCAGCATTTACTCTTTCGCTCACATCTTCCATTCTTACCAAAAAGCGAACAAAAAGACCTTCGTTTGGCAATTCCTCTTTGTAAGAACGTGCCCAAAAGCCATCATCCAAGTAATTGTGTTCAACAGTAGAATGTGTTTGAATAGCTTCAAAACCACAGTGGTGATTGGTCAATAAAAGACCGTTTTCTGAAATGATTTCTCCGGTACAGAATCCACCCAGAGAAACAATAGCGTCTTTTAGACTAGAGTTGTTTACTGAATATAACTCTTCAGCGGTAAGCTGCAGGCCATGGGCCTTCATATCTTCATAGTTGCGGTTTAGCAAAATCGGCAACCACATTCCTTCGTCTGCAAATGATGGCAAGGCTAGCAAAAACGCAAGAGCCAATGCAAAGAACTTCTTCATTGTTTGTGTATTAAATTTTAATAGGATGGCGAAAATAAGGAAATAAACAGGTTTCTTACTACGCACGTATTTGCGCAAAGGTATAACCAAAGATTAAGGCGGCAATGGTCATTAAAGAGTGTATCGCTGGCAAACAGCCCTATACTTAGCATAGTGAATTATCTGACGGTGCTTGTAGTGGTATGCCCGTACTTTGCCTTTTGCTTATTCTTTTTTGCCGGTAGGGCGTGTCACACTTTTCTATTTCAATAGTTACTTTAGCCAATCATAAAAATGCAGTACATGGTTGTTTACAACGCGAAGGATTGGTTTGGATTAATATTCAAGTTTCACAAAGCAGAGACTTTTAGCAAATTGAAATGGGTAATGCTCAGCTTGGCAGTGTATTGCTTTATAATTTGCTATGTAGAAATTGAGGTGTACAATCTACAGTATGCTTCTACAACCATTGTGCACAGTTTATTGGGTTTTGTTATCTCCCTTCTTTTGGTTTTTAGAACTAATACCGCCTATGACAGATGGTGGGAGGGACGTAAACAATGGGGTGCTTTGGTAAATGTTAGTCGTAATTTTTCTTTAAAAATCAATGCTTTTATACCTAAAGAGGAAAAGGAGCGTAAGATGAAGTTAGCTGCCATGACAGCCGCGTATGCAGGAGTTTTAAGAGATCATTTGCGAAACGAGTCAACCTTTGTAGTAGCCACCAATTTGCCCGACTTTATGAAAGACGAGGTTGGTGACACAGAGCATATTCCTAATTTTTTGGCCAACGCCATGCAGCACAGTCTTTTGGAGATGTACCAAAAAGAGGAGATAAGTGAAGGAGCCTACCTGGCCATGCTTCAAGACTTGAATGCTTTTACCGATATATGTGGTGCTTGTGAGCGAATAAAGAAAACACCAATTCCTTATACGTATAACATCTTTATCAAGAAATTCATCTTCGCTTACATAATGACAATGCCTTTTGGCTTCGTTTCTGATTTTGGCTATTGGACCATAGGTATCACCGTTTTTACCTTTTATGCTTTGGCTAGTTTGGAGCTTATCGCTGAAGAAATTGAGGATCCATTTGGAACAGATTCTAACGACTTGCCTACAGATGGGTTGGCCGAAACAATAGCAAAGAATGTTGCAGAGGTGGTGAGGTGATTTTTATCACGCAAAGCCGCAAAGGGCGCAAATTCTTTCAGTAAATCTATGATGAGGACAATGAGTGGTAATCTAATGCACGCTGATTTCGCAGATATGCGCTGATTCTCCTGTAACGCAAAAACGCAAAGAACGCTATACCCTAGTATGAATCTTTGCGTTCTTAGCGTGCAATCAAAATGTGTTAAAACAAAAAAGGCCACTTCAAATAAAGTAGCCTTTCGATTTTATAGGGTTTTAATGCTTTAGTAAGCTCTCACATTCTTTCCTTCATAAAAGTTAAGGAAGGCCTTGTTTACTACGCGCATTCCTCCTGCAGTAGGGAAGTTTCCGGTAAAGTACCAATCTCCTAAGTTATTTGGGCAAGAAGCGTGAAGGTCTTCAATAGTTTGGAAGATGATTTTCACCTCGGCTTTTACCTCTGGAGGCGTAACCAATTCCGCAATTTTATCCGAAACTTCTTGAGGGCTGAAAGGCTCATAAATTTCTTTAACAAAATTCTGAATTTCACTTTCCGGAAGTTCTGCTTGCGCTAAGCACTTTTCGTAAACGTTGTCAATTACGTTATCCAGCCCTCTTTCTTTTAGCAATGCTATGGCAGCTCTAAAGGCGATAAAGTCACCAAGCTTGGCCATGTCAATACCGTAACAATCGGGGTAGCGAATTTGTGGAGCAGAAGAAACCACAATTATTTTCTTAGGATTAAGACGGTCCAAAATTTTGAGGATACTTTGCTTTAAAGTAGTTCCCCTCACAATACTATCGTCAATCACCACAAGGTTGTCGGTAGGCTTTACCGTTTCGTAGGTGATGTCATAAACATGGCTCACCAAATCATCACGGCTGCTATCTTCGGTAATAAAGGTGCGCATTTTTACATCCTTCCAGATGGCTTTTTCTACACGCGGGCGGATTTCCAAAAGCTCCTTTAATTTATCACCTTCTAATGTTCCCTCGTGTTTCAAAATCTTGTCCCTCTTCATTTCGTTGAGGTAAGATTCCATCCCTTTTACCATTCCATAAAATGAAATTTCAGCGGTATTGGGGATAAAAGAGAAAACCGTGTTTTTAAGATCATGGTCTACCTCGTCTAAAATGGCAGGGCAAACTCTGTTTCCGAGGTTTATACGTTCGCGATATATATCAGCATCATTACCACGAGAAAAATAAATACGCTCAAAGGAGCATGCCTTTCTTTCTAAAGGTTCTTTGATCATCTCAAGACGTGCATGCCCGCTTTTTTTGATAATCAAAGCATGACCAGGGTCAATTTCTTTAATGGTTTCAATAGGAACGTTGAATGCTGTTTGGATAACCGGACGCTCTGAGGCTACTACGGTTACTTCATCATCATCATAAAAATAAGCTGGGCGAATACCGGAAGGATCGCGAAGAACAAAGGCATCACCATGACCAAACAATCCTGCCATGGCATACCCACCATCCCAGTACTTCGCGCTTTTGCGTAATATTTTTTTAATATTTAAATCATTAGCTATAAGCCCGCTGATATCGCGTTTCTCAAGTCCTTCTTTTTTAAACTTACGATAAAGCTTTTCATTTTGCTCATCCAAGAAGTGACCTATTTTTTCGAGAATGGTAACGGTGTCCGCTTTTTCTTTTGGGTGCTGACCCAAATCTACCAGTTGCGTAAAAAGCTCATCAACATTGGTCATGTTGAAATTTCCTGCAAGGATAAGGTTACGGGTCACCCAGTTGTTTTGACGCAAAAAGGGGTGGCACTGCTCTACAGAGTTTCCTCCATAAGTACCGTAGCGGAGGTGACCCAGGTAAAGTTCGCCCACATATGGAAGATTTTCTTTTAACCAGGTTGGGTCCTGCAGGCGCTCACGATTTTCGCCCACACCATCACTTATTCTTTTGTTGATGTGTTGAAAAAGATCCTGAATGGGAGTTTTATCATTGGAGCGGTGGCGGCTGATGTAGCGGCTACCAGGAGGCATGTCCAGCTTAATGTTGGCCAGGCCTGCGCCATCCTGCCCACGGTTATGCTGCTTCTCCATCAGTAAGTACATTTTGTTTACCCCATAAAGGGCAGTACCATACTTTTCAAGGTAAAAGTCTAGTGGTTTTTTTAACCGGACAAGTGCTATTCCGCACTCGTGTTTAATGGCATCGCTCATATCAACAATTTCCTTTCTTAA
This sequence comes from Bacteroidia bacterium, assembly GCA_030427285.1. Lineage (GTDB taxonomy): Bacteria > Bacteroidota > Bacteroidia > Flavobacteriales > Schleiferiaceae > Owenweeksia. Next base: position 18,376 of record JAUHWX010000011.1, read on the forward strand.
TGAGCCAGCAAAGTTAGGCGTTTTTGCGCACCTGTTTGTCAGCTTCATTGCCTTCATTTATAGCAAATCTGCTTTTATCAATATTAAGCCACTCTAGTGTGGAGTTGCAAAAAATATCTTCCACTACAGATGGCTCCAAGTTCATCTCATTTATAAACTGGCCTATCTCTAAATCCCCAAGAGGGAAGGGGTAATCAGAGCCTAAGGTTACCCTCTTAGAGCCCTGCATTTTAAGGATGTATTCCAGCATCATTGGGTCGTGAGTAATACAGTCTACCCAAAACTTACCAATGTAATTGCGTGGATTCGTATCGTTATCAATTGCCACCAAATCCGGGCGGCAGTTAAAACCATGCTCCACTCGGCCAATGGTGGGTAAAAATGACCCTCCGGCATGTGAAAAATTCACGCGTAGTTTTGGGAGTCGCTCCAGCACTCCACCAAAAATTAAGGAGCAGGCAGCACGCGAAGTTTCAGCAGGCATACCTACCAGCCAAGGCAGCCAGTATTTGCGCATACTCTCCATACCCATCATGTTCCATGGGTGTACCATAATGGCCATATCCAGTTCTTGGGCAGCTTCAAATATTGGGAAAAACTCAGGGTCGCTAAGATTTTTGTCGTTGATGTTGCTACCTATTTGTACACCCAAAAGACCAATCTTTTTGCAGCGTTCAAGCTCTTTTATAGCTTCCTTAGCATCTTGCATCGGGATGGTTCCCAGGCCAAGGTAGTTTTGAGGATAATCATTGCAAAGTTGGGCAATGTCATCATTCAAAAATTGAGATAGCGCGGCACAATCACGGGCTTTGGCCCAGTAGCTAAACATTACAGGAATGGTACAAACTACTTGTACCTGTGTGTCAAATTTCTTGTAATCGTCAATACGTGTTTGAGGATCCCAACAGTTGGCCTCGATACGTCTGAAAAATTTTTCACCCTGCATCATGTTGGCGGTGCCATCGTCATTGTGCATTAGGTGAATGAATTCGCCATACCCGAATTTCTCCGCAAAGTTTGGGAGTTTTTCAGGTAGGATGTGGGTGTGCATATCTATTTTCAACATAAGTGCAAAGGTAAATAAAGAAGGTAGAGAAGCTAATTTTAGGTTATTTGGCTGTGTCTAAGCTTTTGGCTGAGATGCAATAAATTCCTCCAACATATCCAGCCCTGGCTGATGAATTTTAGCTTCTGCAATGTTGAAAAAATCAGGATGGTCAAGGTGCGTGCATGCCAGAATTATTTCAGCGTAACCTTTGGAAATATATTTCTCAATTTCGGTTTTTACTAAATGATATTGTTCCTCCTCGTTACTCTTTTCTATTTCCTTAATCAGACCAAGGCTAGGGAAGATATTTAGCTCAGAAGATGTGATGTTTTGGCGCGAAGCTAAATCACTTATGTTTTTTGCTGTGCTTTCATCGGCCACTATAATGGACGTATTTGGAATATTTACCTTTTGCAACAGCTCCTTATAATGGTGGGTAAGCTCAGTGATGCGATTTGGGTAAATGCTTTTCCAGTCAAAAATAAAGGACAGCGAATTGCAGAAAATCACAATGTCAGCGTATTTGAGGCTTCCAGCTTTCTTATCAAAAAGGTGAACTATCTGCTTGGGATGCTTATACATGGCCGCTGTTTCTTCAGGCTCACTGTTCATCCCAATGGCATCACAAGGTATTCCCCGCTTACGTAAATAGGCAGCACCTTTATTGGCGTCAAAAGTAGTTCCGCCAACTACAGCTATGTTGTGTTTTAAAGTCAGGTTTATTAACCTTTAAACCTTTCATCGGCTTCCATCACAGTGCCGCATTTATCGCAAGTGCGAAGTTCTTCGGAGTTGTAAAACTCCTTAAAACGCGGCAAAAAATCCTTTTCAATATTATCTAGCGGGAAGTAGGTTTCGTGCAATTTATGATTGCAATTGTCGCAATACCACATTAGTCCATCGCTAAACCCTCTGCCGCGCACGCGCTCTACTACTAAACCAATTGAACCCGCTTCGCGCACGGGGTTATGAGGTACTTTGGGTGGTAGTAAAAACATATCGCCAGGGCCAAGCTGCAGGGCCTTGGCTTCTCCATCTTCCTGAATGGTTACCGTAATATTTCCTTCCAGTTGGTAAAAAAGCTCTTCGGTTTCATTGTAATGATAATCCTTGCGTGCATTAGGCCCACCCACTATCATTACTATATAATCCGTTCCTTCAGGATATAAGTTTTTATTCCCCACTGGAGGCTTTAGCAAGTCGCGGTTTTCTTCTATCCACTTATGTAAGTTGAAGGGCTTTTGTATAGACATGGCTTTCGGATTTTGGACGAAGATAAAAAGAATCGGGTTTTAAGGTTTTAACGTTGAAGGTTAAAAGTTATAAGGTTGGATTTGGAATGTATATTTAGGGGTTGGAAGTTGAATGTTAAAAGTTAAGAGTGGATGAAGAAAGTATGGGTTGCATTTTGGTTTATTATTGGTTGCCAGAGTCAATCACTTAAAGACAAATCAATACAACGAGCAGATGATTTTGTAGAACTCAGTTCAAATGATTTTTTGTCAAGTACCGAGTTGTTAACTTTTAATTATGATCCAAGAGGTCAGTTCTACCATCCCGGGGGAAATTGCAACAGCTACCGAGTATTTGTAGTAAAGAATACGTTAAGGTTGATTTGCTATTCTGACAGTTGTTAGGTTGATGAAGTATTTGGTGTTAAAGTCCCTTTTTATGTAGAAACAGGAAGATATAACATGGGAGTAGGTAGTATAGTAGGTTACGATTCTAAATATTACCATTTCTTGGAGTCCAACTTTTTCAAAGATGCACCACTGCTTAAGTTTCAGGGATATCAAAAACTGCTAAAGGAGTTTGGGGTATTTGCATACTATACGGTGTTTAATGGAGATGTTATTAAGGTATACCTTAACTCAAAATATTATTTGCTTTATTCTAAAGGAGAACTGTCCTCGGAACGTGAAGGAATACTAAATGATAAAGTCATTAAAGATTATCAAAACGGTTGGACACTGCGAGAAGCAGAGCGTGAATTGGATCTTGGATAAAAAGGTTAAAATCAGACGTAATTATTAAGCCTACTCACAAAATATTCCCCCAAGCCCACGAATGGTTTCAGTCCAAAGGTTGGCAAGTTGCTCTTTTTCAGGCAGGAGCCTGGCAGGCTTATGCTGATGGTAAATCAGGATTGGTAAATGCACCTACAGGGAGTGGGAAAACGTATTCGTTGATGCTTCCGGTTTTGCTTAGCGGAGATAGCACCTCACCCCGTCCCTCTCCTGGGAGGAGAGGGGGAGAAGGGGTTCGCTGCATTTGGATCACACCAATCAGGGCATTAGCCAAGGAAATTTTTCAGTCGGCTGAGCGCGCTATTGAAGCTTTGAAATTGGATTGGACAGCGGATGTTCGTACCGGAGACACCACAACCGCTCAGCGAGCCAAGCAAAAGTCCAAAATGCCTAACCTACTTATCACTACTCCTGAGAGCTTGCATTTGCTGATTTCCAGTAAGGGGTATGACAAGACCTTTAAAAACCTAAAATGTGTCGTGGTAGACGAGTGGCATGAACTGATGGGCAGTAAACGTGCTGTGCAAATGGAGTTGGCACTTTCGCGATTGCGGGGATTAAATCCAACACTTAAAACCTGGGGTATTTCTGCAACCATTGGAAACATGGAAGAAGCCCTGGAAGTATTGCTTGGACCACATTTCCCCGAAAGGGAGATAGCCGTGATAAAAGCCGATATCCACAAGAAAATAGAAGTAGTAAGTATTTTACCCGATGAGGTGGAGACTTTGCCTTGGGCCGGACACTTGGGGATAAAGATGCTGAAGAAAGTTCTTCCGGTGATTGATAAAAGTGAGAGCACTTTGATTTTTACCAATACGCGCTCCATGGCGGAAATTTGGTATCAAAAGATACTGGATGTTGCGCCAAAAATGGCGGGAATCATGGCGATGCATCATGGCAGTATAAGTCGTGATATTCGGTTTTGGGTAGAGGATGCCCTTCACACGGGTTTGCTCAAAGCCGTAGTGTGTACTTCCAGTTTAGACTTGGGGGTAGATTTTCGCCCAGTGGAAAGCATTGTGCAGATTGGTAGCCCTAAAGGTGTAGCTAGATTTATGCAACGAGCCGGAAGAAGCGGACACCAACCGGGAGCTACCAGTCGAATTTATTTTGTGCCCACACATACTTTAGAATTAGTTGAGGCCGCAGCATTACGCCAAGGGATTATTGACAATATTGTGGAGGAACGAGAGCCGTACATTCGGTCATTTGATGTGCTAGTACAGTATTTGGTTACCCTCGCGGTTTCGGATGGGTTTTACCCAAAGGAGATTTTTGAAGAAGTAAAGAAGACATTTTCTTATGAATCCATAAGCCCTGAAGAATGGCAATGGTGCTTAGATTTTATCACTACTGGTGGAAAGTCCCTTTCTGGATACGATGAGTTTCACAAAGTAGAAATTATGGAAGATGGCCTTTACAAAGTAACCTCGCGCAGAACGGCTATGCGCCACCGCATGAGCATGGGTACAATTGTGAGCGATGCTATGATAAAGGTGAAGTTTCAGCGTGGCGGATATTTAGGTTCTATCGAAGAATATTTCTTTTCGCGACTAAAACCGGGCGATGTATTTTGGTTTGCCGGGCAAAACCTTGAGCTGGTAAAAATGCGAGGCATGATTGCCGAAGTGCGAAAAGCCAATACCAAAAATGGTTTGGTGCCCAGCTGGAAAGGCGGGCGAATGCCACTTTCGGCAAAAATGGGAGCCATGTTGCGCAGAAAGATAGAAGAGTCTGTTAGCAAGCAACACAATGACCCTGAGCTAAAGTTGATAGAACCGCTTTGGGAACTACAGCGTGAGCGGTCTCATATCCCTTCGCGGGATGAGTTTTTGATTGAGAAGTATAAAAGTGAAGATGGCTATCATCTTTTCTTTTACCCTTTTGAAGGGAGATTGGTACACGAGGGAATGGCCACTTTGCTGGCTTATCGACTATCGCTTTTTAAGCCGCTTACTTTTTCCATTGCCATGAATGACTATGGTTTTGAGCTATTGGCAGATTCTTCAATTCCCATTGAAGAAGCTTTGGATTCGGATGTTTTTACCCTCACAGATTTACGGGAAGACATTATGCAAAGTGTAAATGCGGTGGAAATGGCTCGCAGACGATTTCGCGATATTGCCAGTATTGCGGGCCTCATCTTTACAGGTTATCCGGGCCAACCGGTAAAAGACCGCCATTTGCAAAGTTCATCTCAGCTTATTTTCAATGTGCTACAAGATTATGAGCCGGACAATCTTTTGCTACAACAAGCTTATGATGAAGCTCTGGAATTTCAACTGGAAGAAGGCCGACTTCGAAAAGCTTTGGAGCGCATTCACGAACAAAAAGTGGTTATACAAACCATGGACAAACCTTCGCCTTTTTCTTTCCCAATTATGGTAGATAGGATGTCTCGCGATAAACTCACTTCTGAAAGTCTGGAAGACCAGGTGAAAAAGATGAAATTGAAGATGGGGTGATTGTATCTGACAAATTTTGACTATAAAAGCCTCATTTTGTGTAGGTTTTTCCCCACATTTTAAATTCCTGGTTTTCGTACAGCTTTGTTTTACAGATATTTACGATGTCTAGAAGCTTTGGCTTGGAGTTTTCAATATTGATAGCAACTAAATGAAATTCAAAATTTTACAAAAATGAAAAATCTAAAGTCAGGAATTCTCGCATGTGCTCTTCTTTTGGGAGCTTCAAGTTCAATGTATGCACAACAAGCTGAAGCCGCTCAAACCCAGGAAATAAAAACCAATGAGGTGAAGGCTGAGTCAGTAAAGGTTATCGATCAGGATGCGAAGAAGCAGGAAGTAACCATAAAAGAACTACCCGCGAGTGTAGTAGAAAATATCAAGACAAATTACGCAGAAGCCAAGTTTGTAAGTGCTGTAAAGCATTTGGGAGCTGATGGTGAAGCAAAGGCTTACGAAGTTGTACTTAACCAAGGTGGTAAAGAAATGACCTTGAAGTATGATGCCGAGGGAGCTCTTGTGAAGAAATAGGTTGGGTTACAAGTCAAGATCCTCTCTACTCAAAAATAAAGGTCGTTTCAATGAAAGTTGGAAGGGCCTTTATTCATTTAGGCTAGTCTTCAAAATCGCAATATCAGCAATAAGCTTATCCACAGATTCAGCAGAAGTACCATCATAAAACCCACGAATTCGCTTTTGTGGATCTACCAGTACAAAATTTTCGGTGTGAATAAAGTCATCTTCATCTCCATTACCGCCCTCATCCATTACAGCAAAATAAGACTGACGAGCTAGTTTATAAATCTGTGGTTTATCTCCCGTAAGGAGTTGCCATTTGCCTCCTATCGCTCCCTGCATTTCTCCATATTCATGCATTATCGGCACTGAGTCCATTTCGGGTGTTACCGAGTGAGAAACAATTACAATATCATCGTCATCTTTAAATACTTCTTGCAGCCGTCTTTTCTCTATGGCCATGTCCTTGCAAATACTTGGGCATGTGGTGAAAAAGAAATCTGCTATATAAATTTTTCCCTCCAGGTTTTTTTCGGTGATGGTGTCTCCAAATTGATTTACTAGTTTGAATGGCAACACCCGATGCCCTCGCCCCTGGCGCTGTACGCTTTCATCCACCAGTCGGCTGTCTAGCTCGCTTGGGTTGTAAATAGGTAGACGTGGTTTTGGTTTTAGAATTTGGTAGCTAAAGGTGAATCCTACAACAAAGACAACGAGTACTATTCCAATTTTTAGCCAGTCTGATTTGCGCATTTTCATGAGGCAAATGTCGTTATGAAATGGCAAAGCAAAAAATTAAAGCTGAGGGGATTTTGACTGATATAAATGTAGTTTTGCAGGGTAATTTAAAAATTGATCATGAAGAAGTTTGCAATTTTATTGGTTGCCATAACCTTGGGGACTGCTTGCGGAAATAGCACCGAAACTAGCTCAGAAAATACCAGTACCGAAATGAGCAGCGAAGACCAGGTAATGAGCCTGAAAAAGGAAATAATGGAGGTGCATGATAAAACCATGGCCGAAATGACCACCATGTCTAAGCTTAGAAAGGAGTTGCGTAAAGCCTCAAAGGAAACTACTGACACGGCTGCATATTACAATGCTTATCAGGATTTGCATCAAGCGCATGAAGATATGATGGATTGGATGCACAATTTCCAAAGTCCTGATGAAATGGAGGTTTCAGAAAAAGAAAAAATTGAGTACCTAAAAGAGCAAAAAGATAAGGTGACTCAATTGGAAGAATATACGATGGCTTCTATTGAAAAAGCACAGAAAGTTTTAGCCGAAAAGTAGGCGGTACATTTTACAAAATGCTTGAATCAGCTCTTGAGTAATTGGGAGCTGATTTTTTGTTTTTAAGAGCTTAGGCTAATTGTTTTGAAGAAGCTTTCAGAATTGCAGAGTTGATGGCATCCCATAGCTTTAAGCGCGCCTGTAATGCTAATTGTGAAGCTTTTTCAGCTTCTCTCCATTTACTCTCATCATTTCCACAAAGTTCAGCAATCATCTTATTTGCCATGGGGCCATGTTCGTCAGCGTCCACCTCAATGTGGCGATCTAAATAATAAATAAAGGCATCCAGCTTTCCGGGAATCTTAGTGTTTAAATCCTTCACTATTTCTGTAAATAAATCAGGAATGAGATCCTCTCGGCCAAAGGTAAAAGCCGCGGCTATTTCGTGGTCGTTGTCGTTTTTTACTATTTCAAAAGTTGTGCGTAAAAAGTCTTTTATAGCATCATTTACCTCACCTACGTTGTACTTTATCATACTCTTGTAGGTATAGCCATTTTGTAAATACTCCACAAAAGTGGTGATAGGCTCAGTGTTGGCTCCGGCTTGTTTCATAGCTGCGATGTACATCTCATAATGGCTGGCAGGTTCGCCATTTATGTCAATGTCGCTTTCTTCACAAAACACAATTTCGTTTATGAGTCTTCTGGCCAAGGGGCTCTTACTGGGAGTCCAGGCTTCTGAAGTAGATGTGAGCCTTACCTGAAGGGCTTTTAGCAATACCATAAAATCCCAAACGGCATACACATGATATTCCATGAAAATGCGCAAATCCTCAATAGTGTTGAGGTTTTGATACAAATCATGAGCTAATAATTTGTTACGAGCATCAGCTATTTTTTGCTGTATGCCAATAATGTTATAGTTCATTACTTCTTCTTGTATATGGGAACGGTAGAGCAGGCTTCGCCATACATGATACTCTTGGCAATAGGTTGAAGCCGGGAAACTAAACTCACGTAGGCATGAGGTGGAATGGGCAAATCACCACAGCCTTTAATTATTACTCGCTGGTCAGCAAGTTCGCTGAGGTCAGCCTGCTGAATAGCCTCGTCCATTAGCACGGTTTCGAGCTGTTCGCGGTTGCCGTAGACTACCTTTTTGGCGAAAGCCGCCAAGGATGATGACAACAGCATGTAGGCCCATTGTGGAATAATGGCATCTTCAGAACAGCCCACCCAAACATAGCAATCTTGATATTGGCTCCAGTCATGAGATTTTACGCTTGCGCGGAAATCTTTTTCGCGAAGCATAATGCCCTCATATAACCAAGGAGCAATATCCAAGTGCTTGCGCTCGCCTTTTGGATAGTAATCCTCGAGGCTCAGCGTGATAAGTCCGCTATTCGCGATTTTGTTTTCTATGAAATCCTCGTTTTGCATTTTGCGTAAAGAATTAAACTGTAGAGTGTTGTGTGAGTCGTGTTTTTACTTTGCGGAATTCTGCGGTCTCAGCGTCTCAGCGGTAAAGTAATCTTGCTTCAACCCCGCACTGCTGCGGGGCAGGCAGCAGAGGCGCTGAGGTCGCAAAGCTTCGCAGAGGAATAGGTTACAAAAACCCTAGCTCAAGCATTGCCTCCTCACTCATCATGTCTTTAGTCCATGGTGGGTCAAAGGTGATTTCTACTTCTACTTCGTTTACTTCATCTACGCTGCGTACTTTTTCTTTTACCTCCTCAGGTAAACTCTCTGCCACGGGGCAGTTTGGAGAAGTAAGTGTCATGAGGATTTTGATGTCCAATTCATCACTTACATGTACATCGTAAATCAAGCCTAACTCATAAATATCAACAGGAATTTCAGGGTCATAAATGGTGCGAAGCACATCTACTACCTTTTCACCTATTGCTTGCAATTCTGCGTCTGTCATTTTCTTAAAGTATTGAGTGTTTAGTACAGAGTGCCAAACACTTTAGTGTTGTATTATTTTGCCTGGAGTGCCAGAGCGTAAAATTTCATTTGCTTTATCATACTCACTAAGCCATTGGCTCTAGTTGGCGAAAGGTGTTCTTTCAAGCCAATTTCATCTACAAAGCTCATGTCAGCATTTACTATGTCTTCTGGTTTTTCATCAGATAGCACACGAATCATCAATGCAATTAAGCCCTTGGTAAGAATTGCATCGCTATCGGCAGTGTATTTTACCACATCTCCATCATTGTCAGCATGAAGCCATACTTGGCTTTGGCACCCTTTGATAAGGTTTTCTTCGAGCTTATATTTTTCATTAATCAACGGAAGAGATTTACCCAACTCAATGAGGTACTCATAGCGCCCCATCCAGTCTTCGAACATGTCAAACTCTTCAATAATATCCTGTTGTTTTTCGCTAATACTCATACTTTGGTTATAATGCTTAAAGTTTAAGGTTGTGCAACTTTGAGTTATCCGTTATCTGCGTTATCTGCGTGCCATTTTTACCCCAACATTTGTTCCACCTTCCTCAGTCCTTCTACCATAAGGTCGATTTCTTCCTTGGTATTATAAAAAGAGAAGGAGGCGCGTACGGTACCCGGGATATTATAAAACTTCATGATGGGCTGAGTGCAATGATGACCAGTCCTTACGGCAATGCCCATTTTGTCCAAAATCACACCTGCATCATAAGGGTGAATATCTCCTAAAAGGAAAGAAATTACACTTGCTTTATTTTTGGCTTGACCGATAAAGCGCATATTTTCAAACTCTGCTAATTTGGCTTGACCGTATTGAAGCAACTCATTTTCGTAAGCAGCAATATTGTCCAAA
>JAUHWX010000213.1 GCA_030427285.1 Bacteroidia bacterium
CACTTTTGGCCTGCTATATGGCCAAAAAAGGTCATGATGTAAAGGTGTACGAAAGACGCCCTGATATGCGCAAAACCACCATTGATGGTGGTAGGTCTATAAATTTGGCGCTGAGCAACCGAGGCTGGAAAGCTTTGGAAGGTGTAGGTGTGGCGGATGAAGTTCGCAAGATGGCGATACCAATGTATGGCCGCGTGATGCATTCCCGCGAAGGGGAACTTACCAACCAACCGTACGGGCTTAATGGCGAGGCTATTTATTCTGTTTCTCGTGGTGGCCTTAATGCTTTGCTGATGGATGAAGCTGAAAAGCACAGTAATGTTTCCATCGATTTTGATCAGCAGTGTACGCGGGTGAATTTAGAAACTGCCGAGGCGAGTTTTAAATCATACAGCACCAAAGAAATTACCAAAGTAGAAGGCGACTTACTTTTAGGAACCGATGGCGCTTTTAGTGCTGTGCGCTCTTCTATGGTAAAAACCGATAGATTCAATTATTCGCAGCAGTATATCGAGCATGGTTACAAGGAATTGAGTATACCTCCCAATGCCGATGGCACTCACAAAATGGAAAAAGAGGCGCTGCACATATGGCCACGCGGCAGCTATATGTTGATCGCCCTTCCCAATCCTGATGGTAGCTTTACATGCACGCTCTTTTTTGCTTATGAGGGCAAAGATTCTTTTGAAACAGTAAATACACTGGATAAAGCCCGCGCTTTTTTCGAGGAACATTTTTCAGATGCTTTGGAACTAATGCCAAATTTTGACGAAGAATGGGAGAATAATCCAACTTCATCGTTGGTAATTATTCGTTGTTTCCCATGGTCAAAAAATGGAAAAGTGGCTTTACTTGGTGATGCTTCTCACGCCATTGTTCCTTTTTATGGGCAAGGTATGAACAGTGGTTTTGAAGATTGCACAGTTCTGGATGAAGTAATGGCGAAACATGGCGATGATTGGGACAAAATTCTAAAAGAATTTGAAACCCAGCGCAAGCCCGATGCTGATGCCATCGCTGATTTGGCGATGCGCAACTTTGTAGAGATGCGAGACCTTACCGGTAACGCAGATTTCCTCCTTCGCAAAAAGATAGAAGCCAAGTTTAGTAGAAACAACCCGGGAAAGTGGATGCCACTTTACTCCATGGTTACCTTCAGTGATATTCGCTATTCTGACGCTTTGAAAGAAGGTCAGCGCCAGGATAGAATTATGGAAGAAGTAATGGCGATGCCGGATATTCATCAAAACTGGGAAGACCCAAAAGTAGAGGCAAAGATTTTGGAGCTCTTGGGAAAGTACTAAAACAGGTAATGGCTAAATTATCCTCTGAAGAAAGTAAAAAGGAGTTAGTAAAGTACAGGGATTTGATACTTGCAACTTTATCCTATCTGCGCAATAAGAGTTCGAATATTTTGTCCGAAAGTTATGAGGAAAAGCTTCGGGAACAGACTTTAGAACATTTTGAAAAAGGGCGACTGATAAAGCTTAAGCAATGGTTTCGTGATTTGTCAGAATGGCCGAGAGAAGCAGGGGATGTGGCGTTTGATGATTTTCTGAGAGGGCAAACAGGTTATTGGATTAATAATGTTGTAGATTTTGAAATCAGGATAAAAGCCATAATCGCTCGGAAGGAGATTAAGAATGAAACTGAGTATAGGGAAGTTTTGAGCAAAGTGGATCAGTTGTGTCAAGCGGATAAATGTGATGCAGATGAAGTAGCGAAGCTTAATGCACTTTTGTTAAACTTCGAAAATGACTAAGGACTTCAATTTTATCTTGAGACTTGTAACTAGCAGCTTTCCCTACCTCTGGCATTTCCCTATTTATGGTATATTCGTGAGAAGCTTTATTTGTCTTTACACTAAACCCTAAGCTTCACAGTTTATTAATAGATTACTATTTCCTTTAAGAATTTCAATGCCAGTGGCAAAAACTTACTCTCACCTGCGCGTAGCTCTTTTTGGCTTGCTTTTCATCTTGTTGGCAAATGAGGTGCAGGGGCAATTTTTCTATGGTACGCGGCAAACGTATGGTAAGAATCGTGTGCAGTACAATGAGTTTGACTGGGTGTTTTATCGTTTTGAACGTTTTGATGTATACTTCTATAGAGGGAATAGTGAGCTTGCTGCGCAGGTAGCCCGTATGGCAGACAAGCAGCTTCCTAAAATTGAGGCTTTGCTAGATGCTCCACTTGATGAACGTGTGCAAATATTGGTTTTTAATAATCTTTCTGACCTGAAGCAGAGCAACGTAAACTCAAGTGATGAGGAAGATTATAATACAACCGGAGTTACCCGAATAAGTGGTAGACGTCTTTTCCTGCATTTTGATGGAAACTATGTCAAGCTTGAAGGAGAGCTTCGTTCTGGGCTTTCTGAAGTAGTTTTGAGCAACCTTATTTATGGCAGTTTTACACAATCGCTAAAAAACTCAACCCTTTTAAACTTACCGGAATGGTACACGGAAGGGCTTATTTCATATATCGGAAACCCTGACAACCCCAATGTAGATAAATATGTGCGCGATGGTTATTTGTCTGGTCAGTACAAAAGCATAAACTCAGTTTATGGCGAGCAGGCACGCTATGCAGGGCATTCTATCTGGAATTACCTGGCGGATACCTACGGGCAAAAAGTGCTTAAGAATGTAGTGTATATGGCTGTGGTCAATCGCAATATTGAAAGTGGCTTTCTTTACATTTTGGGCAAAGACTTAGATGAAATTTTAAGAGGTTGGCAGAGCTATTTGAAGGAGCAATATGACACAAAGCAGGGTGCGCAGAATTTTGTCGAAGAAGAAATTTTAAAAGTAAAGAAGAACCATATCGTTACCCACATGGCAGCGAGTGATGATGGAAGATATTTAGCCTACACGAGTCAACGGTTTTCGCGGTACAAGGTGTTTTTGTATGATTTTGAAAAAGATAAGAAGAAACGTTTACTAACGGAAGGATATCGCATTGCACAAAATGCAGATTACTCATACCCTTTATTGGCGTGGCATCCCAATGGCGAAGTTTTGGCAATGATTACTGAAGAGCGTGGCTTTGTATATCTCCATTATTATGAATTGGAAAAGAAGAAATGGCAAAAGCAGAAGTTTTTCAAGTTTGATAAAATCCTTTCGTTTGAATATTCAGCTGATGGAAAGCGATTTGTGCTTTCGGCAGTAAAAGATGGGCAGTCGGATATTTTTATTTATACCATACTCAACACCAAGGTAGAACAGCTTACTAATGATACTTATGCCGATTTTTTTCCTACTTGGATAGAAAATGATTCGCGAATTGCCTTTAGCTCTAATCGGCCCACGGATTCAGTTAAACTGAAGGAAGAGGCAACGGAATTTCCAAAGCATAAATTTGATATATATGCTATGCCAGCCCGTGAACCAAAGGATACCTCGGTAATTTGGCAACTTACCAATACTCCATTTACTAATGAGACGTATCCAAAATCTTACGCTAATGGGTATGTTTCTATACTTAGTCAAGGGGCACGCGGAGTGGCTTCGCGCCACTTGCTAAAAATAGACAGTAGTATAGCTTATGTGGATACCATCACACATTACGCGTATGATTTCAGTGAATTTAAGCTTTCTGACTACAACAGGAGTATACTGGCACATGAGGTAATGCCCGAGCGAGATCAAGTTCTTGAGTTGGCTTTAGTTGATAAACGCTATAGAATCTATAGCAGTCCTTATCGACCTGCTGAAGAATTAAATTTTTTAACCACCGAGACCGGAGATGCCTTTCCGGTTTCTACCGAATCAGGCACCAATAGGCCGGATAGAGCTGTAGTTCAAGAAGGTGAATCGATGCCATTGTATTACCCAGGGGTTGATCCTTCTAAGTTTGAAGTAAATATCAATGACTATAAGTTTGATAATATAGATGAGAAAAAGGATAAGCCAGCGTCAAAAAAGCGATTGACACCTAAGGAAGTGGAGATATTACCCGTGCCTATTTCTGTAGAAGAAGAGCCCAATGAAGAAGAGCCACTTGATATTCCACCACAGCGAAATTATTTTCTTTCTTTCTTTCAAAAAGATTTCACGGTAGGTTTTGATAATATATATGATAACCCGCAATATCAGCCTTTCACAGGATTTGTTTCTAGTGATTATCTCAATTCAGGGTTCAACATGACCTTAGGGGGAGGGGTGCAGGACTTAATGCATGATTATACTATTTCAGCAATGCTCAGTACTAGTTTTCAGCCTTTGAATGGTACTTCTATAATACCCAATGCTGAAATATTGGTAGCATTGAGTGATTATAAAAATCGTTGGGATAAGGATTATGTTTTTGCTCGAAGGAGTAAGGTGCAGCTATTAACCGAAACAGATTATGAGCGTACCATTTCTAATGAAGTTACCTATAAACTGAGTTACCCATTTAGCCCTGTGTCTTCTGTACGCGGAAGTCTGGGGTATAGGATGGATGAAATCATTAGTTTAAGTCGTGATGACAGTTCTCTTGAGAAGCCTACTTTATATCAGGATTATGCCATTGCAAGGCTTGCGTATGTATATGACAATACACGTAAGATTGGTCCAAATTTATACTCAGGCTTGCGATATAAAATATTTACCGAGTACTACCGTAATTTATTCAAAAGCCCTACAGGACTGCATACGGCAGGAATTGACCTGAGAAATTATACTATTATTCACAAAAATTTAATTTGGGCCAATCGCTTTGCTGCAGGCACGTCCTTTGGTCCCGAAAAGTTGATTTACATAATGGGAGGTGTGGATAATATGTTTGTGCCCAAATTTGAACCTACCACTCCGATAGCGCAAGACAATAATTACATCTTTCAAACTTTGGTAACGAACATGCGTGGTTTTTACCAAAACTCAAGAAATGGAAACAGCTTTGCCGTAATCAATAGTGAATTAAGATGGCCGATCTTTAGCTACCTGTTTCAAAAACCTATAAAGAGCGATTTCGTAAAAAACTTACAGGTGATTGGATTTGGAGATGTGGGTACCGCTTGGAATGGCCCTTCGCCATATAGCAAAGAAAATGCGATAAACACAAGAACCATATCTTATGGTCCTTCTGGTGGTAATGGGCAAATTATAATTGATAGTCAAAAAGATCCACTAATTTATAGTTACGGTGTAGGACTTCGTACAAGACTGTTTGGCTACTATTTACGCTTTGATTGGGCATGGCCGGTTGAAGACGGAATTATTCTGGACAATGAGTTTGCCTTCAGCTTGGGCTATGATTTTTAAATTCACTCTTCATGATTCTTCATGGCTTAATGGTTAAAAAATAAAGGGAACCATTAAGGAGTTAAGGAGCATTAAGGTTGCTTACTTGGTGTTGGTAAATACCTGCGTTTCCATTTGGCCTGGCTGGATGACGATGGGATTATTCTGGACAGTGAGTTTGCCTTCATCTTGGGCTATAATTTTTAAATTCACTCTTCAT
>JAUHWX010000012.1 GCA_030427285.1 Bacteroidia bacterium
GATACCACTATCAACCTTGTAGAGGGCGAACCCTTACTTTTTTCTAACAACACCAAGGCTATGCGCCTGAATGGTTGGAAACCTGAAATAGTAGAATATACAGACGGAGATTCCACCGATGGCTTGTGGATTCACGATTCTAAAGACCCCATGAAAGCACATTTGCTAAGCCGCATGTTTAGCGATGATGGCCCACGTCCTTTCGGTATCTTTTATCAGGAAGATAGATTCACCTACGAAGATGCCATGCAAAACCAAATCAACAAGGCCGTAGAAATACAAGGCGAAGGTGATTTGGATACTTTGATAAAAGGAAAGAATAGCTGGGTGGTGGAGTAGTAGTAGTAGTATTGCACGCTGATTTCGCTGATTTTCGCAGACATTATCAGAGCGGAAACCCTTTCTGCATTTATCTGTGTCATCAGCGTGAAGCAAATCACAGCCCATTCACAATTCTCTTTATCTTAAGTGGGCTTTCATTAAAATTAATTAGTAAGCCTAACTTTACTTTAGATAATTTCTTGTAAGTCAATAATTGCTTAAAGTGGACAGGAGCTAAAATTTCAACGGACTTCACCTCAATTATCACTTTACTTTCAATCAACATGTCCAACCGTAATCCTCGACCCAAATCCACACCTCTAAAGTTAACGGACAAGGGTTTTTGACATTCAACGGTCAATCCTTCTTCCAGCAATAAATAATATAGCGCTTTTTCATAAATACTCTCTAGCAATCCTGGTCCCAGCTCATTATAAACCTCAAATGCAGCACCTCTTATTAAATAGGATATGTCGTTTTCAGTCATTCCATGAAAGTAGCAAAAACATCAACTAGCAACACTATTCAATCCACAGCTATTAACCTCTCTGTTTACCTTCTGCGTTTATCTGTGAAATCTGCGTGACACCTCAAAGCCTATCACTGCACGCTTATCTCGCGGATTTTCGCTGACATCTCTGTGCAGATACTGGCACCAACAATCCTTTTCTGCGCTTATCTGCGTGAGTTTACTGCAAACAAAAACCCCAAATTCTATACAGAAAATGGGGTTCCTCATTTATAGGAAATTATTTGTTGCTCAGATAATAAGCATGGCATCACCATAGCTTAGGAAGCGGTACTTCTCTTTGATCGCTTCTTTGTAAGCTTTCATTATTAAATCATAACCACCAAATGCAGCGGTCATCATCATCAATGTGCTTTGTGGCGGGTGGAAGTTTGTAATCATACTATTTGCCACCTCAAACTCATAAGGAGGGAAAATAAATTTATTGGTCCATCCGTCAAACTGATTCAAGTGGCCATCAGTGCTCACAGAACTTTCCATAGCGCGCATAGCAGTAGTACCTACGGCACATACTCTTTTTTTGGCATCTATAGATTTATTCACCTTTCTTGCGGTTTCGTCATAAATCCAAAACTGCTCGCTATCCATTTTGTGCTTGCTCAGGTCTTCCACGTCCACAGGGCGGAAAGTTCCCAATCCTACATGCAGAGTAAGTTCAGCAAAGTCTACTCCTTTTATTTCCATGCGCTTCATCAGCTGCTTGCTAAAGTGAAGGCCAGCAACAGGAGCTGCCACAGCGCCTTCATGCTTTGCAAAAATCGTTTGGTAGCGATCCACATCTTCTTCATCTGGCTCGCGGCCAATGTATTTTGGAAGTGGGGTTTCACCTAACTCGGCAAGCTTGGCGCGAAATTCTTCATACGATCCATCGTACAAAAAGCGAAGGGTACGACCACGTGAAGTAGTGTTATCTATAACTTCGGCTACAAGGCTGTCATCTTCACCAAAGTAAAGTTTGTTTCCAATTCTGATTTTCCGAGCTGGATCTACAAGCACATCCCAAAGACGGCTTTCAGCATTTAATTCACGGAGTAAAAATACTTCAATACGGGCACCGGTTTTTTCCTTGTTTCCGTACATGCGGGCCGGAAAAACCTTAGTGTTGTTCAACACCATGATATCACCATCATCAAAGTAGTCAAGCACTTCACTGAACATCTTGTGCTCAATGGTTTTCTCTTTACGGTTTACCACCATTAGGCGGCTATCATCACGATGAGGAGTTGGACGATCAGCTATGAGTTCTTTTGGAAGATCATAGGTGAAATGTGAAAGTTTCATTTTCATAAGCTTACGGGCTTTTTTATCAAATGATTAATACTAAAAAAGGTCGGCAAAAGTATTAAATATAATTGTATTGACCTTGAAATGTTCGGTGAGCATATAACTTTACAACATCATGCACCAACTTTGCTAAGCGGAAAAATAACAGGACGGCATGGCGATGCATCATTTGCAAAGCTTGCCAATTGTAAGTTTAATAAGTAAAGGCCATCTTCTGTTTCTTCAGGAATTCTCAATAGTTCACTTATAGTGCATCCATGACGTGGGTTCATTGGATAATCCCAAAATTCATGATGTGCCAAAAGCTTGCCCCCATCTTCTTCTCTATCTACCGAAGGCAAATCCACCAGCACATGCTCCACACCTCTATCGCGGATAAAAGCTAAAAGCTCAGGTTCAAAATAGGTGGCATTGCTTCCGCTAAAATCATGACCATCTTCATAATTCCCGGTTTTGATAATCAGTGCTTCGATTCCATTCCACTCGGTAATAGCATTTTTGAGGGCTTCAAGTGTAATTATTGAGTCCCCGTTTTTAGCTTTTTCGGGAGCTAAGCTCACCACCCAACTTATGAAGTGATATTTCTTAAGATAATCGTGCACACTTTCCTTTTCCTTAGAAATATGTCCATACGTTTCTGTATGGCTACCATTGCCATGGGGGTTGAACTTAATGTTGAAGAAGTTTACAGGCGCACCTTTTTCTACACTTCCAATCCAATCGCCATTCACCACAGGCGTAATATCCACGTCATCTGCCCACCACGCCTTCATTTCCTTACCGGGAAGACCTAACACAGAGGATAAATCTATGCCTTGTGCAAAATCAGATTCATACGTGTCACCGTGGTGCTCGATTGTAAATTTCATGCTCTAAATATTTTGTAAAATCTCAAATATAGAAAAGTGACGAAGCAATGCCATCACTATAAAACCGGTGAACATCCGGAATAAATAAGTGTCGATTTTCATTCACCAACTTTCCTGAACTAAGCATTGGCCTTGCTTCTTCAAATAAGTGCTCAGAAAATTCCGCTCCAAAATCCAGGTCTACCTTATCCAAATTTATTCCTTCGCACCTACGTAAAGAAGTCATTACCATTTCATTAAAAAGATCTGCCACAGATAGGTTTTCCTTTTCCATTGGCACTTCATCATCTTCTATAGCTTTTATATATAAGTGATTATTAGACACGTTCCACTGGCGTGAATCACCATTAAAAGAATGAGCCGATGGCCCCAAGCCTAAATAGGGTATGCCTTGCCAGTAAGCGGAATTATGCCTGGCACGCATACCAGGCTTTGCAAAGTTTGAAACCTCATAATGCTCATACCCTGCACGCTTCAATATTTTACCTAAAAAATAATAATTGCGCTCAGCTAATACCTCATCCACGGGCTGCACCTTACCCTTCTTTATCCAGTTTTCCAACAGAGTTTCTTTTTCTACTGTAAGGGCATAAGCCGAAATATGCGGAAGATCGAATTCTAAAGCTTGCATAAGTTGTTTTTCCCAATGCTCCTCGGTACGTCCTGGTATTCCGTAAATTAAATCAATGGTTAGGTTATCAAAACCCACATGCCTTGCTTCTTCAATACATTGCATGGCTTGTAATGCGTTGTGCGATCTGTTCATAAACCGCAGATCTTCTTCATCAAAAGATTGAATACCTATTGACAGCCTATTGAAGGGTGAGCTATATAACTGTTTTAACTTACCTTTTTTGAGATCATCGGGATTGGCCTCCAGAGTAATTTCTGCATCACGCGATATGTCGAAGTGCTTATCAATAGCTTCAAACACAGGCTCCCAGTCTTCACTGTTCATCAAGGATGGCGTGCCGCCTCCAAAATAAATACTGTTGATGTTTTTATCTTCCAGGTAATGTTTCTGAAGTTCTATTTCTTTACAAATAGCGTCCATCACCTCCTTCTTTTTACTCAAAGAAGTGGAAAAATGAAAATCGCAGTAAACACATGCTTTACTGCAAAACGGAATGTGGATATATATGCCTGACAAGTCTAGGTTTCTTTATCCAACAAAATACGGAAAATTGTGGCTCTACCAGGGTCTGATTGTGCAACAAATATTTTTCCACCGTGATATTCTTCAATTATCCGTTTGGCAAGACTGAGTCCCAGCCCCCAACCTCTGCTCTTGGTAGTAAAGCCAGGTCTAAAAATGGTTTTCTGTTTGTTTACAGGAATACCCTTACCGTTATCCTCAACTTCAATTTTTACCCGCTTACCCAAATCACTTATGCGCACTTCAATTTTTCCGGCTCCTTCAAGCGCATCAATGGCGTTTCTCACCAAGTTTTCAATCACCCACTCATATAAGGGTTTGTTTAGCTTTACACTTAGTCCTGACGTCCCAGCCTCCTCAGCATTAAAAACAACCTCTACTTTCCTCGGACTTCGAGCCTTTAGGTAAGAAACTGACTCCTCAGTAATAGCCACAATATCCTGATTGGAAATTGACGGCTTGGAGCCGATTTTAGAAAATCGATCGGTAATTGTATTAAGACGGTTAATATCCTTTTCCATTTCCTCTACCATCTCATGCTCGGTTTCTTTTGCGCGAAGCAACTCCATCCACCCCATCAAAGATGAAAGTGGAGTTCCTATTTGGTGAGCTGTTTCTTTGGCTAAGCCATTCCATACCTGATTTTGCTCACTTTTTCTCGCATTACTAAAAGCTATATATGCGATGATTATAAATAAGGATATTACACCTAAAAGCACAAAAGGATAATACCTGAGTTTGGTGAGTAGTATTGAGTTTTGGTAATAAAGGTACTGAGTAAGTTCATCGGTAACCTTTATTTCTATCGGGGGAATTTCCGCTTGCATTTCCTCCATCTTGTGCTTTAACCATACCGGGTTGTCACGCTTTTGCGGATCTACATTACGTGCTTCTATTACATTTCCTTCGGCATCAGCCCAAATAATAGGAATAGTAGTGTTTGAACGAATAATGCTTTGCTCAAAAGTGATATTCGTATTGATATCAGCATCCAAAATATTGCGGATTGCCTCAGCAAATTGTTTCACCTTTTTAATTTCCTGTTCACGCAGTTCATCTAAAAAGGACTCCGTATACCACAAGGTAGCAGCTCCAATAAGCACCGCAAAAATGAAAAGTATAAATTTCCAGAGGTTCTTTTTTCCGTAAAAATCCATGTGTAGTCTTTATTGCAAGTACAAAACAAAACTAATTGTTAAATATTGCACCTTACTATACCAATGTCATTTACTAATCGTTTTGATGAATTCGCGTGCAAGCCATTTGTTTGGTTATTTTTGCCACTTTAATACTTAAATCAAAGCTGTAAACCATTGTCTAACGCTCTAGTAGTAATTCCCACTTACAACGAGAAGGATAATATAGAACCTATGATTCGCAAGGTTTTTTCCCTCTCACGTCCGTTTGACGTCCTCATTGTAGATGATGGATCGCCTGACGGTACAGCTGATATTGTACAGCGTTTGCAAAAAGAATATGGCGAAGAGCTTCACCTTATGCAACGCGGAGCCAAAAAAGGTTTGGGTACAGCTTATCTCGATGCTTTTAAGTGGGGATTAGAGCGCCATTTTGAATATTTCTTTGAAATGGACTGCGACTTCTCGCATAATCCTGAAGACCTAGTAAGGCTTTACGAAACTTGCGCCAACGAGGGCTATGATGTGGCCATTGGCTCAAGATATATAAAAGGTGTGAATGTGGTAAACTGGCCAATGAGCCGTGTATTACTAAGCTTTTTTGCATCAAGATATGTGCGTATAATTTTAGGCATTCCTGTAGAAGATACTACGGCAGGGTTTATGTGCTACCGCAGAGCGGTGTTAGAACGCATTAAATTTAAGAGCATCAAATTTGTAGGTTATGCATTTCAAATAGAAATGAAATATGTAGCTTTTAAACTTGGATTTAAAATCAAGGAAATACCCGTGATCTTTACCGATCGTGCTGTAGGTACTTCCAAGATGTCGAACAATATTATTCGCGAAGCAGTTTTTGGAGTATTGCAACTTAAGGTTCGCAATATCATGAAGAGGTATAAATAATTTCAATGATTATTTTATGAAAAGAATCCTGATAAAAAATGCCAGGATAGTCAATGAGAACAAGGTATTTGATGGTGATTTGCTTATTGAAGATGGCCGAATTGCAAAAATAGATCAACACCTTAGTCAGGTAAATAGCGACACCCATCTAATTGATGCCAATGGTAAATTCCTAATTCCAGGGGTTATTGATGATCAGGTTCACTTTCGTGAGCCGGGATTAACTCACAAAGCTACTATTGCATCCGAATCCAGAGCGGCTATTGCAGGAGGCATCACCTCATTTATTGAGCAGCCCAACACTAGCCCTGCTGCTGTAACGCTGGATGTACTGGAAGATAAATATAAAATTGCCACCCAAGATTCAGTTGCAAATTTTGCCTTTAATTTTGGCGCCACCAATGACAACATTGAGGAAATAAAAAAGGTAAATCCAAAGTTAATTCCTGGTGTCAAAGTGTTTATGGGAAGCAGTACCGGCAATATGCTGGTAGATCATGAAAATGCATTAAATGCCATTTTTAGCGAAAGCCCGGTGCCTGTAATAACGCATTGCGAAGATGAAAGTATAATCACTTTTAATTTTGAGCAGTACAAAGATCGGTATGGTGATGATATTCCAATTGAATTTCATCCTGACATTCGCAGCCGCGAGGCTTGCTTAAAGTCTTCGAGCTTTGCCGTAGAACTTGCCAAAAAGCATGGCACTCGTCTTCATATTTACCACATCAGTACAGCTGAAGAAACCGAACTTTTTACGAAAGAGCCACTAGGTAAGAAGATGATTACTGCCGAAGCGTGTGTTCACCATCTATGGTTTTCTGCTGAAGATTATGCCGAAAAAGGAACACTTATAAAGTGGAACCCTGCGGTAAAAGAAACAACGGATCGTGATGCTATTTTAAAAGCTGTGCTTGACGGCCGAATTGATGTAATTGCCACAGATCACGCTCCGCATACTCTTGATGAGAAAATGCAGCCCTATACAAAAGCTCCTAGCGGTGGTCCATTGGTACAACATGCGCTTCCGGCAATGATGGAGTTTGTGCGTGATGAGAGAATGAACATTCAAACTTTGGTAACCAAAATGTGTCATAATCCTGCAACCCTCTTCAATATTAAAGATCGAGGTTTCATTCGTGAAGGATATTTTGCTGATTTGGTGATTTTAGACCCATCGCGTCCTTGGGCGGTAAACAAGGAAAACATTTTATATAAATGTAAATGGTCACCATTCGAAGGGGTAACCTTCCGCTCACGCGTTACTCACACTTTGGTGAATGGCAACGTTGTATTTGATAATGGTAAAATCAACGATAGTAAAAAAGGGATGCGCCTTGAATTCGATCGCTAAGCTTTTACCTGTCTTTTTGCTTGCCTTATCTTGCGGAAGCCCCGTGGATGTAACAATTCCTAAGGATATAATTTCGGATTCGATGATGGTGAAAATGCTTACTGATTTCCATCTAGTTGAAGGAGGCAAAGTCGGAAGCAAAATTCTGGGAGACACCATCCCTGCTGCCGTTTACAAATCCAAGGTTTATCAAAAATATGGTTTGGACGAGTCTGCGTTTGAAAAGAGTTTTCGCTTTTATACCTCTAACCCCGAAATGATGCAGAGCATCTACGAAAAGGTAATAGAAAACTTAAATAAGATTGAAGCTACTGCCCCTCGATCTCCCTTAAAGGATGATATTATGCGCGAGCAAACCACCATAGCACGCCCCATAAGTGAGCTCACCAAAAAACTTAAAAGTCAAAAAGACTCACTGAAAGATTCTGCAAAACAAGTTCAGGCAGAATAATCCTGCTTATAATAATCCGAAAGGTCTTTAACGGTTTCGTTTACTGACCGGAATTCAAAACCCAATCGCTTCCGCACCTTATCATTGCTATAGTAGTTTTTTTGATGCGAGGTTTTGGCCGTGGCTTTCGTAATCATCGGCTTTCCCCCAAATAGCATAGATTTCACTTTTTCAATTCTCCACACAATATTACCCATCCAAGGTTTAGCGTGTACTGTTGGTTTTGGAGCATCAAGCTCCTCCGCAATTTTATTAAAAACTTCTCGGTAACTTACGTTTTCACCAACGGTAACAAAGCGCTCTGCAGAGATGTTGCTATCCATTAGTTTTATCATAACAGCCGCCACATCGCGCGCATCCACATATCCATTTACCCCTTCGGTGTAAAACTTAAATCCTTTTGCAACGGTGTTAAAAATAGCCGCGCTGCCTTCCTTCCAGTTTCCAGGACCAAGAATAATGGTTGGGTTTACAATTACCGCATCAAGGCCTTCTTCAGTAGCACGCCACACTTCTAATTCAGACAGGTATTTGCTCTTGGCATAAACACTATTGTGCTTACTTTCTACCCATTGCGTTTTTTCGTCAATAGGCTTACCCTGTGCAGCTCTTCCCAAAGCTGCTACACTACTTACATGTACCAGCTTGCGAATCTTAAAATCCAGAGCAACATTTACCACATTGGCCGTGGTTTGTGGATTTACGCTCATCAGCTTGTCGTCATCCCTATCATCAAATGAAACCAAAGCTGCACAATGATATACCTCTGATATTCCAGACATTGCATCTTCAACATCCGCAATGTTCATCAGGTCAGCTTTTACCCAATGCACTTTATCCAATAATTGCTGGGGAGAATCGGTATAATAGGAAAATATTTTGGCCACCAAATCCTGCTTGGCTTCATCGCGATAAGCAGCCCGCACAGCCTTGCCAGCACTTGTGAGCTCATACAATACGTGAGCTCCTAACATCCCGGTTGCCCCGGTTACCAAAATAGTTTCGTCCAATGCCTTTCGTAATCTTTGATTAGCCTGCGCGAAGTTATATTTTTGCCCGTCAATCGAAGAAATTATATCCCCCGATGAAGAAAAATTTTGTAGAAGAGTTACGTTGGAGAGGCATGCTCCATGATATTATGCCCGGAACCGAAGAGATGCTCGAAAAAGAAATGGCTTCGGCCTATGTGGGCATCGACCCTACTGCTGACTCTTTACACATCGGTCATTTGGTGGGCGTAATGATGCTGAAGCATTTTCAACGTGCAGGCCACCGCCCACTGGCTTTGATTGGTGGTGCTACCGGTATGATTGGTGACCCTTCCGGCAAAAGTAAGGAGCGCAATCTGCTGACGGAAGAAGACCTTCGCCACAACCAGGCATCTATACAAAAGCAATTGGAACGCTTTCTTGATTTTACATCTGATGAGCCCAATGCCGCCAAGTTGGTAAACAACTACGATTGGATGAAGGACTTTAGCTTCCTTGATTTTATCAGAGACATCGGTAAGCACCTTACGGTAAATTATATGATGGCTAAAGATTCTGTAAAAAAACGCCTTACCAGCGAAGATGCTGAGGGAATGTCTTTCACAGAGTTTACTTACCAGCTGGTGCAGGGTTATGATTTTCTTCACCTTTACAGGGAAATGAATTGCAAGTTGCAAATGGGCGGCTCGGATCAGTGGGGAAATATTACCACCGGTACTGAACTCATTCGCAGAAAAGCACAAGGAACCGCATTTGCCCTCACCTGCCCACTTATCACCAAAGCAGACGGAACCAAATTTGGAAAAACCGAAGAAGGCAATGTGTGGCTAGATAAGAAACTGACCAGCCCATACAAGTTTTACCAATTTTGGCTAAACACTTCTGATGATGATGCTGAGCGCTACATCAAGATTTTTACCATGCTGGATGAAAATGAAGTCAGCAGCTTAGTAAATGCACACAAAGAAGCACCACATGAGCGTGCCCTTCAAAAAAAGCTGGCAGAAGAAATGACCATTATGGTACATTCTGAAGAAGATTTGGAGAACGCTCTTAAAGCTTCAGAAATCCTTTTTGGAAAAGCTACCGAGGATTCACTTCGCAATATTGATGGAGAAACCCTGGCTGATATTTTTTCGGGTGTACCCCAATTTGAAATCGCTGCTACCGACCTTAGTGATGGATTGGACATTATTGCCTTTGGAGCACAGCAAACGCAAATTTTTAGTTCTAACGGTGAAGCCCGCAAGATGATTCAGGCAAACGGCTTTAGCATTAATAAAAATAAGGTGACTTTAGAAAAAAAGATTACTACTGATGATGTAATCAGCGGCCAATACATTCTTGCTCAAAAGGGAAAGAAGAACTATTTTCTCATTAGAGTAATATGACTAGATTTGAACAAATCCTCAATTTAGGTTTTATATATGCTAAATTTTAACTTTTGTTAGACCAATCACACACAATTACCGAAGCGAACCTCATTGAGGAATTTAGCGCTGGTAATGAAGCAGCACTAAGCTTTATATATGACGCCTATTCCGGTGCGTTGTATGGAGTGCTTTTGCAAATGACGCGCAATAGCGACCTCAGCCGCGACCTTCTTCAAGAAACTTTTATTAAAATCTGGAAGTACCATGCAAAATACGATGCCTCTAAGGGTGCGTTGTACACATGGATGCTAAACCTTACTCGCAATAATTGTATAGACTATCTACGTTCGAAGAGAAATAAAAACCAGAACCAAAACCAAGAGTTGGATAATCACGTATATGCATTTGAGAGCGACTCAGGTTTTAGCCCCGATCACATCGGGCTCAAAGAAGTTGTGAACAGCCTTCCAGCCGAACAAAAACAAGTGATTGATCTCGCCTATTTTGGTGGGTACACACAGAAAGAAATTTCTGAAGAGTTTGATATCCCATTGGGAACAGTGAAGAGCAGAGCCAAAGCTGGCATGGAGAAGCTTCGCAAATTTTTTAAACCGGAAAACTAAGAACAAGTTGAATACTAAAGAATACATAGAATCAGGAGTTATTGAAACCTACGTGCTAGGTATGCTTACTGATGCCGAAGCTTCCGAGGTAAAGCAGATGGCCCAAAAGCACCCAGAAGTGCAACAGGCCATTGATGAAATGCGTTCCAGCCTTGAAGGCTATGCTACAGCCCATAGCGTGGCTCCCAAGCCCGAATGGAAAGATGAAATATTGGCAGCTGCCTTAGCGGCAAATAATTCTCAAAGCTCGAAATCTAGCCCTAGCAAAAAAGACACACCAAATGAGCCTGTGGTGAGAACCATGGCTCCTGCTGAAAATAAGAGGTCAGGCTTTTCGCCTTTGGCAATTGCCGCTTCTGTGGCGCTACTTATTAGCCTTGGCTACAATGCACTGCAGTACCAATCTATTCAAGATAAAGAAGAAGAAATATCTAAAACCCAACTGCGAGTTGCTGAACTGGAAAGTGAGAATGAGGTGATGGTAGCCAACTTTAAAGACGCTCAAAGCAATCTTGAAGTGCTTAGAGATGCAGGAACCGCCACCTTTATTATGAAAGCAATTGAAGGTCGTGACCCGCAATACCGTGCCGATGTACACTGGAATTCAACTTCGGAAATAGTATATCTGGACGTGAAAGCCTTGCCTGATGCCCCAGAAGGAATGCAGTACCAACTATGGGCTTTAAAAGATGGAAAGCCTATAGATATGGGTGTATTTAATGCAGATGATACCAAAGAAAACTTATTAGCTATGGGCAAAGTTCCCGGTGCTGATGCCTTTGCGGTAACACTTGAAAAAGCTGGCGGTGTGCCTTCTCCCACCATGGAGCAGATGTATGTGTATGGTGCTCCTGTTGCGAGTTAGGCTAGTATTCAGGTAGCTTGAAACATTTCAGAAAATACCAATCCTGAACATAGATATAACGAAGGTTTTCCTGTATCCCAAACTTATTTCACTTACCCGCGTAGACTTTCATTCTTATGGGTAACACAAAATCATCTAGATTTTCACAAGATCTTCTAATCCCCTTTGCATACTACAACAAAGAGTTAAGTATGCAAGGGGGCTTGGTATTTACAACTGACACTTACTTCCCACACACCTCTAAAATTCTTTTTAATGGCAATCCTTTAAAAATACCTGAATTCAGGTATTAGGACGTTGATCAGATTCTATAGTTTGGACGCTTTAAACGCGTTAATCTAATGTATACCGAAATGCTCAAGACCGGTAAATTACGAGCACTAAGAGAAAAGCACGGCTTGACGCAGTTTGAAATATCCAGACGTTTAAATGTTTCGCAGCCCACATATGCCTTAATGGAAAGTGGAGAACTAGAGTTATCAATTGATCAATTATTTACTATGGCTATCATATTTCAAGTGCACCCCTATATTTTAGCTCCCATAGGTTGTTATGATCAAGGTCAAATTCCTAGTTCGGAAATAGCTGATGCAAACTCAATACCCACAAGCTACGATCTTCTGCCCATGAACTACACCCTAGAAACTATCGCCCGTGAACTTGAGGAAAGAAAGGCCTTGGTAAAAAAACTAAAAAGAAGATATGCCCGACAACAATTTTAAGCCCTTAAAGCCCTAAAAATGTATACAGTATCTTATCCTGAACCAGCTCCTCTTGAGTAGAGGTGGGTTTGTAGAAATAAATCACTTTAAAATCATACTCTTCCCAGCTATGTTTAATTTTTGGTGCCGTCACTTCATGATCATTCGTCATCACAGCATAGGGACTCGTTTCTCCCCTAAAAATCATTATCACCCGAAAATCTTTGTCCTCATTTAAGGTTTTGTTTTCTTCACGATAAACATGAGCTGTAAGATCTTCAAACTTCCTTTCTTCAAAATCATATAGCTCAAATAACTCTTTAAAACTCGGCACTTGCTCATTGCGATTTCGCATAGCCAAAATCTCGCTGATTCGTTCTTCAGGCACACTTCCATCTACAAATTTTGTTTTGAATAAGTAACCTTCAACAATTGCCCTAAAGCGATCGTTGCCTCTAAAGGCCTCCACCTTCTCACCTTCCTTTACTTTTATCTCCACCAAGGCACTTCCAATCTTTACATTTTCTTTTGTAAAAAAAGTCGTCCCAGCGATAATGTATTTGTCATCCACCACATTTTTTGGATCTACATACACTTCTTTTCTGATTTTATACCAACCCTCTTCAGGTGCAAATGAGTACACCTTTTCTTCAGCCTCGAGGCTAAAAAGTGCTTCTCCGCTAGGCTTAGATAGTACCTTAACAGATTCTTCAATTATTTGTGACTTGGCCGAAATAGCCAATCCTAGTAGTGCGAGTACAATTAGTTTTTTCATAAAAATTTTCAAATTACCATTAGGTTGCAGCCCCGAATATCGGAATTATCAAAACGCCCCATTACTTCAAAACTTCCATCTTCATAAATTCTTCCCAAATCCTGTGTTTCAATAAAAGCACAGCTGTCAATATTAGCTAAATCTATAACATTGATTCCTCCGGTTTTTCCCTTTCTTGTCGCGCTAAAAGGATCGTCAGTCTGGCGAGTTACTATTTTCATCCATGGCGGACAATTAAACCGTCCATCGCCTTTGGAATATCCCTGAGATAAAAGCTCGGTCATTCCATATTCCGAATGAATGTTTTTTACACCAAAGCCTTGCTTCAAAATAGCGTGCAAATCCGTTCGAATCATTTCCTTTCGTCTGCCTTTCATCCCGCCAGTCTCCATCACAGTAAGGCCTTCAAATGAAATTTGATGGTGCTCTACAAAATCCAATAATCCAAAACTCACGCCCAACAAAAGTGTCTTTTTACCCTGGCTTTTCTTCTTTTGCAAAACTGCGTTAAGTTCATCCCACTGATTGAGGTAAAAATCGCTATCGGCATCTTCTGATTGCTGAATGAGCGCTTCGGCCATATAGATTAATGACGACCCTTGACGCTCCAAATACGATGGCAGCAGTGCCAAGATGCACCAATCTTTAGCATTCCCATAAAACTGATTGAAAGCTGTATTGAAGCTATTTTCATAAACTGAAGTATCAGCAATAGCATGTATGCTGGTGGTTCCATCACCAGTGCCCGAACTGCTGAAAGAAATAGCAGGATCAAAGTCACCTGTTTTCACCTGATGGGTTTTAAAAAAAGAAATAGGCAAAAAAGGTACTTCCGACACACTATCAACCTGCGATGTATCTATTTTTAAATACGATAAATACTCTTTGTACACCGTATTATTCTCAGCCTGAAAGCGAAACAACTCTAAAGCTAATTGCTCAAACTCCTCCTGTGTCTGTATACCGAAAACCCTATCTTTGAAATATTGCTTGTTAACCAACGTTTGATGCTCTAGCTGCGTTATTATAATCGATGAAAATATATTTTGCAAAAATACTACTCTTAGCACTTGTCTTTACCTTCACTCTCAAAGGGTGCCAAAAAGACAAAGCATTTCCTGACACCCCAAACCTCAAATGGGTGGATTACGAAATTGTACCCCAAAATGGTCCCATTGATGAAATCGTTCTGAATCTTTCTTTTACAGACGGTGATGGTGATATTGGATCAGGAAATCAAAACATATTTGACACCTGCAATTCGCAAGCCTACGACCTTTTTATACGATACTTTGAAAAAGTAGGTGGGAACTATGAGGAAGTATTTCCAGTGGATACCACAAGCTGCCTATACTTTCACCAGAGACTTCCGGATCTTACCCCTGAGGGACAAAATAAAATATTGGAAGGAAATATTTTTGCTCCATTCATCTATTTAGGATATCCCACAAACTCCAGCGTGGACACCATAAAATTTGAAGTAGTTCTAAAAGACAGAGAAGGAAATAAAAGCCAAATAGCAAGTTCGCCAGGAATTTTTATTCCTCCACAATAAGTTCATTGTCCTTTTTTAATGACTCTGTTACGCCTAGCACATGATCACCTATTCGCTCCAGTTCAGCAATAAGGTCGCTATAGTAAACTCCGCTTCGCACCGAAAATCTTCCTGATTCTACCTTTCTGATATACTCTTTCCGAAGGCGCTTGTAGGTTTGATCAATTTCGTTTTCAAGCTGCTCAGCCGCCACAAAATCAATATCTTTCTCATAGGCTTCAAGGTTCTCTACCATCAGGTCTAAAGAGCGTTTCACTAAGTCAGAAAGCTCCGCTATTCGATCTCGCATATCTTGTGTGAAATATGCCTTTTTCTTTTTGCGCATGGTAAGGTTACGGCTTATTTCCAGATAAATATCTCCTATACGCTCCAGGTAATTGGCTATATTAAGCATGCTACGCACCTTACGCCCACCGCTGTTACTTAACTCTCCCTTAGCCGCTTTACTGAGGTAGTTCGAGATCTCAAGTTCCATCCGGTCGGTAATATCCTCGTACTTCTCCAACTGCTCAGTATAGTAGCGTAGCTTTTTCTCGTCCATCTCAGTAACTAGCTTTGGCACATATCTAAACGCGCGTCTTACAATATCAGCAAACTTCACCACCTCTTTTCGGGCCTCCAAAATAGAAAGCTCGGAAGTTTCCATCATTCCGCTACCAATGTAGTCGAGGCTAAACACTTCATCATCTTCACTACGACTAGGTACCATACGAATGACTACTTTGGCTATAAAGCCTGTAAAACCAACTAATACCAAAAGATTGAGAACATTAAAAGCAGTATGAAACAACGCTAATGCCCCTGGGATGCCAGTAGCTGTAAGCATAGGGTTTACCCCAAATATATTGGTAGATAGCTCGGCAATCAGATTTACAAAAAATGGAAACACGGCCAGCATCCATAGTACTCCAAATACATTAAAAACAAAATGAGCCCGAGCAGCCCGCTTGGCATGAACATTACCTATAAGGGCAGCCAGGTTGGCCGTTATGGTTGTTCCTATATTTTCTCCTAAGATAATAGCAGCTGCTACCGGGAATGCAATCCAACCTTCATTGCACATGACCAAGGTGAGCGCCATTGCAGCGCTAGAAGATTGAACAACAATGGCAAGAAGTGTGCCTATAGCAACAAATAGTAAAACAGTGAAAAACTGTTTTATATAGGGCTGTCCAGCGTAATTAATGTCTTTTACAAAGCCAAGTAGTTCTTCATTTTGAAGCCCGCCAACAGCTTCTTTCATGAAGTTAAGACCTAAAAAAAGTATGGCAAAACCTAACAGTACCTCTCCCCAAAGTTTAAGTTTTTCACGAGAGCTAAACATCATAGGAAAACCAACCGCTATGATGGGCAAGCACATGCTGGCTATGCTGAATTTTCCGAGCCCAAGCTGAGATATAAGCCAACCGGTAACCGTAGTACCCACATTGGCACCCATAATTACCCCTATAGATTGAATAAGCGAAAGTAAACCCGCATTTACAAAACTCACCACCATAACCGTGGTGGCTGACGAAGACTGCACCATTGTTGTAATTAGCACACCTGTCAAAACACCCAATAGGCGATTTGAAGTCATTGCTTCCAGTATCTCCCTAAGCTTGTTTCCGGCTACTTTTTGAATAGAATCACTCATCACCTTCATTCCAAAAATGAAGAGACCGAGGGCACCAATTAGTGATAAAAAATCAAACAATCCAAATGCCATAGACTCAAAAATTATTTAACACTGGCTTTGTGTACAACTGTTCATCACCAGCTCCATTTTAGCTAAAAGCTAAATACGGTTTGCTGCAAATGTAAACGCTTTGATGAAATGGCTGCATATACCAAAAAAGGAGTGCAATTTCCCTTAAGGGCGATCATTTACCGGGTTTACTTTTTATACATGAACTTATTGAATGGTGTCCATAATTGAACTGTGGCTATAGGTTCCAAAATACCCAAGCTGAATATCACCTTTGAGATTGGTGATTGGATTACCGGGCGCAATTCCCGGAGGACCAGTTTGGCTAACTATCGATGCTAAGGTTAAAAAATATTTATACACATCAGCATCAATACTTTGAAGCTCTATCTCTACCACATCTCCCTTTTCTATTTCATATCCAAAAAGTGGAATATCCAAATATGCTCCTTGATAAAATTTGTCATCAAACACGGTTATATCACCTTCTACTTTTCCATTTATCCTAACGATGATTTGATAATAGTTTAATGTATCAGGGGGATCTTGAAAGGCCAAATTTATTCTGTAAGAAGCATCACTAAAATCGGTAGCCGGCAAAAATTCAAATGTCACTGAATCCAGCAATACAGTAACAGGCATATAGCTTGATGCTTCGGTAATTTGTCCTTCTACATCAGCTCGTATTGTGTAGGTTTTACCTACTGTGGAGTTTACCCCCGTTACCAAATAGAGTCCACTGCCCATGCCCGTTGCTTGCTTGGTTACTCCCGCCCCATCGGTAAAGTCAATAGCAGCTCCATCTACCATAGGGTTTGGTTCACTACTAAAGTAATCAGCCGTTTTGGTAATAGAAATCCACAAACTATCAGAGCCGGCAGCAAGGTTTGCCTCAAATACCATTTGAGGATCGGCACTGTTTAAGTCTACGTCTATTACCTTTTCGCAAGAAGCAAGTGAAAGCGTGGCAATGATTAGTATAAAAAACCTTTTCATAATTTCTTAAAATCTAAAATTGTAACTGATTGATGGAATCACTTTAAACAAAGCAAACTGAACAGCTTCCACGTTTCCGGTATCTTCATTTTCTTCAAAATTTATGATATAAGGATTTTCGCGGCCATAGGCGTTGTAAACAGAGAAGTTCCAGCTACTCTCAAATTTTTCTGTCTTTTTTACTGTCCAGGTTGCGCCCAAGTCCAATCTATGATAATTGGGAAACCTGTAGCCATTTCGCTCGGTATAGTAGGGCACTTCCTTACCTCCTGCCTGATATCGGCCCGATGGAAAACTCACGGCATCTCCTGTATAAAATATAAAGTTTGCAGAAAAGGTCCATTTAGGGTTAAGTGCATAAATGGCCGTAACGGACAAGTCGTGAATTCGATCTTGACGAGATGGGAATATCTTGCCGTTATCAATATCATCAAATTTGCGAAGCGAGCGAGACAATGTGTAACTCAACCACCCTGTAAACTTTCCTTGTGTTTTTCTTAGTAAAAGCTCTAACCCATAAGCTTTTCCTCCACCATACACCAATTCTGACTCTACCGTACCATTGAATACCAAATCAGCTCCGGCTCTGTAGTCAATTAAATTTTGCATTTTCTTGTAATACACTTCGGCCGAAAACTCAAACATATTGTCTTTAAAGTTTCTAAAATATCCTGCGGCTATCTGGTCTGCAATTTGGGGTTTTACATTATTACTGCTTGGTACCCATCTGTCTGTAGGAGAGCCTGAGGTAGAGTTGGACAATAAATGCATGTACTGATAATTTCGATTATAGGCCATTTTAATCGAACTTTCTTCATTCAGCAAATACTTGGCAGAAGCTCGCGGCTCCAAGCCATTATAGAACTGAATTGACTCCCAATCATCATAGGTTTGGCTCGAAACAACCTCACCTGCTTCGTCAAACTCATAGGCCTCACCAGCACCCATATAATCAAATAAGCTGTAACGCAAGCCGTAAGAAAAACTCCAGCGCAAGCCCACCTTTTGTTCATTTTGTACATACAGTGCTCCCTCTACTGCATATTGCTCATTAATTTCCTGCGGTGGAATTCCACTTTCTGGCCCAGACTTTATCACCCCAGGTACAAAATTGTGGCGAATCACATTTCCACCAAACTTGATCGTATTATTTGAATTCAGGAAGTATGAAAAATCCTGTTTGAGGTTTAAGTCTTTGATACCTGACTCCAGCGTAAACTTTTCTTCATCTGCACCTACATCAAAAGCATAGTCATAATCACTATATATAAATGATGTATTGCTAAAAAGGCGATCATTAAAAACGTGGTTCCAACGCAAAGTCCCAGTTACATTCCCCCAGCTGAAGCCAAATTCATCGTCAAAGCCAAAATTATCTCTACCAAAATATCCACTAATGTATACTCTATCCTTTTGAGTGATTTGATAGTTAGCTTTGAGGTTTAGGTCATAAAAGTAAAGTGTGGTATTTTTTAAATCTTCATTACTTGATAGTTTCAAAAACACATCTGCGTACGTACGTCTTCCACTCACGATAAATGAACCTTTGTCTTTTACAATAGGTGCTTCAATTGTTAGCTTAGACGATATTAATCCTATACCACCCGATGCACCAAACTTTTTGGAGTTTCCGTCTTTCATTATAACATCCATCACAGATGAAGCTCGACCACCGTACTCTGCAGGCATTCCTCCTTTATAAAGGGTTACATCTTTTATAGCATCAGAATTGAAAACCGAGAAGAAACCTAAGAGGTGAGATGCATTGTACACGGGTGCTTCGTCTAGCAAAATCAAGTTTTGATCTAAACCACCACCGCGTACCGAAAAACCGCTACCACCTTCTCCCGAAGTCTTGACACCTGGCAGCAATTGCACCATTTTTATAATGTCTTTTTCTCCAAACAAAACGGGAACTGTCTCTACCTCTTTGGGCGTAATTCTAGCCACGCTCATTTCTGTTTTGGTCACATTTGCATTGGCTGCCTCTGCGCTTACCACCACTTCTTCCAGGCTTTCACTGTCCTCTTGAAGTTCGATGTTAAGGCTCACATCTTTATCCAAAACTACTTCCTTTATCACGGTTTGATACCCTATATATTGTACACTCACTTTATAGGTACCCTTGGCTAGGGTAAGTGAATAAAAACCATAAGTATTCGTAGTAGCACCTTTGCCAGAAGCCCCCTCCACTATTACTGCGGCACCAATCAAATCTTCACCATTAGAAGCGTCTTTTACCCTGCCTTTTAGCGTATAGTTTTGCGCATAAGCGTATTGAGTCATTGTGACAAAACACAATAACATCAACCATAATTTTTTAGTCATCTTTTGAACATTTATATAATCCATTGCAGGATTGCACAGAATATAGGGTTGGCAAACTTATAACGAAGTGCCTTATAAATAGTTAACGAAAGTTAAAATTTACTTTTCGGCACAAAAAAAACCCCGGCACTCGTGGAGTAACGGGGTTTTAATATAATTGTTCTGAAGATTACACTCCTAAACCAACTCTTTTAAAGCCAGTAATGGTCAAGCCTTTCTTTACAGAATCTAAATATTTAGCGATGCTCAATTTTCCATCGCGGATATAATCCTGTTCAAGTAGTGTGCTTTCTTTGAAAAACTTGTTCAAACGACCTTGAGCAATTTTATCAAGCATTTCTTCTGGCTTGCCTTCCTGACGAGCTAGATCCTTACCCACTTCAAGTTCTCTGTCAATAACTTCTTGTGTTACACCATCACGATTTAGTGACACTGGATTCATGGCAGCTGCTTGCATAGCTACGTTTTTTCCAGCTTCCTCTGCTTCTTCGTTCATTGCAACGATAGCAGCAAGCTTATTACCAGCGTGTATGTAGGCAGCAATATATGCTCCTTCCAACACTTCATACCCACCGATTTCAAGTTTTTCACCAATAACACCGGTTTGCTCAGTAAGCTTTTCTTCGATGGTCATTCCATCCAAAGTCTCTTTTAATAGTGCCTCCTTAGTTGCAGCTTTCGATTCAACTGCTTTATCAAGAATTTTTTGAGTAAGAGCGATAAAACTATCGTTCTTTCCAACAAAATCAGTTTCGCAGTTAAGACTCACAACAGCACCAAAGCTGTTATCAGCGTTGGCGCCTGCAAGCACACAACCTTCTGTAGCATCACGATCTGCACGCTTTGCTGCTACTTTTTGTCCTTGCTTTCTAAGCACGTCTACTGCTTTGTCAAAATCACCGTCTGCCTCTTGAAGTGCTTTCTTGCAATCCATCATTCCGGCTCCGGTTTGTTTTCTTAGTTTATTTACGTCTGCTGCTGTGATATTAGCCATGGCTGTAAATTTATCGTTTGTTATTGTAAATTAAAG
This sequence comes from Bacteroidia bacterium, assembly GCA_030427285.1. Taxonomy (GTDB): domain Bacteria; phylum Bacteroidota; class Bacteroidia; order Flavobacteriales; family Schleiferiaceae; genus Owenweeksia. The sequence continues at coordinate 20,929 of JAUHWX010000012.1, forward strand.
AAGGGATAAAAATCACTTTTCATCCCTTCTCCTGTATAAATCTATTCTCAAATAATATTTAAGATCGCTTATTCTTCAGTAGTACCTTCTTCAGCTACTTCTGCAGTTTCAGTCTTATTAGCGGCTTTCTTCAATTTATCTTTTGAAGCTTTTTCTTTATCCGCTTTTCTTTCTGCCAACCCACCTTTGATAGCTTCAGTAACTCTTTTTACAAGCACATCAATTGAGCGAGTAGCATCATCATTACCAGGGATAGCAAAATCCACCGCATGCGGGTCAGAGTTTGTATCAACGATAGCGAAGGTAGGTATACCAAGGTTTTTGGCTTCAGCAACAGCAATGTGTTCTTTGTTGATATCAACGATGAACAAAGCAGCTGGAAGACGAGTCATATCAGCGATAGAACCCAATTGTCTTTCCAATTTTTCACGCTGACGGTCAACTTGCAATCTTTCCTTTTTTGAAAGGGTAAGGAAAGTTCCGTCCTCTTTCATTTTATCGATTGACTGCATTTTCTTGATAGCCTTACGGATCGTAACAAAGTTTGTAAGCATTCCACCAGGCCAGCGCTCAGTAATATATGGCATATTCACACTACCTGCGTTTTCTGCAATAATGTCTTTTGCCTGCTTTTTTGTAGCCACATACATAATCTTGCGTCCACTTGCTGCAATTTTAGCCATAGCCTCGCATGCTATCTCCAATTTTGCTTCAGTTTTGTAAAGATCGATAATGTGAATACCATTGCGCTCCATAAAAATATAAGGAGCCATGCTCGGATTCCACTTACGGGTAAGGTGTCCAAAGTGTACACCTGCGTCCAGCATTTCTTTGATGTTGTTGTCTGCCATTTGTAATTGTGTTTACGTTCTCTAACTCAATCCGAGGGTGGTCATTCTTAAAGAAGTGTGCCCCACGAATTTGGATACTAAACGATTTATAAAAATATTAACGCTTGCTAAATTGAAATTTCTTACGCGCTTTCTTCTGACCAAATTTCTTACGTTCCACCATACGTGGATCACGGGTCATAAGGCCATCAGGCTTAAGCATTGATCTGTAGTCTGGATTGATTTCGCAAAGTGCTCTTGCAATACCCAGGCGGATAGCTTCTGCTTGTCCTGTAATACCTCCACCTTCTACATTTACTGTTACATCATACTGACCTGTAGTTTCGGTAAGATCAAATGCCTGTTGCAATTTGTAATGAAGAGTAGCGGTATCAAAGTAATCTTTGAAATTTTTCTTGTTGATAGTGATTTCACCACTACCTTCTTTTAAGAAAACGCGAGCGATAGAAGTTTTTCTTCTACCAATGGTATGAGTTACTGCCATCTTATTTATTTGATAATCGTGTTAAGATCGATAGTTGTAGGCTGCTGAGCTTCTTGGTTGTGCTGAGCAGTTTCGTACACTTTTAGGTTGCGAAACAAATCGCGCCCTAATTTATTTTTCGGAAGCATACCACGCACGGCATTTTCCACAATTTTGTTTGGCTGTTTTTTTAGCAACTCTTGAGGAGTACTGAAACGCTGCCCACCTGGATAACCAGTATGACGAACATATTCTTTTTCCTGCACTTTGTTTCCACTCAAGGCTACCTTGGCAGCGTTGATGATAATCACATTATCACCACAATCTGCATGAGGCGTAAAGTTTGCTTTGTTCTTACCGCGAAGAATATAGGCCACTTTCGAAGCCAATCTTCCTAGCACTTCCCCTTCTGCATCAACCAACACCCATTTCTTCTCAGCGGTTTGTTTGTTTGCAGATACAGTTTTATAACTTATTGTATTCACAACTGTTTTATTTTTAACCTGTTACGATCGTTTTATCTCCCCCTCTAAAAAGGGGCTGCAAACTTACAACTAAAATTCACAATTGACCAAACTTATTTAACTTAAAATGTTGATAACTAAGCTGGGTGATTGGCAAGCTTCTTGCCCATAAGTTGGCATATCTTAAAATTTCACGCAATATTAACAGGTTATTAAACCTTTGCAAAGGTAGCTTGTCTTACTATGTGAAAAGGCACTTAATTGTAAATCGCTACTTTTGCGCCCCTTATAAAAATTCCTATTTAATGAAAAAATGTCTCATATTCCTTGTTGTAATCTTTTTTGGCCTGAATACCCATGCACAGCAAGCGCACCCACATTGTGGTACTGATGAGTACGTTCAAGAAATAATTAGCGAGAACCCTGATTTAGAAAAGACTTTTGAACAACGCAGAAGTCAATTAATGGAAATGGCTAATGAAAACATTACTCCATCTAAGAAAAAAAATCAGGCTGCCGTACTTACTATACCCGTAGTTTTTCATGTTCTATATGACTACCCTGAAGATAATATTTCAAAAGCACAGATTTTGGATGGATTAAGGATATTAAACGAAGACTTCAACCTTCAAAATCCAGATGCCTCCAACCTTAGAGCCATATTTCAAAATGTTCAGGCCAATGTTGAAGTTAAGTTTGAGCTCGCAAAAAAGGATGACAACGGAAACTGCACAGATGGTATCAATAGAATTTACACCCCTTTATCCGTAGACGCTAACCCTCGTAATCAGGTAAAGACTTTAGTTCAATGGGATCCTGATAAGTACCTAAATATCTGGGTTGTTAAAAGCATTATAAGCAGTAGCAGTAGCACTGGTCTGATTTTGGGCTTTGCCAACTTCCCTTGGATGAGTGCCTCAACAGACGGTATAGTTATCCGAAATGATGCCTTGGGAGTAATTGGTACTGCCGCCTATGATGGCCGTACTCTTACTCATGAAGTTGGACACTATCTAGGACTTCTTCACACCTTTCAAGGAGGATGTAATCAAGGAGACGGAATTGCTGATACCCCGCCCGTTTCATCCGCAAGTTATGGGTGCAACCTAAATAAAAATAGCTGTAACAATGATTCTCCGAACTACCCGGATATGATTGAAAACTTTATGGATTATTCTGATGGGGTTTGTCAAAACACTTTTACCACACTTCAGAAAAATGTAATGCGCTCTACATTGGGTTCTATTCAATATCGTTCTGTCTTGGTATCTAATTCAAACCTTTTAGCCACAGGCATTATTAACCCACCAAGTTGCCAGCCTTTAGCTTTGTTTGAAATGTCTTCAACAGTTATTTGCCCAGGTGATTCTGTTCAATTTTTCAATCAAACCGAAGATGGTGATCCCGATACTTATTCTTGGTCTTTTCCAGGTGGCACACCAAGCAGTTCCAATCAAGAAAACCCAAAGATATATTACCCCAACGCTGGCGCCTTTGATGCAACGCTTATGGTAACCAACTCTGCAGGATCTTCCACTTTGACCAAATCTCAGTCGATTTCTGTAAAGCCCCAATATTCTTTTTTAGCACAATGGAATGAGAACTTTGAAGGCTCAACACTTAATAAGCCTGCAGTTTCTGTTATTTCTGGCATTGATTCTACCACCTTTAGATTAACTTCAATAGCAGGTAAGAATAGTAGCCAGTCATTATTCATTAATAATAAGGATGCAGAAACTGATAAAGATGTAGATGAATTTATCTCGCCTAGCATTCAGACTATTTTTGGTCAAGACTTAATGCTTTCTTTTGACTATGCTTTTGCTAAAAAAGCAAGTGTCAACGCAGATATTCTTACCGTTTCCGTTTCTTCTGACTGTGGAGAAAGTTGGTCTAATGTGGGGATTTTTGGTGGTACCTTAATCACCACAGCACCAAACGTTAATAATGGCTCATTTGTGCCCACCGCTGACCAATGGAAAAATTATTCTGTTGGCTTGGATCAGTTCGAAAGCACAGGCCCAATATTGATCAAGTTTGCTTTTAGATCAGGCGGTGGCAATAATTTTTATCTGGATAATATTAATGTATCAGCCAGCAACATTGGTTTACAAGAAACACCTTTGAGCCAAAGCCTTTCTGTTTTTCCTAATCCTTCAAGTGGAAAAATAAATATTAGCCTAAAGAGCCAACCAAAGTCTGACATAAAATTGAATATCCACGATCTTTATGGCAAACAAGTAGGCAACGTTGTTATAAGCAAGGAGTCTACTTTATTCACCATAGATAATCTCAACTTAGCTTCAGGTATTTATATGTTGACCTTTACCGATGGTGCTGACACCTACAGTAAAAAGCTGATTATTGAATGAAAAAAGTATTGACCATCCTGCTATTGAACTTAAGCCTTATGGCTTTAGCCCAAAATGAAGGAACACTCCGTTTGTACCTTACTCCTGCAGCCGAAGCAGTTACAATAGATGGGGAACTGATGGAGTATGGCAATACCGCAAAACTCAAGCCCGGAAAGTACTTTGTTCAAGCTTGGTGCCCAAACAAAACGCTTCTCGACACTATCATTGAAATCAAAGCTTCTGAAACAGTAAGTTTTTTCTACCGTTTCGAAAACAGCCCTGCCTATATCGCTTATCTCAAAGAATCTCAGTCATACTCAAAGCAAAAGCTGCTTAATCTAGGACTGCCGGCAGCCACCACTGTGCTCATCGGGGGTGCGTTAGTTTACACCTACATTAAAGGCAAAAATCTTCAGGAGGAGGCTGAAAAAAACTACGAGCTTTATAGATATGCTGGCTACGACATGAATGTGAGGAAAACCATATTTGAAGAAAGCCAAAAAAAGTATCGTGGATATTATTATGCCCAGTTTGCCGAGTATGCAGCTTTAGCTGTAAGCAGCTACTTTTTATACAGGGGAATAAAATGGCTCAAAAAAAACCCTGGCCCTGAGCTCAAAAAAGATAAAAACCCATTTACCATTGACAAAGTTGGCTTTGTGCCCAATCAATATGGCGGCTATGGTCTTGGTTTAGTAATAAAACTCGATTGATGCGAAACTTCATTCTTCTGTTAATCATTTCCACTAGCCTGTTTGGCTGCTTAAACAATGATGTGTTGGACAAGGATTTGGACAACACAAATTTTAAGGAAAGTAGTTTTTATATATCCGGAGATTTTGATCAAAAATTCGGTTTTACAGTACAAAACGTTGAGCTTAAAACAATCACCGGCCCATTAGGCGATGTACTTTGTAAACCCAGATATACACTGCGCTTGAATGACGACTTTGTAGCCAGGCTGAACCAAGAATGGTCAGATGAAGTTGTTTTAAGCCTCTATAAAGACGAATTGGTTGAAAATCCTGATGTTGTTCTTTATTTTGATAGTGATTACGGACAATCTTTTGAATTTGCAGGCAAGGCCATAGATTGCAATGCAACCACCTCAGATCTTCAAGCAAGATTTGTGCTTGTAGCTCCAAACACAGGCAGAGCTACTGCATCCATCGAAAGAAAAACCGTTACGATTAACTTTTAATCTTAGTGGGCTTCAAGCCAATTGGCTCCCTGGCCAAATTCAACTGTAAGAGGCACTTTAAGATTTACGGCATCTTCCATTGCTGATTTGATAAGAGGCTTCACCGTTTCGATTTCACCAACAGGTGCATCAAACACCAATTCATCATGTACCTGAAGCACCATTTTGGTGTCAAAAGGCTTCAGCTCGTCATATATTTTTATCATGGCCAGCTTAATGATATCCGCTGCTGTACCCTGTATTGGAGCATTAACCGCATTTCTTTCTGCATGGCTTCGTACCACTGCATTTCTCGAATTGATGTCCTTTAGATATCTTCTTCTTCCGAGCAGTGTTTCCACAAAACCATTTTTACGAGCAAACTCTTTTTGGCTTTCTATATAATCCTGAATTCCTGGATAGGTTTGACAATACGACTTGATAATATCGCCAGCCTCGCCCCTGCTTAAGCTAGTTTGCTGGCTAAGGCCAAAAGCACTTACCCCATAGATAATCCCAAAGTTCACAGTTTTAGCATTGCTCCTTTGCTCACGGGTTACTTCGTTCAGGTTTACACCAAAAACCTTCGCTGCTGTAGCAGTATGAATATCCTCTTCATTCAAAAAGGCATCCATCATACTTTTATCCCCACTCAGCTCAGCAATTAATCTCAACTCTATTTGAGAGTAATCTGCCGCCAACATCAAGTGATTTTCATCACGAGGGATAAATGCTTTACGCACCTCCCTTCCCCGCTCAGTTCTTATTGGAATGTTTTGAAGATTAGGATTTACCGAACTCAAACGTCCAGTAGCAGCTACTGCCTGATTAAAGGACGTGTGAATTCTCTTGGTCGTAGCATTCACCATTTCCGGCAAAGCATCTACATAAGTAGATTTCAATTTCACCATTTGGCGATAATCCAAAATAGCTTCAGCAATACGGTGTTCCTTGGCCAAATCGCTAAGGATATCCTCAGAAGTAGCATACTGACCGCTCTTGGTTTTCTTTGGCTTTTCAAGCAATTTTAGTTTCCCAAAAAGTATTTCCCCAAGCTGCTTTGGCGAAGCAATATTAAACTCCTCACCGGCCAGCTCTATGATCTCCTTGTCTAGTTTTGCAATATCCCCTTCCAATTCTTTAGATAGAGTAGCCAGCGCTTTGGTATCCAAATTCACTCCTTGCAACTCCATATCCGAAAGCACTGGAACCAAAGGCAATTCAATATTGTCAAATACCTCCTTTGTCTTTCCCTCATCAAGTTTTGGTTCAAAAACCTGCTTCAAGCGAAACGTAATATCCGCATCCTCACCAGCATATTCCTTCACCAGTTTTGGGTCTACATCACGCATATTGCCTTGCTTCTTCCCCTTCTTTCCTATAAGGGTTTCAATACTCACAGGTTTATAGTGCAAATAGGTTTCGGCCAACACATCCATATTATGGCGCATATCTGCATTTATAAGGTAATGTGCCAGCATGGTGTCAAAAAGCTTTCCTCTTACCTCCACCCCAAAATTCTTTAGA
>JAUHWX010000214.1 GCA_030427285.1 Bacteroidia bacterium
GTTAAAAGAGTAAGGTTCAGAGGATAGAATAATCAAGTCGGGATTGGCTTCGCGTAAATCATCTTGTGTGATTTGAGGATAGCGTTCATCGCGATGAGCAAAGGCATTGGTCAATCCAACTTCCTCAAGCATTTTGTTTATAAAGGTGTCACTGCCCGCCACCATCATCGGTTCATTCCAAATGAAATAAGCCACAGAGCGGTTTTGAGAAATACCATTTAGTTTTAGTCTTTCTTCAGAAATAGCAGCATTTATAGAATTGGCGAGCTCTTCTGTCTCAGTGATTTTTCCGATTTCAGAAATCATATCCAGAGCATCATCTACGGTAACGATGTCACTCAGCCAAACAGGAAATTCAGATTCCAGAGCTTCGATTTGCTCTTTTATATTTTCCTCTTTATTACCAATAATAAGGTCTGGCTTAAGCTCTCTGATAAGGTCGAGCTTTAGATTCTTGGTGCCACCGATTATGGTTTTTTCCTTAAGCCAATGAGAAGGGTGTACGCAGTAGGCCGTGATGCCTACCACTTGTGCTTCCAAACCGAGGTCGTATAAAAGCTCGGTTTGGGAAGGCACAGTAGATATTATTCGCAGCGGTTTGCTGCTGAGTTCAATTTTGCGATTTGTCTGATCCGTATAAATCGCCATAAAAGTTTAGCTCAAAGCTCCGATTATGTCGTGCTTGGTGATAATGTGATGCTTACCATCTTCCAGTTTCACTAAAACAGCATCATTTTCTTTAGAAATATAAGAAGCTACTTTCTTCACGTCTTCATTGCTTTCGATGATAGGGTAAGGCTTGCCCATTACTTCACGCACGGTTTTGTCACCAGCAGAAGGATCAGAAATAATCATTTGGAAAAGCTTGCTGTCGTCCAATGAGCCTACAAATTCATCACCTTCCATTACAGGAACTTGTGAGATTTGGTACTGCTGCATTTTTAGAATAGCGTGAGAAACCAATTCAGAACTCTTAGCCGTGATAAGGTTCAAGTCTTTATGTCCTTTTACAAGGTCAAGAGCAGTTGAATTTTCAGTGTTCAAAAATCCGCGGTCACGCATCCAATCATCATTAAATACTTTACCAACGTAGCGGCTACCATGGTCATGGAAAAGTACCACCACCACATCATCTTTGGTAAGTGTATGCTTCATCTGACGAATCATTTGGTAAGCGCTACCAGCAGAATATCCCAAAAGCATTCCTTCTTTTTTGGCCAACTCACGAGTTACCAAAGCACCGTCTTTATCGGTTATTTTTTCGAAGTGGTCAATTACGCTGAAGTCCACGTTCTTTGGCAGAATATCTTCACCAATACCTTCGGTGATGTATGAGTAAATTTCATTTTCATCAAACTCACCCGTTTCGTGGTATTTCTTAAAAACTGAACCATAAGTATCGGCTCCCCAAATTTTGATGTTTGGGTTCTTCTCTTTCAAATATTTTCCAACACCTGAAATTGTACCGCCAGTACCTACACCCACCACAAAGTGTGTGATTTTACCATCTGTTTGTTCCCAAATTTCAGGACCGGTAGATTCGTAATGCGCTTGTGCGTTTCCAGGATTATCATACTGGAAAGGGTAGAAGGAATTCGGAATTTCTTTATTCAAACGCTCTGCTACCGAGTAGTAAGAATCTGGATGTTCAGCCGCTACGTTTGTGGGGCACACATGAATTTCGGCACCCATGGCACGAAGGATGTCCATCTTTTCTTTACTCTGCTTATCGCTAAGTGTGCAGATCAATTTGTAACCTTTTACGATTGCGGCAAGAGCAAGGCCCATTCCTGTGTTTCCGGAGGTACACTCGATAATTGTTCCGCCTGGCTTAATAAGGCCATCTCTTTCGGCATTTTCAATCATTTGCAAAGCCATACGGTCTTTTACAGAATGACCAGGGTTGAAGTATTCCACTTTTGCCAAAACGGTAGCAGGAATATCTTCGGCAATTTTATTAAGCTTCACCATAGGAGTATTTCCAATGGTTTCCAATATGTTATCGTAAATTTTCTTTACAGGGCGCATGCTTTATTGAATATTTAAAATTGAATATTTATAAGTGTAATAAGTTATGTGGTACTCTCAAAAGATTGAATTTTTTCAATTTTAGATTTAATGAACTTACTAATCAAAAGTCCTATGGTTATTATCGAGAGTGGCAGGGAAACTATAAAGCCAATAATCGGTACTCTTAAAAATATTGTGAGGCCAAAGTCAGAAATAATTTGAACCAAAACAAAAGAGAACCAAATAACTCCATTCACAGCTAAGCAATATCGTAAGGATACCCCGATTAAGGAGCTTCCATTTAAGACTGAGTTCGCTGCAATTTTCCCTGCAATCCAAAGTGAAAAGATAAAGCTGATGTAAAGTGCAGCAATCGAAAATCCCATAGTCTCCAATACAAAGCTTCCAGTAGACTTATCCGCAAATGAAAACATCAAATACACACCTGCTATTAGAGCCGTTCCGAAAGGAAGACCAATAATGTAGCTAATTCGAATACTTGATTTTTGGATGTCGTCCATTACCTAATAAGTTATTTGAAGATGTATCTAAATGCAGTGTTCATCTAAATTCTAGCTTCTTGCATCTAATATCTCAAACGAATGGCAAAACTAATCAAACCTTATGGCTTTCACAGGTGAAATCCTTGTAATTAGGTAAGAAGGAAGTATCAGGCAAATGAGACATATTAAAACCGTAATTCCGTTAAGGGCCAGTAGGAAAGGAATGTTTAAATCAATTGAAACCTCGCTTACATAGTATGTGGTTGGATCTAGTTTTACAAAACCAAACTGCTGCTGAAGCAGGCAAAGCCCAATTCCGATAAGGTTGCCCCAAAAGAGGCCTCGCAGAATAAGATAAGTGGCGTTTATCAAAAATATCCTTCTGATGCTTCCATTGGCACTTCCCAAAGCTTTTAGAATTCCTACCATTTGGGTTCGTTCCAAAATCAAGATTAGGAGGGCGATAGACATATTGATGGTAGCCACGGCAATCATAATTATGATGATAATCATGATATTAAGGTCAAATAAATCCAACCATTGAAAAAGTTGTTCGTTGAGCTGGCGGGCACTTAGGGCATCCAGATCATAGGGGAGTAACAAGCGAATTTGCTCATTGGTAGCGGTAATATTGTCATCATTTTCCAAAAATATTTCATAACCCCCAACCTCTGTAGAGTCCCATTTATTAAGGCGTTGTAAATGTTTTATATCACCAATAAGAAAGTTATTGTCAATCTCTTCAAAGTCCGTTTGGTAAATCCCCGAGATGTAAAAATTCCGCAGTAGCGGTGGCTTTGGCGCCTCTCGCACAAAGTACATGCTAAACTTGTCATTCAGCTTTAAGCCTAGTTTATCAGCAATCGCCCGACTTATTAGAATGGAATCATTGTAACCAGTTTGGCCAATGGTGGGAGCCTTACCTTCTGTGATGTACCCTGCAAGATTTTGCCAATGGTAATCCGCGTTTACGCCTTTTAAAAGAGCGCCTTCAAACAGGCTGTCTGTTTTTATAATCCCTGCTTTTTGTGCAAAAGGCTGAATATATTCTACACCAGAAATGCCCGAAATATGCGTTAATACTGAATCGGGAAGGTCAGTGGGCGTTTGTTCATAAGTAGGGTTGGGCTGGTAGTTTAGAATTTGAATATGTCCACTGAATCCGATTACTTTGTTGCGGATCTCCTTTCTGAGGCCGTTTCCGGTGGCCATGGCCACTATCATGATGATGATACCTAGGGCAATAGCTCCAACGGAAATACGGATTACGGGACGGGAGATTTTTTTGGCTGCCGTTTTGCTTTTTACAATTCGGTTTGCAATAAAAAATTCGAAATTCAAGCTTATGACATTATTAAGTGCGGTTGCCAAATATAGGCATTTGGTGTATGTAGCCTTGCTGCTTCCCATGTTCACTTTTGCACAGGTACACTATGCCGAAAACGTAACAGTGGCTGCGGATAGATACGGGGCCTATTTGCCTTTGTTATACGATAAAAATGTGGCTGTAGTGGCCAACCAAACTTCTATGACCAAGGAAGGGCATTTGGTGGATTTACTGCTGGACCGCTATATCGGAGTTGCCAAGGTTTTTGCCCCCGAGCATGGCTTTAGAGGCACAGCTTCGGCAGGTGAACTTATAAAAGATGGCAAAGATGTAAGCACGGGTTTGCCCATTGTTTCTCTTTACGGAAATAATAAAAAGCCCAAGGCCGAGCAGTTGGCAGACATTGATATTGTGGTGTTTGATATTCAGGATGTAGGCGCGCGTTTTTACACCTACATTTCTACACTTACTTATGTAATGGAAGCTTGCGCTGAAAATGGCAAAACTTTGGTGGTGCTCGATCGTCCTAATCCGCACGGATATTATGTAGATGGCCCCGTGCTTCAGTCCGGTTTTGAAAGCTTTGTAGGAATGCACCACATTCCTGTAATACACGGAATGAGTATTGGCGAATACGCCAAAATGGTAAATGGCGAGAAGTGGTTGAAAAATGGTGTTCAGTGCAAACTTGAAGTGGTACAATGCGAAAACTGGGATCATACGCTTACCTATTCCTTACCTGTAAAGCCATCACCCAACCTGCCAAATGATGATGCGATTACGCTTTATCCTTCGCTTTGCTTTTTTGAAGGAACTACTGTGAGCGTGGGTCGCGGGACGGATAAACCTTTCCAACAAATTGGTGCTCCGTATTTTACTAATACCGAGTATAGCTTTACGCCAAAAGGCAATGAGGGCGCCAAGCACCCGAAGTATGAGGGCGAGGTTTGTCACGGTTTTCCTTTGAGCGAGTTTGCACATTATTACATCAATGGGCTTGGCGAAATGTACATGTATTGGCTTGTGGAAGCTTACAATATGTCACCCGATAAGGATAAGTTTTTCACTTCCTTTTTTGATAAGCTAGCTGGAAACGATGCTTTGCGCAAAGACATCGTTGCTGGAAAATCAGTAGAAGATATCCGCAAAAGCTGGGCTTCAGATTTAGAAGCTTTTAAGAAAGTTAGAAAGAAGTACTTGCTGTATCAGGATTTTGAGTGATGCGAAGGTTCTTAATACTTGCGTTGTTTTTTTTGCTTTTAGCTTCCTGTAAGGAAAGCAGTAAGTTAGATGGACTCTGGTTTTTAGCCTACTCAAAAGTAGAAGGAGAGAAGCCTTACTATTCAGGTAAAAGATTATTGCTTCATATTGATGGAAGCGATGTGTATACAATAAGTGTTGGAAATTTCGGTAGCGGAAAGTTAAACGAAATAATAATAGATACTTCCGAATATCATC
>JAUHWX010000215.1 GCA_030427285.1 Bacteroidia bacterium
TATCCTGTCTGTAGGTTTGCTTTTTTATCTCCTTTCTCTTTTTATCATGAAGCCAATAACAAGTCATCTTAATGAACAAGCTAAGGTATCGTCCAAACTCACCAATATCATTGGCAACACTTCTTACTGGTTGGTTTTTGGAAACAATGTTACCATCGTTATTGCCGATGTTCTGTTTATGACCTTTGCGTCTGTTTTTTATGTGAAAAACCAGTTGATATCTGATGATGAGTTGGCCATTGTTTTTGGTGCTTCGGGCATTGCCACTATACTGCTTAGCCCATTGATAGGAAAGCTGGCAGACAAAACCAGTCATTTTAAAGTTTTTGCCATTGGGACAGGTATTGCAGCTATTATGGTAGTCACGATTTCTCAGCTAAATGAAGCGGGTATTATTTGGGTGGTGGTATTCAACACCCTTCTTTTTTCTGGTATGGCAGCACGTATGATTTGCTCAGGAGCTCTTGGCTTAGAAATTCCTAAAAGTACGGATCGAGGCTCTTTTATGACGTTCGACTCAGCACTTCAGCTAATTTGCGCAGGTATGGCTGCTACAGTCGCAGGCTGGATTGTTTTTCAAGATGAAGATGGAAAAATGCTCAACTATCCTGTCCTTTCTATTATAGTCGTGTTGTTAATGGGAATCACTTTGTTTTTTACGCTGAAAATTTCGCGCAATGCTACTTCTTCCGCCAACCAACTTCAAACTGAGCAATCATCCAGTAATGTGTCCTGAATCATAATCACGGACGATTAGCTTTTACTTTCAAAGCATTTTTGCCCAGTCAATTAATCAGAAAATTAGAATTACAATGACTCATAAAAATGAAAATCTGAAGGTGCTGGTAGCTGGATCTACAGGTTATTTGGGTAAACACATTTTAAAAGAACTAGAAAATAGAGGTATCAGCTTTAAAGCTATTGCCCGAAACCCGGCCAAATTACCCAACCTTAACAAAGATCAGATTTTGGAAGCTGAAGTTACTGTGTCTTCTACCTTGTCAGGCATCTGTGAAGGCTTTGACGTGGTGATCAGCACAGTGGGTATTACTCGTCAAAAAAATGGCCTTACCTATATGGATGTAGATTATCAGGCCAACAAGAATTTACTGCGAGAAGCGTATCGAGCAGGTGTCAAAAAATTCATCTACATCTCAGCCATTAATGGCGATAAAATGCGCCAACTAAAAATTTTTGAAGCCAAAGAAGCTTTTGTGGACGAACTGAAAAGTTCTGGAATGGACTACACTGTAATTCGACCCAATGGTTTCTTTTCAGATATGAGGGATTTTCTGGAAATGGCTAAGCGTGGTAGAGTTTATCTTTTCGGCAATGGTCAATTTCGTCTCAATCCTATTCACGGTACAGACTTGGCGGAGGTTGTAGTGGATTCCATTTACACAAGTGAAAAGGAATTGACAGTAGGTGGGCCTGATGTGCTCTCACAAAATGAAATTGCCGCTTTGGCTTTGGATAGCTGGTATAAAGAAGTGAGAATAACCCACCTACCTGATTGGACGCGTAGACTCACGATTTGTTTATTACGCACATTCACTTCCTCCAAAACCTACGGCCCCATTGAGTTTTTTATGACAGCTATGGCCATGGATAATGTGGCACCACGATATGGGACACATAGACTGTATAGCTTCTTTCAGAAGGAAGTGGAAAAGCAAAATCACTAACTGCAATTGGGTTTAAAATACATTTGCGTTAAAATAATTATCATGCCCACACCCGATAAAAACCAGACCTTCCCACTCCCCCACTACAATCGTCTTTGCTTTTTGAAGAACATCATAAAAAACCCGAACATCATTGTAGGCGACTACACGTATTACGATGACTTTGAAGACGTTCACAACTTTGAGAAAAACGTAAAGTATCACTTCGATTTTGTAGGCGACAAACTGATCATTGGCAAGTTTTGCCAAATAGCTTCCGGGGTAACCTTCATTATGAATGGTGCCAATCACCTTCAGGACTCCGCTTCTACCTTCCCATTTGCCATTTTTGGTGAAGATTGGAAAGATGCTATGGAACGCAAGTCCTATCCCACTAAAGGTGATACCGAAATTGGTAACGATGTGTGGATAGGCTTTGATGCCACCATAATGCCCGGAGTAAAGATTGGTGATGGAGCCATCATTGGCAGCAAAAGTGTGGTGACCAAAAATGTAGAACCTTACAGCATAGTTGGTGGCAACCCCGCTAAATTGATTCGTAAACGCTTTTCTGAAGAAAGAATAGCCGAGCTATTGGAAATGCAATGGTGGGATTGGCCAACAGATAAAATTTCAAAAAATCTTAAAGGACTGGTTGACCGTGAAAATATTAGTGTACAAACATCTAAATGAAAATAAAATGTAACCTTTATCCTTTGCACAATTATTTGAAGTGATAACCAATCATCATATAATATGCCTTACGATGAGTACTTAGGTGAGAGAATTCATGGTATCATGAAATCTAAGAAGCTGAATTATCATACTAAAAAAATGATGGGCGGACTGGTTTTTATGGTGAATGACAAAATGTGTGTGGGCATACATATTGATAAAAAGCTGCAAGAAAGTTTGCTGATGGCCCGCATAGGTGAAACCGCCTATGCCAAAGAGATAGAAAAGGAAAACTGCCTACCGATGGATTTTACCGGGCGCCCCATGCGTGGCTATATTTTTGTACAGCCTATGGGTTTCGATCTGGAAGAAGATTTAGAATATTGGCTAGACCTGGCATTAAAATTTAATAAAGAACTCACCGGAATAGGTTACAAGACATAGATAGACAAAATGGAGCTAAAAGAATTAAACGAGTTTAAGGCCATACCCGAAGTTTCGCAAAAACTGAATGACTATGGTTTTTCCAAAACTTTTAAAAGTGGAGAGGTTATTCTCAACGAAAACGCCTATATCCAAGCTATACCCATAGTTACCAGCGGCAGTATCAAAGTAATGCGTACTGAGGAGGATGGGCGCGAAATTTTGCTTTATTATATCAAAGCTGGTGAAAGCTGTATCATGTCTTTTTTGGGAGGAATACACCGCGATACCAGCAAGGTAAAAGCCATAGCTGAGGAAGAGACCGAAATATTGTTTATACCTATTGATAAGGTAAATGCCCTAATAAAGGAATATCCACAATGGTTAGACTATATCTTCCGATTGTATCAAAAAAGATTTGAAGAGCTACTGGAAGTAGTGAATGCTGTGGCCTTTAAAAAACTAGACCAGAGGCTATTAGAGTTTATCCAAACCAAGGCTAAAAACGGCCATTCTAATGAGCTTAATATTACTCATGAGCAACTGGCTAATGAGCTGGGTAGCTCTCGTGTGGTAGTATCAAGATTGCTAAAGCAAATGGAGGAATCTGAGCTGGTAAAACTGGGCCGAAACAAAATCACCCTTATGTAACATTAGTGGCTGTGGATTCTTCTACCTAGCCTGACCTTTGCGCTTTCAATAAGAAATAAAACTTACTATGAAAGCAAACATGGGTAACACAGACAAATTGGTGCGAATACTTGCAGCACTGTTAATTGCAGGACTGTACTTCTCAGGTCAAATCACGGGTATAGCAGCCATAGTGCTCGTTATAGTGGCGGTAATATTTGTAGCCACCAGCAGTATTAGCTTTTGCCCTATTTATAAAGTACTGGGTGTTTCCACCAAAAAGAAAAATGCCTAAGATGGATCTTCAAACAGCAATAGTGATAGCCGTAATAGGCATGGCTGCGGGTGTACTTGGCGGAATGCTAGGCCTGGGTGGTGCCATCATTATCATTCCTGCGCTTGTAATGCTACTGGGATTTTCGCAACAAACTTCTCAGGGCACAGCCCTCCTTATGATGGTTTTTCCTGTAGGTGGCCTGGCGGCATTTCAATATTATCAAAGTGGATATATCGACATTAAAGCGGCTTTGGTGATGAGTATCTTCTTTTTTGTAGGCGGCTACTTAGGAGCAAAATTTGCTACCCAGGTTCCACAAATAGCTTTAAAAAAAGGCTTTGCCCTATTACTGGTAGTAATTGCTGTAAAAATGTGGTTTTTTGATAAACCCGCTGTGTAACAAAAGTAGCTGTGTAAAGTATTTCAAGTTCTGACCTTTGTTGAACATTTAAAAATAAGATTATGGAAATCAAACAATTTGAAGATAAAAATCTAGCTCATTATTCCTATGCAATCCTTAGCGGAGATAAAATCGCCTTGGTTGATCCATCACGCAATCCTCAGCCTTATTACGATTTTGCCAATGCTAATGATGCCAAAATAGTAGCTGTGATAGAAACACATCCGCATGCCGATTTTGTAAGCAGTCATAAAGAAATTTCTGAAACAACCGGAGCCAATATATATGTGAGCAAACTTGTGGGAGCTGATTATATACACACAAGTTTTGACGATGGTGATACTATAAGCTTGGGCAACATTAGCCTAAAAGCGATGAACACCCCTGGCCATTCGCCTGATAGTATAAGTATTGTAGCTACTGATAGCAATGGAAAAGACCATGCTGTGTTTACTGGCGATACTCTATTTATAGGCGATTGTGGTCGGCCCGATTTGAGAGAAGAAGCAGGAGCTATAATGGCCGCCAGAAAAGACTTGGCTGAGAATATGTACGATTCGCTTCGCGATAAGCTCATGAAACTGGAAGACGATGTGCTGGTATACCCCGCGCACGGAGCTGGCAGCCTATGTGGCAAGGGCCTTAGCGAAAAGAATGTGAGTACCATGGGCGAAGAGCGCGCTACCAACTGGAGTTTGCAAGACAGCTCAAAAGAAGATTTTGTAGAAAACTTACTTTCCGATCAGCCATTCATCCCGCGCTACTTTCTGCATGATGTTGGTATAAACAAGGCTGGAGCTGATGCCTATAAGACAAGTATAAACCAGGTTCCACTCAATACTTCGAGTAATTTTCAGGATAGCTCAAATATTTTGAATCCTTCACTACGAATTATTGATACACGCCCTGAGGCAGATTTTAAAAAGGCTCATATCAAAAATGCTATAAACATAATGGCTGAGAATAGCTTTGAAACGTGGCTAGGGAGTATTATTAATCCCAATGAAAAGTTTTATCTCGTAGCCGAGTCGCAGGCCGCTTTGGCAGAGGTGATACAGCGTACTGCAAAAATTGGTTATGAATCGCAAATAGAATTAGCCTTTGTATCGCACAGTGGTAACGGAAGCCAACCAGTGTTTGACTCAAA
>JAUHWX010000013.1 GCA_030427285.1 Bacteroidia bacterium
GAAAGGCATATTGGCAAAAAAATAACTCTTCCTCTACCAGGTATACTTGGTCACAGTTTTCGAGCAGTTCATGTTTTTTGAATAACTGATGGGGAAACAACACTCCAACCGACTTCATTTCTTTTTCCTTTTTTTGATTAATTCACTTGTTTCTCCTACACCGCTCGCTGCAATACAGCACCGAATCCCAGTCTCTTTCCCATTTCTTTCTCCATAAAAATGGGCGACCGCAAACTTTACATATCTTTTGGGGCAAGTCTCTTTTTCGCATGTTTCCAGTAGGCAAAAAATGATGGAAAGTAACCTTTCACATCGGTTAAAAAATCTCTGGGTTCTTCTGTACCTTGGTAATGACGCGTAGTGGGGTGCTCCTTGTAAGAAACCACTGAGCCTTCTAATTGCCTCAAAAGATCATCAAACTCACCCGTGAAAATTTGAATGCCGGAAATATTCCTGGCCAGTCCCAGCACAAAGTCCATACAAAGTTGCGATACCGGATAGCGCTCAAAAAATGAAGGTTCAAGGAGCAATATCCGGTTGGCGTCTTCATCATTGTGCCATTTCGGGTCTAGGTTGTAATAATTATAAATCAGCGTTTTTTTAGCAGGGTTCACCCCTTCAAAGCTAGATTGTGGTAGCGGGGTTTTGCACTGAAATTCTGTGTTCGGCTTCAATACATCCGGAAAATCCGGACTGTCAAAAGCTTCATAAGGCACATCCAAAAATGTACCCTGCTGATCACTTTCAAAGTAGTTGTTGATGTTCTCCTGGTTGGCGTAATATTTTTTGTTGGCATTGCTTCCTGCCACCCATTGCCAGCTCAGTGCATTACTGGCCCAGTCTCCGTCCAGTAGGTGGGCATATAGCCAGCGTGCAGGTTCTCTCCAGTGGGCACGACCAAGGTTGCAGGCTATGCTGGCCACATACATCCGCATGTGGTTGTGCATATAGCCTGTTTCATAAAGCTCTCTAATGGCGGTATCTACCGCTGTAATACCCGTATTGGCCTCTACTATGGCCGTGGGTATTTTATGGTGATGAACATTTTCTTGTGGTCTTTTCAAATCCTCATCTATCCCCACTCCTTTTTCCTGCCATACCAATTGCCAGTAATCGCGCCAAGCCAGCTCCTGCACCAGCTTTTGTACTTTGTACCATGGCAGGTCCATTTTCATAATGTGATGATAAACGGTTTTTGTAGAAATCACACCTCTGGAAATGTAGGGGCTAAGGTGAGTTACCGCTCCATTTTTATAATTGCGGCTCCGTCCATAGGCTTCGGGATTTATGTTTTGGAGCAGCTTTTCGGCTGCATCCTTCTCGATAGAAAATTTCACCTTTTGGAGATTTTATTGTTGGAGATGGGCTTTTGCCTTGAGCTTTTAAAACGCTTCATATCATCATTGCGTTTTTTCAGATGTTTGCTGCTTGTGCCGCTATTTACCCGCTTACGCCAAAGCTTAAAAGATGATTCTTTGAGTTGATTGCGCATAAGTTTAATCACTTCACTTTCGCTAAGGCCAAATTGAAATAATATGGCTTCAAAAGGGGTGCGGTCTTCCCAAGCCATCTCTATGATGCGGTCTAATTCTCTATCTGTAAATGAATTCATGCCACCTGTAACAGCAATTTTGGGGATTGGTGCGCAGCGGATGAGATTATTTTTTTGGAAAAAATCCAAACATCACGGCATAAAAATTGTCAGGTAAAGAACTTTCGGAAAAATCTTACTTTCCTATTTTTGATTTTCATTAAATAAATTAATCTATGAAAAAACTGAGTTACTTACTGGCCGTAGCAGCCACAGCCGTTTTTGCTTTTGCCTTTACCCATAATGATATGTTGAGCATTGGTGAAAAAGCTCCATTGGCAGATGTTAAGATGCAAGACGTTTCAGGAAAATCATTTAGCCTGAATGATATGAAAGGTGAAAATGGTCTTTTAGTGATTTTTAGTTGTAACACTTGCCCGTTTGTAATCGGTTGGGAAGACCAATATCCAGGACTTGGAATGTTTACCAAGAAAAATAATATAGGCATGGTGCTAGTGAATAGCAACGAGGCTAAGCGTGCTGGTGAAGACTCTATGGAAGAAATGAAGGCTCATTACAAGGATGCCGGTTACAATACTCCTTACGTGATTGATGAAAACCACAAACTTGCTGACGCCATGGGTGGAAAAACCACCCCGCATGTATATCTTTTTGACAAAGACATGAAGCTGGTGTATCGTGGAGCCATCAACGATAAGTATGAAAACAAAGAAAAGAAAGCCACTAAATTTTACCTGAATGATGCCATGGCACAGTTGGTAAAAGGCGAAAAAATAGATAACCCTGAGACTACAGAACGTGGTTGTTCTATCAAAAGGGTTAAATCTTAGATTTATAACTATTTCCCTATAAATGCGAAAGCGGCCTCTAACCCGGGCCGCTTTTTTTGTTTTACGAAAATCTACTTTATCAACCAGCCTTCGATACTTTAAAACTTTGCTCACGCCAGTTTTAAAACTCAGGCTGACGCATCATAAATTATAAAAGCTACCGTAGCAATAATCGCTCTTTTTCATATCGTCACCTACTTGTATCTACGGAATGTCTCCCTGAGTGACCGATCGAAGGGAGGTTATATCTAAGGGCAACTACACTAATCAGCCGAAGCAAAATTTCGCCACACTCTAAGGTTCGTAAAAGCTCCTTTCTGCAAGCCCTTCTGAGCAATTAGTGGTTTCTGAAAAACATCGATTGTCTTTTCTCCTGAAAAGGATCCATATTTACTAAGGTCGAAGCTGAGGGTGCCTATGTCACCAAAAAAGCCGGTTCCTTTGGTAAAGCGCATTTTCACCTCACTCTTTCCGCTATAGCGGGAATTGGTTTCGTTCATCATTTCTACATAAAGTCGCTGGGTATCGCCCCAGGTCATTTTATCCATAAAGCCCAACTCCTTTATCTCTACCAGTTCATCACGGTTCCAAATTTCCACTCGAGAAATCAGATTACTCGTAATACCAATATCTATTCGATCCACATTTGGGTTTCCGGCAACGGTAATACGCTGACCGTAAAAGTCCCGGCCGTTTATCTCGTTGCTATTTGGGGAGTGAAAATCCACGCTCGACTTAAAAACACCAACTTTAGTAAACTCGGTTGGTACTTCTGAAAGAACTATGGTTTTACCTTCTACAGGATTGGCAATATTGAGGTCAGCCTGTGGATCGCTGAAACTGAATCCAACTATTAAAATAAGGACTAGCAGAAATGCTGTTATACCACCGAGCCATTTTAAAACTTTCTTTTTCATAAGGTTTAGATTTTAGAAAATTAGAACGGTAAAAGCTATAAGGAAGTATACTACAAGACCCGTCAGGTTTTGGAAACCTGACGGGTCTCCTGCTCCAAACTATGAATTAAATCCCAAACTTAATACCTACCAAAACATACCTCGGCAAAACATTGTAGCGGGTAGTGCTCACAAAAAAATCATTGAAAGCATCCTGGCGAATTATCTCTTCACCCAGCAAATTGAGGGAGCGAATGCTAAACTCCCAAGGACCTTCATTCAAGAAATAATAAAGTCCAGCATTCAAGAAATCATATTCGCTGGTTCCCAGCCCACCACCTGCTTTGTACAGGTTATAAGTATAATCTGCTCTAAAGGTGAAGCCATTCCAAAAGGCAGCCTCTACTTCAATAGAAGGACTGTGTGTGATAAAATTATTGCTTACACCTGCCCCGGTGTAGTCATTGTAAATCAAGTTATAATTCAAATCAAAATTTGGGGCCTTCTTAAAGTTAGTACCCAAGCCAGCGCTATAATTCTGTGTTATACTTTGGCTTTCATTAGCCTCACCATTTACTTGATTGTTAATGTCGCTCAAAGCCACATTTGCACCAACATCAGCTTTGAATTTTCCGAAACGCTTTTCTATTCGCCCAAATCCTGCCAATATCTGGTTTATTCCATCTGTATTTATTGGAGTGTTTATTCGTCCCAAACCGGTGTTGTCAAAAACCACCACATTGGTAATATCCCTTTCCTTGAGGCTGTAATTTACCCCTCCAAAAATGTTGGTGAAGTTGAACAGATTGATATTGTAATACGCCAAAGTAATTTGATGAACCAGAGCATTTGTAATTTCCGGGTTTCCTCTAAAAAGGGAGTTGTAGCTGGAAATAATGGTTCCATTAATTACATTATTGATGTCCGTAAATTCGGCCTGCATCTTATAGTCCAACTGAATTCTCTCCGATTTTTTAAAGTCATACCTCGCAAAAAAATCAGGGAGTAAAAACTGTCGGGTATCCGGATTTTCACGACCATTTTGCATGTCATTCAGATTGTACACATGGTAGTTCAAACCTGGGGTAAGAATGAATTTCCCAAGCTTCACCTTGTAATGAGCCGACCCATATAAGTCAGTAAGCGAAAACTTCACACCGTCATTATTCAAATCATCCTGAGTGTACAGATTTTGTGTTCCATCATTCAGCTCTTCTTCTATGTATGAATTATAGACCTGGTCGGTGTGGCTTACTCCTACAGTAAAGTTTAAGTGCGTGGTTTTGCTAAACAGGTAATAATAATTCAGGCTTGCGTCATACTTATCGGTCTTCACCTCTTTGTACTGAATCAAGTTAAAAGGCGAAGCGAATGAATCGGTAGGTGGTATCACTTGAATAAAAAGAGGTAAATCTGAACTCAAAGCTAAAGTGGGGTTTTGTAGTTTATGCAGCTGCTGCCCCTCAAATGAGAATAGGTGGCCGTTATCCGTTTCCCAATAGGCTTCCAGCTTTTGCTGAATGGAATAAGGTTTTTCGCGATCAGCCGAATTCACACCATTGGTGATGATTCCGTAATCAGAAGATTGTCTGGTCACGTTTTCTATTTCAGAGATCTTACCAAAAGCATCGTAGCTGATGTGTACTTTTTTGTTTGGCGTATAGGTCACCGAAACCTTCCCCAGTCCCGACTTATTGTTCTGCACATTATTGGTGCTAAGTACTTCAGTAAGGTCGTTCGTATCTACCTGTAAGTATTTTCTGTTGGTAAGGTTGGATGATAAAGTTTTGCTTTCGCTACCAATCACAAAACCCGTTACACTCCACTTTTTGCTTGGGTTGTAACTAAAGTTAAAAGCGCCCAACTTAGAGGTGATTTCTTCTGCCCGATTGTTTGTAGTGGTGCTTACACCAATGTTATCCTGCCCAAATCGAAACGATGAACCCGAGCGCACATTGAAGTTTCGAAAGCCTCCGCTAAAGCGAAAATAATCCTGAGCCGTAAAAGCAGGCTCCCCAATATTATTGATATCACCAATAAAGTTGACACTAAACTTGGGCGAATAATAGAAAAGATTAGGGTGTAAAAGGTATCGTTCATCCAAGCCTCCTTCGGCTGTCATATCTCCAAAAAAGATGTTTTTCTTTCCCTCTTTCAGCTTTATGTTCAGCGCAATTCTATCGTCATTATCCACACCCTGCATGGGTGAAACATCATTATAATTCCGCAATACCTGCACTTTATCCACCGCATTGGCAGGAATATTTTTGGTAGCCAACTTGGTATCTCCATCAAAAAAGTCACGGCCCTCTACCATCACTTTCTCCACATTTTTGCCCTGCACTTTTACCTGGCCATCTTTGTCCACTTCAAAACCCGGCAGCTGCTCCAGCACATCTTCCAACTTACGCTCTTGCCCCGTTGTAAAAGCCTCCGCTTTGTAACTTATGGTATCTCCAGAAACTGTGATAGGAATATCCTCCACTACCTCCACTTCCTGAAGTTCATTATTAAGAGGAGTCATCACAATGTTTTGCACCACCGTTTCATCGCTTTCCTTTACGGTAAAAGTGATTTCTTGCTGCTCAAAACCCAAGTAGGAAAAACGTAGAAAATAGGCTTCCCCACGATCTACCGAAATCCGATATCGCCCCCTGTCATCTGAAAAAGCATAGCCGAGCATCGAAGTATCCGCAGCGCTTAGAGCTATAATATTGGCCATCTCAAGCGGTGCATTAGCCGTATCCTTTACAGTTCCTTCTATTCTTAGCTTTTGGCCAAATGTGCTTATCGCAAAAAGTGAAATAACAAATATTAGCAGCGTTTTTAGATACATAAGTCGGTGGCCTAATCTGGAATTTGAATCTTTATTCCACTATTTCCGCCACGGCTGCCACCGCCACCGTACATCTCTTTCATCTGCTCCATCTTTTTGGTAGCAATCTCTTTAAACTCTTTGCGTGTTACCTCTTCGCCTGTTTTCGGCTCTTCAATGCTCACTTTTTCTTTCGGATTCAAAATTACCTGACTGCAAAGGATTACCGTGCTTCCATTGTTTACTTCCATTATCAAGCCCGGCAAACCCCAATACTTATCAGGGCCTTGGTTTACGGGAATTTGTGGTGTGTACCACGCGGTAATCGTCACTATTTTCTTCTCCTCTTCTTCTTCTATTTCTTCATCATCGGCCGATGTGCTAATGCTCTTTTCGATTACCTCTGTTTCGGCAGTGGCTTTAAAGCACGTATAACTTCCTATGGTTTTCGATTCCTTGCCGAGCTTCCAATCAAGCGCCTCGAGGGTATCTTTTATCAAAAATTCCTTACCAAAAAATTCCATCTGTCGTGTTTCACGGCTATCTTTTACCTGTTTGTAAAAAATGCCTCCTGTACCCATCACGGTTCCCAAAATGTCCATTCCCGGAAAGCCGCCTTGCTGTAGCTGTTCCACTTCTTTATAAATGGATTCGGTTTTTGAAAAGGTAAGTGTGTATTCTTTTTGAAGATATTGATTCAGCATCTTCATCACCATGGCCTGCTGATCGCCACTCATAGCCGAAGAGTCCATTTTTAAATCCAGCGATGTAGATGTTTTGTAGGTGGCAATGCCTTGAAAATTTTGAGCTTGACTCAAACCTAAGGCACCAACAAATAGAAGGGTAAGAATGTATTTCATAGGGCTGTAATTTTTCCAACAACGAAATGTACGAAGTATGTTGCTGGTCAGCCGCTTTTTAACAAAATTTTAGTGGGCATTTTAGCGAACATCAAATTGGCGCATCCCTTCGCCTAATGCCATCGCTACCGCGTTAGAAAGATTGAAACTACGCACTTTGCCGCCAAAGGGAATCTTCACCAACTGTTCTTTATATCGCTCCACCATTTCCGGGTCTAAGCCTTTTGACTCCTTGCCAAAAATCAGCCAATCGCCAGCTTTGAACTCAGTTTTGTAGTATGCCTTTTCAGCTTTGGTGGTAAAGAAAAACATGCGCGATAGGTCTTCTACTTTAACTAAAAATGCTTCAAAGTTTTCGTGAATAGTTAAGTCCAAATCCGGCCAATAATCCAGACCCGCGCGCTTTACACGGCTGTCAGTGATTTCAAAACCCATCGGTTTTACAATATGCAACCGGCTTTCGGTGCCCACACATAGCCGACCAATGTTCCCCGTATTATTGGGGATTTCTGGATTTACTAAAACGATATTGAAATATGGTAAGGGCATAATGTAGTTTACTTAACTAGCTCTCGAAATCGCTCTGCGTAATTCTTCTGGACTTGCCGGCATCAATTGTGCTTCCAGTCCTAATCCTGCTTTACCGATTACCTCTTGCACATATATAAAGGCCTGCTCTTCTCTTGCGCCAACGCCAATTATTACAGTCTCTTTACCCTTTGGAATATTCTTAAACATAACAACCCCATCCCCACTGGATCTGTAGTTTGCTGAAACCACGCTATTAATTCCTTTTACAATTGCATAAAAACGAACTCTTGATAATCCTTCATCTTTTGTTACTTTAAGAGAAATATCCAACAAATTGGCGCCATCGGCAAAGCTTGAATTTGCCGCACTCGTCCAGCCTAGCTTTTTGATTTCTACAAGCGCAAATGTTTTTCTTGAGTCTACAATTTGTTTTTGCTTTTTTTTGTAATTCTGTAATGCTAGTAAATAACTATCGTATTCATCTTTACTAATTTCCTCAACCTTTTTGCTATTTTCAGGGCTCACAGGTTTTTCGGGATTTTGAATCACCTTCTCCACCAAAGATATTTCTGATTTTTCCCAGCCTATTTGACCAAGACTATCTTTTTTACCATAGAAAAAATCCATTTTCGGCCCTACCCAAATCGGGTACTCCACCTCTAGTCCTTCTCCTTCTTTGAGTTTTAACACCTTGCCCTTAGACCACATTTTAATAAAAAATGCCCCACCCACTTCAAGCGGCTTATCCGCAGTCGTGGTTGTTACACTGTTAAGCATCATATTCACCTGGTCACTTATTTCCAACAATGCAACATCAATTTTATCGCCTATTGGTGTGCCGTCTACCGTTTCCAGTTTATCAGGGTTTACATGGATAATAGTTCCTCTGGCACCAGTTACTTTCGATATTTTCTTTCCTGAAGCGCTTAGCATTTGCGGAGAAGACGTGAATTTTTGCAGCATATTGTCTACGTGCTGCAAAGCTTCAGGAGTTTCTTTAGCAATCTCTGCCTCGTTTGCTTCGTAACTGCATGCGGTAAAAACTAATGCTACCGATAGATGGAATATCCATTTTCCAATTTTCATCTCAACCTGTGTTTAAATCTGGCGGCAAATATATCCGCTTTAACCTATTACAAAAATTTGTGTGAAAAAGTAATTCTGTGACGGCAGTATTACGTAACAGTAAGGGTTATAATTTCTCGATAAACTTTAAAAATAAAGCACTCAACAACTCGTCCGCTTTGTTTGCCACCGCTATGATTTCGTTTATAGAAACAGGTTTTAAACTATCAGGGTTGCACTCATCGGTAACAACGGATACTGCCATGCATGGAATCCCCATATGATTTGATACAATTACTTCGGGAACGGTACTCATCCCTACCAAATCAGCACCTATGATTCCTAAAAACCTATACTCGGCACGAGTTTCAAGGTTTGGCCCACTTACAGCCGCATATACACCCTCCTTTACGATGATGTTATTAGATTGCGCTACTTCTTTAAATTTTGTTCTGAGTGCCAAGGAGTATGGCTCACTCATATCCGGAAACCTTGGTCCCAAAATTTCTGGATTAGGGCCCGTCAAGGGGTTTTCTGTTTGAAGATTTATATGATCCTCAATCAACACAATATCTCCTTTTTTAAAGTTTAGATTCACCCCCCCGGAAGCATTAGACAACAGTAAGTTTTTTATTCCCAGCTGTTTCAATACTCTAATAGGGAATGTAATTTCTTTGGTAGAATATCCTTCATAAAAGTGAAACCTACCTTGCATGGCAATAACGCGTTTACCACCAACAATCCCGAGCACCAATTGTCCAGCGTGAAACTCCATTGTAGCAACCGGAAAATGGGGAATATTGCTATAATGAACTCTAGCAAGCACCTCCATTTTATCAATAAACTTGCCTAGGCCGGTGCCTAATACAACACCAACATCGGCATTGTCAAAACCTTTGCGTCTTAAAAATTCTGATGCCTCTTCTATTCGATGAACCATGGAAGTGGGAGTTTAATTTTATTATCAGGCTCAAAATTCGACAAAACAGAATTGATAGCCAACAATAGAATCGGGGCGATTTCCACCAACATGTGAAATCTCACTTTATAAAAATCTGAGATAAAAAAACTATGAAAATTGACTGACCAGTGTATCTAGGCTGTCGTGTACTGATTAATATAGTTTGAAAGGTCACGCAAGGAAATAGGCTTAGCGATATAATGATCCATACCTGCCTTAAGATATTTTTCCTCGTCTCCTTCCATGGTATTTGCGGTAAGAGCAATTATCTTAGGAGCCCTATCCCCCATCTTACTCTTAATTTCTTGGCTAGCTTCCACCCCATTTTGATGTGGCATTTGAATATCCATAAAAACCAAATCATAAGATCCGTTTAGCACGGCTTGAACGGCCTCGCGACCATTTGAAACAATATCGAGGTTGCAATTCAATTTCTTAAATAGTAGACTGGCTAATTTTTGATTCACCAAATTATCTTCTGCCATCAAAATTTTGGACCCTTCCGTATTTTGGCAGGTTGATGGAATTGATTCCACTACATTATTAGCTAATTGTCCCACTTATCACAAATTTTAGTTGTTCAAACTTATATACATCATTTTGACCTTTGGTGCGAGAGTAGCATCTAAAGGCATCGGTAGAACCGAGCAAAAATAATTAGAAAAAAAACAGGTTATCCCCGAAATATCTTCAACTATTTCCTTGGAAAATTAATAGAATTTGTTAAAAACACAAGCTTTTTACGCTAAATAGAACATAATTTAGGCTTAATCGCATTTTTCAGGTGACTAATCCGTCATCCATGTATTACAATTCATAAACAGTACACTTTTCCTGGTTGGCTTTTTACCAATCCTTTTAGTTCCAGCGACATCAAATGTTGCAATGTTTTACTTACCGGCATTTTTAGCGTAAGGCAAATTTTATCCAGCTCTTCTCTTCCTCCACGGTCTCTTAGCAAATCGGCAATTTGCTTTTCTACACCGTTTAGCTCCGGAAACAATTGTGGTTGAATATGCTTTTTTTCATGTGCCTGCCAGCCTAAAAGATATTTTAGATCTTCCACGCACGTAATCATTGCTGCTTTGTTGATTTTTATCAAATGATTACACCCTTCAGAGAAAGGCGACCCTAGGTTTCCGGGTACAGCAAATACCTCACGATTGTAGCTATTAGCTATTTCAGCCGTTATTAAAGCTCCACCTTTTTTGGCAGCCTGCACTACTACCACCGCATCCGAAATACCCGCAACGATTCTGTTTCGCTTGGGGAAATTTTCTCGATCAGGGTTTGTTTCGCTTATAAACTCTGAAATTAAGCCTCCATTTTCCAGCATCTGATTTGCAACCTTCCTATGCAAACTTGGATAAACCCGATCTAATCCATGTGCCAAAACTCCAACTGTAGGAATCCCAAACTTTAAAGATTCCTTATGCGCACAAACATCAATTCCGTATGCAAGCCCGCTTATTACCAAAGGGTTAAACGGTTTTAAATCTTCTATAAATTTTTCACAAAAATCTAAGCCATAGCTAGTGGCATTGCGTGTCCCTACTATCGCGATAACCTGTCTTTTATTGAGGTTTACATTTCCTTTATAGTAAAGCATTACCGGGCCATCGTTGCACATCTTTAGCCGCTGGGGATATTCTTCATCCAAATAGAAAAGCGGCTGAACCTCATTTTTCTCAATAAACTCGAGCTCTTGTTCTGCTCTGGCAAATACCTCTTGTGTAGTTACACTTTTGGCAACGGTATCACCTATTCCGGGAATTTTGAGTAAGGCTGCTTTTTGTTCTTTAAAAACCGCTTCTGCACTTCCGCAGTGGGCAATTAGAGTTTTAGCCACTCTATCGCCCACATTGGGTATGAGGCTTATTCCAATTTGAAAAATGCGTTGTGAATCCAATTATCGAGTAACTTGCTAATGAATATTGTAAGATAGTAAAATCAACTAAGCTCAAATTTGATATATGCCTCTTAAAAGACTACTGATTATTTTATTAATCTTCTCTCCAGCCCTTATAAATGCGCAAGCTATTGAGGGTATTATCACCGATTCACAAACAGGAGATCCACTTCCCGGAGCAAATGTAGTAACAACAGAAAACGAAGGCGTTACCACCGACAAAAATGGAAATTTCAGCCTTACAGCAACCCAAGCAAACACAAAGCTTACTGTCACCTTTGTGGGATACAAACCTTATACATCATCAACGCTTTACCCTTTTAGAGATTCCATATTTATAAATATAAAACTACAGCCAACCACCGCTGGACTTAGTGAGGTGGTAGTAAGTGCATCTACTTATGAGCAGCGATTAGAAGAGGTGACAGTAAGCCTGGACGTGCTAAGTCCAAAACTTGCAGAAGACAAAAATCTTACTAAGGTAGAAGACATGCTAAGCCAAGCCCCTGGGGTGGTGGTAACTGATAATACGGCCAACATTCGAAGTGGAAGTGGCTGGAGCTATGGCACAGGAACCAGAGTACAAACCTTGGTGGATTACATGCCGTTGATTTCTGGCGATGCTGCCCAATCTCAATGGGACTTAGTGCCTCTGTTTTCTTCTGACCGTATTGAAATAATGAAAGGAGCCTCCTCAGTTTTATACGGAAGCGCAGCCATGAATGGGGTTATTCATATCCTCACACACCCCCAACCTACCCAGCAAGCCCTTTCAGTAAATGTGTTTTCTGGATTTTATGATAGCCCAAAACGCAAGGAGTTGAAGTGGTGGGATAAACCCAGACTTACATCCGGAGCAAATTTTGATTGGCAGCAGCCTATAAATGCACAAAGCGGCTTTGTGCTTAGCGGAAGTATATATGACGATCAAGGCTTTCGCTATCTCGAAGAAGAAACACGTACTAAGTTTTTTGGAAAATACTTCTTCACACCTGCAAATGTAAAAGGTCTGGAACTAAGCCTTGCAGCCCATGTGAGTTATGCTAATAATGGAGACGCCCTACTTTGGCAAAATGACTCCCTCGGCTACATACCATTAGACAGCTCGGTAACACAAAGCAAAGGATGGGATTTTTACGTAGACCCCGTAATTTCTTATCGTCACAAAAAATTGAAGCACTCCTTGCGCAATCGCTACATGCGCCTGAACAATAATTCAAAAAGCAGAGAAGCCGATTACACCAACTGGTCTGACCAATATTTTAGTCAATACACCTTGCAATATTTCATGAGCGAAAAGCTCGTGCTTACCGGTGGTCTTTCATCTGCACAAACGATTTCACATTCCGTGGTGTTTCAGGGAAATCATACCTCAGCAAACCAAGCCGCATTTATACAAGCCGATGCCGAACCTTGGAAATGGCTGAACCTCAACATTGGCATGCGCTACGAAAATGCCCGCATAGACGATGTGAATTACAGCAAGCCTGTTTTTAGGGGTGGGCTAAATATAAAAGTACTCCCCGGAACGCATTTTCGCGCTTCTTATGGCGAAGCCTTCCGTTTTCCTGCTGTTTCTGAAACCTATATTTCTACCAGCCTTGGGCCCATTCAGATTTATCCAAACGCGGATTTGAAACCAGAAACCGGATATACCTACGAAGGTGGTTTGCGCCAAATGTTTCGTCTTGGTGCAATTCAGGGGTATGTGGATGTGGCAGTTTTCAACCAAAAGTATGACGATATGATGGAGTACACTTTTGGTGTATGGGGAAAACCTGGTTCCATTACGGGGTTTGGTTTTAAGGCGCTCAATGTAGGCAGTACTACCATCAAAGGGATAGAATTTTCTGCTGCTCTAGAAGGGCAACTGCACCCTAAAATTGACTACCGTATTTTAGCTGGATACACCTATTCAAACCCAGTGAGTGATAACCCCGAAGACCCCATTGGGAAAGATAATAATGGTAACGATTTGACGTATATAAACTCTAGTTCAGATACTTCAAATTACATTTTGAAATACAGGTTTCAACATAATGCTAAGGTTGATTTGCAACTCAATCTTTGGAATTGGAGAACAGGGTTTAGCATGCGCTACAACAGTTTTATGCAGAATATTGACGAAGCCTTTAATCTGTTTATTGACGGAGTAGAAGATTACAGAACCGAACACCCGAACGGAAACCTAATTTGCGATTTCCGCCTCGGGTATCAGTTTACCAAAAAAGTGAGTGCTGATATTTTAGCAAATAATATTTTTAATGAAGAACAAATGATACGTCCCGGGTTTTTAGGACCTCCGCGAAGCTATAGCCTACGCCTAAATTACTCGTTCTGATTTTTACTCAATAATCACCTTTTGCTGCATCACGCCATCCCGCGTTTGTGCGGTTAAAATGTAGTTCCCTTTTTGCAAGTGTTCCACATTCAATTTCCAGGAAGTACCTTCTTTTTTCGCTACAGCGGAATGAACGCGACCACTCATATCAATAAGTTTTATGTCGTTCAATTCTCCGTAAGGCAGCTCTATGTTTAATTCGATAGTAGCAGGGTTTGGAAACACCTTCAAACTTTGCAGTTCAGCCGTTTCAGTGCTTAAGTATTTTTGAAGATCCACCTGAGCGATATGATTAAGAGTAACGCCTCCTGTACTTGTAGTTGCTCCATTAAAATCACCACCCAGGTAAAGTTGATCGTTAATAATTGTCATTGTACGAACGGTGGTGTCCAGCATCCCAAATGCCTCTACGTAACCATTTCTGTACAGCCCCATGTTCTTTCCGTAATTTCCAATTATAGCAACAATGTCAAAATCACCTCCTACCAGCATTCCTTGTGGGTGGCTTGCCAAACACCTTACACCTCCAGTTTTATTTATAGTTCCTTGCGGGCCAAAAACTGTTTCCCACTTATTATTTCTATATACTCCGAGCCCCATGCTATCTTGCCTGGAGGAACTGTAAAAGTCAGTTCCAATGAATATTTCATTTCCATAATCTTCAATGTCGTAAACTGGCACTTTTACGGATTCATCAAAATACTCAGCCTGAACACCGTTGAGCATGGCTATGTTTTCTACACCCGCAGTATCATTAAGTTGAAATACACCTCCCACAATAAGTTTATTATTGTACACATGCAGTGCTCCCACTTCTCCATATATATCTAATGCAGTGGCTCGCCACTCGGTGCCATCCCATTTCGCCAAACTTTGAAAGGTATCAGTTGCATTATATCTACTTTTAAAAAAGCCTCCGGCATAAAGCGTGTCTTTATATATTTCCAGATCCAACACATAGTTCACCAAAGCGCCAGTATAAAAATCACCAACGGCAGTCCATTTGGAGCCATCCCATTTTGCCACACCAGAGTTTACGTAAGTAGTATCTACCATATAAAAATAGCCTGCTACATATAGCTCGCCATGATACATAATTGCATCGGACACATGGCCTTGAAAACCTGATCCGCCAATACCCATCCAATCATAACCGGCAAAACCAGAAAAGTAATTGGCAAAGCTTCCGGCTGCTTGACCATCAGCTGTATCAAACTTTCCACCTGCATAAATCCCGGAATTATTGTCACTAATAATTGTGTTTATTGGCCCATTTACTCCGCCTTTTAGGGGCTCATAATCTATAGGTTGGAAATATCCTGGCTGAATCCAGGCAAGTTCTTCGGCTGTAAATCCACTCTGCTCAACCCAGTTATTAAGTTCAGAATCATGCATATCGAGCAGATAAGCATCATTCATATTAGCACTAATATGTTTACTCAACTTAGGGTGGCCGCTTTCTTTAATAAGAAAACCAACCGCGCAGTGCACACCAAATCCATCGATAAAAATGGGTCGTCTACCCTTGTGGGTAATATTATTTGGAAACAAACCTCGCTCAGCGTATTTATACAAATCAACTAAGCTAGAAGCACGGTTTTGCTTCTGCTCTAATGTGAGATTTTCCACATTTCGTTGACTAAGTTCTGCATGCACCAAATAGAGGTGCAGTTGTATCAATTCGCTTTCGCTAAAATTGGAGTTTAGATTTGGAACATCCGTCCAACTTTGCTGCTCATAAGCCCAGCGATCATTGATGTCTACCAGTTTTTCGAGCAATCCTTCGGCCCGCATTACTCCGCCAAAAGCGAGAGTCACAAAAAGTAATTTTATAATCTTCATAATGATAGGGGTTTTCTTAATTGACGTGGAAAGTCTCCAAAAGGTTGCGCAAAAAATTATCTATTGCCAAGCGCAACCTAAATTTACATATTGTCGTCTATACTAAAAAGCTGGGCCTATTTTGGAATTAGAGTCTCTTGTTCGCGCTTCACAAAAAGGTGATAAAAAAGCGCATGGTGAACTGTACACCCTCCTGCATCGCAAGATGTTTGGGATATGTCTTCGCTATGCCTCATCCGAAGCAGAGGCACAGGACCATTTGCACGATGGCTTTATACATCTGTATAAAAATATTAAGAAATACGGCTTTCAAGGTTCTTTTGAAGGATGGGCACGCAGGCTTTTTGTAAATCTGATTCTTCAAAAATTTCGCAGCAAAAAGCTGCTGTACGCCACAGGTTTTGAATTTAATGAGACGAATGAAATAAGCTATGAACACATTCTGGAAGACATTAATGCCGCTGAATTACTCCAATTAATCACTGAGCTGAGTCCGCAATACAAGCTGATTTTTAACCTATACGCCATTGAGGGGTACAGCCACAAGGAAATTGCTGAGAAACTTGAAATCAGCGAAGGCACCAGCAAGTCCAATCTTTCGAGGGCACGCAGTATTTTGCAAGCCAAGGTATTGGAGCGTTTTCCACAATGTTATCAAATGAAGAGTAATGGGGGATAATAGTAAAATAGACAAGCTGTTTTCTGATGGGCTCAATGATTTTGAGGCATCACCACAAAGCGACTCATGGGCACGTATAAATGCTACCATGGAGAAAAAACAGCAGAAAAAAAGAGTACTGTACTGGCGTTGGGCTTCTATTGCTGCAGCGGTGGTTTTAGCATTTTATACCGGATATTATTTTAATGATAATACCACCATTGAAACTTACCCGAATATCCAGAATACAAAACCCGGCAATTCAAATCCAGATTACATTTCGCATGAAAAAAGCATGGAGCAATCGAAACTAAAAGAGCAGGATTCAAAAGAAACTACACAACCCGAACGTGGAGCTCAAAAACTAAAAAGCTCACCCAGTGACCCTATTCAAAATTCGAAGAAGGTTGCTTCAAATTCTTCCTTATCGGAAAAACCTGCTCTTAAAAATGCTGACAACACCAGTTCTGCCAGCGGCAATACTTCCAAACAAACCGTAGCCATTGCTGATAAAACTTCTGAGTGGGAGGCTGAGAGTATTGTGGTTTCAAATTTTGAGGAAAACTCAAATACCGATATCGAAAGTGAAGAAATAGCGACTTTAGAAACACCGGATCAAACAGCAGAAACAATAGAGGAGCCTCAGGTGGTTTTAGCAACTCCAGAAGAAATTCAATTGAACCCTTCTTCTGAAGTTCTTGACTACGCAGAGAATACGCAAGTGGACAATTCTCCATTTTCCCGATTTTCAATAAGTGCCATGGCTTCGCCTACTTTTCCATTTACCGATGTTACAGTAAACCAAAATGACAAAACCACAGAAGGTAACGTGGATCAGCAAACGCTAAAAACCAGCTACACCTATGGCCTTGGCTTTGGTTACAGGCTTTCTAAAAAGTTGGAGCTTCATACAGGTATTGTCGTCAATAACTGGAGCCAGGAAGTCAACGGGGTAAAACTCAAAGTTACTCAGACAATTACAAGTGGCCTTAATACATCCGTTGATGCAAGCGGAAATATCTCATCAGGAAATGTGAATTTCACGGGGCTTAATGACCCAACAAATCAAGGCAAACTTCAAACTGCAAATGTTGGGGGACAAACATATTCCATCCTCCCTGGCCTTAAAGAGAATTATCAGTTTATAGAAGTTCCTCTAGCTATTGGCTACTATATGATAGACAATAAACGTTGGTTTGTGAAAACAAATATTGGTCTCAACTCACGCTTCATCAGCCAATCAAAGGTTACCCTTGTATACGCTGATGGTAGTGAAGTCCCCTATAAAAATATAGAGCTTGAAACCTACTCCATGCAATTAATTGGCGGTATTGGAGCCGGGGTAAAATTTGGGCAACATTGGGATTTTGGATTGTCCCCCACACTACTTTACGGCATTACTCAGGTAAATACGCACAGCGAAATTGATACATATTTTCATCAAGTATTGATTTATAGTTCCTTATCTTACAGGTTCTGATTTTAAAGATTTTTTACATTTGTAGGCTATGAAGCTCAGTTTACATGAACATATCAGCCAACTTCTATTCGATCACGAGTGTGTGATCGTGCCTGGCTTTGGTGCATTTCTCACCCGTTATTATGCAGCAGAAGTAAATCATGCTACACACATGATGCGCCCACCTTCAAGGAGGGTTCACTTCAATGCAAGTATTAATGAGAATGAAGGCCTATTGGCCAAGGCTATTAGCCACACCGAAGGTGTGAGCTATACTAATGCTCTTGAAATAATCAAGGCAGAAGTAGCTGCGTGGAAACACTCTTTGAGCAAAAGCAAAAAGCTAAACCTACCTGGTATTGGCCGTTTGTACATTGATGAAGCTTCTAGAAAACTACAGTTTTCACCTTCGCTGGAAACAAACTATTCAACTTCTTCCTACGGACTTTCTATCTTCAGATCTCCAGCTATTCAGCGTGAAGCGCAGATCAGAAAAACCATTCACAAAGCCATTGAAAAGCATGTGGTGGTAGAGCATTCTGAAACCAAAGCCCGTAAGGTAGCAGCCTGGATTCCTTGGGCAGCTGCTCTTGGGCCAATCATTATTGCCTCCGTAATTGGCTATTCCTATTTTACTCAAGGCACGATGAACCCCATGGAAAATGTGGCCGGAATCAATTGGATGCAGTTTAGCCGTCCTATTGAAAAGATGGAAAATGCTCCAAGCGAAACTATAGTAGAAGAAGTAAAAACTCCAGTCGTTACTGAAACCATCGAAGCTCCTGTAGAAATTTCAGAGCCAGAAGAAGTAGTGTTGGAAAAAGGATACTTTATAATTGTAGGGTCTTTTAAAGATTCTAAAAATGCAGAGACCTACATTACCGAGCTAAACAGTAAAGGTTATGATGCCTATTTAGCCAGTGGCGACAAGCAATACTTCAGAGTGGCTGTTGGGCAATATTCCACACATGAAAGTGCTTCACAGGCTTTAACCTCTGTAAAGCAAAACCTTCAACCACAATCTTGGATTTATAGCAATTGATGTACTTTTGCCCGCGAATTGAAAACCCCGCGGGATGAAAGCTAAAACACCAAAAGATTCGCTTACCATATTTACGGAGATCGTTCTTCCGAACGATACCAACAATCTCAAAAACCTTTTTGGAGGTCAGCTTTTGAGCTGGATGGACCGTGCATCAGCCGTAGCAGCACATCGCCACTGTAAACGTATTGTGGTAACTGCTTCTGTAAATAATGTTTCATTTGCACATCCCATTCCCCAAGGTGCTATCGTAACCCTCGAAGCCAAAGTTTCTCGTGCGTTTACCTCAAGCATGGAGGTAATTGTGGATGTGTTTGTAGAAGATCAAACTGTGGCCGGAAAGAAAATCCGTGCCAACGAAGCTATCTACACCTTTGTAGCCGTTGACCAATTAGGTAATCCAATCAACGTACCGGAGCTAATTCCTGAAACAGATCTTGAAAAGAAAAGGCACGAAGGTGCTTTACGCAGAAAGCAACTTTCACTAATCATAGGTGGAAAAATGAAACCGGAAGATGCAACCGAGCTTAAGGCTCTTTTCTTCCCTGAGGATGCCGATTCAAAACAAGATGCTTAACGCTAAGAAAATTATTAGTAGTAAATAGTACAAATCCTTCTGCCAAGCCTTTTTTCGGTAATGAATAAGATTTACAACCAAAGCAGCAAGAGGAATGGATAGCCAAATCCATAGGTCAAAACTATTTTCTACATAGGTTCCTGCTAGCATCAATAAGCCACTCATTGCTAAAAGAAACGTAAACACTTGCCGTTTCTGAACACTTGCTTTTCCGTAAATCTGAGCGGTTTCAATAAAAGCTGGTATGGCAGCTATTGCCAGAGGTGTGTACACCCAAAGTTTTTCAATATCTCTAAAGTGAAAACCCAGATTGATACTTGAAAACCTCTCTATCATAAAGCTGATTCCATTAATATCTGCAAGCCAGTAAAGCACAGTGAAAGTCATAAAGTAAATCGCTGCGGCTCCCATTATTGGCATCAAAAAAGTACGAACCCCCCCATGCCCGAAATTGAAAATCGCCAACCAAATTACTAGCAGCAAAAAGCACATTTCGGGGACCAGAATGGTTACGATTCCTAATGCAACCCCTGAATCAAATAATATATAAGATGGATCAACAGTGCTCACCAACATAAGCAACCTGAGTACTAAAAAAGATCCTAAGGGTAATGTTAACAACAACTCAATATTGCCACCACCGCTTGTAAGCATTGGCAAACACAAGAGTGCAAACATCGGTAAATACTGGTAGTCGTTCTTTAGAAAACCAATGCTATTAATCCCGGTATTTATACCGAAAGCTACTCCCACGGTGATGATTACCATGAGTAGTTTAAACCAAAATAGAGGAATTTCTATAT
Source organism: Bacteroidia bacterium (assembly GCA_030427285.1). Taxonomy (GTDB): domain Bacteria; phylum Bacteroidota; class Bacteroidia; order Flavobacteriales; family Schleiferiaceae; genus Owenweeksia. Next base: position 20,142 of record JAUHWX010000013.1, read on the forward strand.
CAAAAAAATGGATATTTAGCTGAGCATTTTCGGCTCCAAGCCAAATAACGGCAAGCACAGCTGCTGCCAAAGAAGCTACCAAAGCCCGCACTAATGAGGGAATACTAATATTATTGAAAAGCTTTGCGAGCATTGGCCTTTTTATATAATTTTGGCATCAAATTTTAGATTATCATGCAAATCAGAGATATAGTATACGGACTTGGCGATTTTATTGAGTGGACTTTTGGCATTCTTACAATCGCTGGAAATATTCCAAACATCCTTTTCATTGTTATTGGATTCATCTTTTTCTTTTACTGGATGGGCCAAATGAACAAACACAAAAAACAAGGCGGTCCGGTTTAGATCTTAAAGATCAAAACCTATATCCTTACGATATACGATACCCTCGTAGCAAACTTTATTAATAGAGGCGTAGCTCTTTTGCAGCGCCTCTTTTTTATTGGCCCCATACGATGTAAAAGCCATTACACGGCCACCATTAGTTTGTAAGTCCCCATTTACCTGCTTAGTTCCTGCGTGAAAAACGATGGTATCTTCTACATTTTGTAGGCCGCTAATACTTTTTCCTTTTGCATAAGCTTCCGGATAACCTTCAGAAACCACCATTACCGTACAAGCACTTCTGTCTTCGGTTTCCAAAGTTACTTCGCCTAATTTTCCTGTAGCAGCTTTCTCAAATACCTCTACCAAATCAGATTTGATACGTGGCATTACCACTTCAGTTTCGGGGTCGCCCATTCTTACATTGTACTCAATCACCATTGGTTCATCTCCAACCTTAATAAGGCCAAAAAACACGAAACCCGTGTAATCCATTTTTTCGCTTTCCAATCCGGCTATGGTTGGTTTCACGATTTTTTCTTCCACCTTTTGCATAAGCGCCTTATCGGCAAATGGCACTGGAGAAACAGCTCCCATTCCACCAGTATTTAATCCTTTATCACCTTCGCCAATTCGCTTGTAATCTTTTGCCTCAGGCAGAATCACATAATCCTTTCCATCAGTCAGAGCAAAAACAGAAAACTCAATACCATCTAAAAACTCTTCTATCACCACACGCTTAGAAGCCTCTCCAAACTTGCCCTCAAGCATGTTTTTCAATTCTTCCTGTGCTTCCGCTAAATTGTCAATTATCAACACACCTTTACCAGCAGCAAGACCATCGGCTTTCAAAACATAGGGAGGCTGCAATGTTCCCAAAAACTCATTGGCTGCTTCTAATTCGCTAATACTAAAACCCTGATAAGCCGCAGTAGGTACATTGTATTTTTGCATGAATTTTTTACAAAATTCCTTGCTTCCTTCCAACTGTGCAGCGTGTGCATCCGGGCCAATCACCATTATATTTTTAAGCTCCGCTGTAGTTTTAAAGTGATCTTTAATTCCATTTACTAAAGGATCTTCAGGGCCAACCACTACCATATCAATGGATTTGTCGAGACAAAAACTACCCACCTCATTAAAGTCATTGATGTTCAATTGTACATTTTCGGCAACATCACCAGTACCTCCATTTCCTGGAGCGATGTATAGTTTTTCCAACTTTGAACTTTGGGCCATTTTCCAAGCCATGGCGTGTTCGCGACCTCCGCTTCCTAATAGTAAAATCTTCATAGTGTAATAGAATGTGGCGGCAAAAATAAAATATTGAAAACGCTTAAGCGGAAAATGTTTCATAGACTTTTTGATACTTCCAAAAGGAAACTTAATAGCTTTATGAGAAGGAACGCGAACCCGCACAGTCATTGACATAAAGGATTATAATCCTAAATCAAGACTTTATTCAGTTAATTTTTCATTAATCATTTGAGAATCAATATTTCATCAAATTAACAAATACTATACATTTGCGGCCTCATTCAAACTAGTGTAAACACTATGTCACAAAATTTTCAATCTCAGATTGACGCCTTTATGGAAGGCGTTAAAGCCAAAAATTCTCATGAGCCTGAGTTCCTTCAGGCTGTAGAAGAAGTGGCAGAAACTGTAATACCTTACATTGCTAATCACCCAAAATATAGTGAGGCTAAAATCCTTGAGCGTATGGTGGAGCCTGAGCGCACTATCATGTTTCGCGTAGCTTGGACTGATGATAATGGGCAAGTACAGGTAAACCGTGGATACCGTGTAGAATTTAATTCGGCTATCGGACCATATAAAGGTGGACTTCGTTTTCACCCAAGTGTCAACCTTTCTATCCTTAAGTTTTTAGGGTTTGAGCAGGTATTTAAAAACTCTCTTACTACTCTTCCTATGGGTGGTGGTAAAGGTGGTTCTGACTTTAACCCTAAGGGAAAATCAGACAATGAAGTAATGCGTTTTTGCCAGTCATTTATGACTGAGCTACAGCGTCACATTGGGCCTGATACTGATGTACCAGCTGGTGATATTGGTGTAGGTGGTCGTGAAATTGGCTACATGTTTGGCCAGTACAAGCGTATTCGCAATGAATTTACAGGAGTACTTACAGGTAAAGGCCGCAACTGGGGTGGTTCATTAATCCGCCCTGAGGCTACTGGTTACGGTACTGTATATTTTGCTGCTGAAATGCTTGAAACCAAAGGAGATTCATTTGCAGGAAAAACTGTGGTTGTTTCTGGTTCTGGAAACGTAGCTCAGTATGCTATCCAAAAAGCTACTCAGCTTGGTGGTAAAGTAGTTACTGCTTCTGACTCTTCAGGTTACATTTATGATGAAGCAGGTATTGATGCTGATAAGCTTGAGTTCCTTATGGATCTTAAGAATAATCGTAGAGGCCGTATCAAAGAGTATGCTGATAAGTATGGTTGTGAATTCCACGAAGGAAAAACCCCTTGGGAAACCAAATGTGATATTGCTCTACCATGTGCTACCCAAAACGAACTTCATGGTGATGATGCAAAAGTATTGCTATCCAACGGAGCTATGTGTGTAGCTGAAGGAGCTAACATGCCTTGTACTCCAGAAGCAGTAGAAGCTTTTAAAGAAGCTAAGATTCTATTTGCTCCAGGAAAAGCATCTAATGCTGGTGGTGTTGCTACTTCAGGTTTGGAAATGTCGCAAAACTCTTTGCGTTATTCCTGGACTGCTGAAGAAGTAGACAGCAAGCTTCACGCTATTATGAAAGATATCCACGAGGCTGCCCGTAAATACGGTACTCAAGAAGATGGATATGTTGATTATGTGGTAGGAGCAAACATTGCCGGTTTCGTAAAAGTTGCCGACTCCATGCTAGATCAAGGAGTGGTGTAGTGGAAAGAAGTTCCATGTTGAAAGTCGGCTTAACACTGATGATTATGCAACTGTTACCATAAACAAAACCCCGTTACTTTAAAAATAGTAACGGGGTTTTTTGATATCAAACCCACCCTTTTTTAGGACGAAGCATTAAAAATAAACCACCTTAACCTCTATTTCCGTATTACTCTGTAATTCAAAATTTGCTTTCTTGAAGTTAGGCTTATTACCAAAGCCGATTTCACCAAAATTTGAAAAGCCTATGCCTTCCTCTGGAAGTAGAAAACCTTTTTCAATTTTGCCATTTTCATTTTCATCGTGCAAAATATTTACTGCATAATCGCCTTTTGGCAAGTTGCTGAAAACAACTGTTGCGGAATTACCTTTAATCAGAGCTTTCTCCATTTTGTAATACTTCTTAAAGTCTTCATCGGGTATTGTACCGTCCTTGTTGTAGAGAGCAAACTGTACTATTCCTTTGCTATTTCTAAGATTATTTACGGTTACGGTCAATTCCACTGTAGATTGATCCAAATTTGGCCGCTCCAGAAAAACAAGGGTGAGCATTATTAAAATCACTGTTTTCATGTCTTGGCTTTAAATCTTCCTATTACACTATCTACTGCCGCATATACCACTGGCACCAAGTAAATGGTAAGAATGAGAGATGAGAGCAGCCCTCCAATGATAACCCAAGCCAGCCCATTTTTCCATTCGGCTGCCGAGCCAGTGGCCAATGCAATGGGCAGCATACCAATCACCATAGAAAGTGTGGTCATTAATATGGGGCGCAATCGTTCTTTACCCGCTTTAATCAAAGCTTGCTTATAGTGTGTTCCTCCCGCCTTTATCTGGTTGGTAAAGTCCACAATCAAAATGGCATTTTTGGTTACCAAACCCATGAGCATAATTAAACCCAATAGGGCAAATAAGCTAAGGTGGTTTAACGATAAGTTGAGCGCCAGGAATGCTCCAATTACCGCAACAGGTATAGAAAACAAAACTACCATAGGGTAAATAAAACTATCGTAAAGAGCCACGAGTATGAGGTAAATCAAAAAGAAGGAAATTATCAACACCGAACCCAGTGCACCAAAGCTATCATTCTGTCTTTTAATATCACTGCCCCAGGTCATTTCCATTCCTTTAGCCAATGGGTTTTCTTTTACAAATGCTACTACATCATCGGCTACTGTACCTGATGGGCGCCCCAAGGCATCTGCCGTAATGGTAACTGCTGGTTGACGATCTTTCCGCTCCAGCAAAGAGGGGGAATCTCTTTTGATGATTTCCGCAAACTGTTTTACTTCAATGGGAAATCCCATGGGGTTTACGATGCTAAGATTGGCCACATCGTTGTAGCTCGTTTTATTAAAATCTGCTAATTGTATGCGCACCGGATATTCAGTATTTCCTTCGGTAAGTGAGGCATCGCTATTACCTGTTAGGGCAGTTCGCAAATTCATACCCACATAAGCCGTATTGAGCCCTAGCCGCTGCATTTTATCCTTATCAGGCACCACCTGATACTCTGGGCTACCTGCTTCTACTGATAACCTTACATTATCGGAGCCGGGTATATTTTCAATCGCACTTTTCAGGCGATTGGCTTGCGCCATAACTTCCTGCTGGTTTTCTCCGCTCAGTGTTATTTCTATGGGTGCCGAACGTGGTACAAGCCCCAATGCCATGATGGAATATTTTATACCCGGAAATTTCTCCTGCAATTGACTTCTCAAATCCTGCATATACTCCTCGGTAGCCACATTGCCAATTTCCTTCTTGGGTTTTAACTGGATTGTAAATTCAGTTCTATAAGCAGAGCCCACACCCAAGCTTCCTATTCCTGTACTTGGGCCGCCTACATTGCTAAACAAAGTGGCTACCTCTGGTTGACTCAGCACATAGGTTTCAATCTCTTTAGAAACCTGGTCGTTGTAATCTATTGCGGTACTTTTATCATATTCTAATGCCATCAAAAACTTACCCTGATCGCCTGTGGCAATAAGCTCTTTTCCAATGATGTTTTGCTTCATCATCAAGCCCGTAAGGGCAAAAAGCAGAAGAATGATACCCGTAAAAATAAGTTTATGCTCCAGCACCCATTTTAGCTGATTGCCATACCAGTTGGTGAGATGTTCGAGTTGTACCTCAAACCACAGCAAAAAGCGATTGAAAAGATTGCTCGGTTGCAAATCTTCTTTTTTTCCGATGCGAGAAGCCATCCAGGGCGTGAGGGTAAAACCTACCAGAAGACTGGTTAACGTAGAGGTAATAACCACCACCGAAAACTGCTTGAGCATATCGGCCACAAAAACCTGTAAAAACAATATGGGTACAAATACTACTACATCGACAAGGGTGATTGATAAAGCCGAGAAGCCGATTTCCATACGGCCGTCCATTGCGGCCACGCGCTTTTTCTTACCCATGTCTAAATGGCGCTGAATGTTTTCGAGCACTACGGTGGCATCATCTACCAAAATACCAATGATGAGCGACATGGCCAGCAGGGTCATGAGGTTCAGGGTGTAGCCCAATATCCACATTACCGCAAAGGCTGTAACCAAAGAAGTGGGGATAGCCACCAAAACAATTAAGGAGTTTCGAAGGCTGCGCAAAAACAAAAGCATAACCAGCGAAACGAGTATAACAGCCAAAATCAAATCGAAAACCACGGAGTTTACCGCTGCTACCGTATTGTCTGTACTGTCATCAGCAATTACAAATTGTACATTGTCCGAAACATTGTTCTCCTGTATTTCAGCAAATTTTTCTTTTACCAGGCGAGATACGTCCACCGCATTTGCATCGCCTTGTTTTTTGAGTAATAATCCAATTCCATTTTTGCCATTGTAGCGGCTAATGGATGTAGTCTCCACACTTTTGTCCTCTACCGTAGCTATATCTTTCACATACACCGGGCTTCCCATTAAAGGCATGGCTACCTGCACTTGCTCTATATCATTCAGTGTGTTGAATTTTGCGCTAAGCCGAACAGCATTTCGCTCTTTGTCGGTTTGCACATTTCCGGCTGGCAAATCCAACCCAGAACGATTGATAGCCTCTACCACCTGCAGCATAGAGACTTTATACATTTTCAGCTTTTCAGGGTCAACATTTACTTGTATTTCTCGCTCCTTGCCGCCCAGCAAAGTGATTTCGGCCACACCTTTTAATTGCTGTATTTGTGGCAAATACTCATCTTTCATTTTTTGGTAAAACTCCGTTGCCGGCAAATCGCTGGTAGCACTGATGGACATGATAGGCAAATCATTAGGCGATACCTTGCTCATTTCGGGGCTCAACACATCATCGGGCAAATCCTTGCTAATATTATCGATATAGCGCTGGGCATCCTGCATGGTTTTGTCCAGATCGGTGCCGTATTTTAAGTTGGCAATCACCACCGATGCATTGGGCAAAGATTTGGTAACCAAATAATCTACACCCTCTAGGTTGGCCAATGCATCCTCTATTTTTCGGCTCACCGAAGTTTCTACCTCTTCTGGTTCTGCCCCCGGATAGCCTGTTTTAATCACCACCACGGGCTGATTGAAATCAGGCATCAGCTCGTAGCTTAAATTGTTGAACCCTATGTAGCCCAGCAAAATAAACAGGCCAAATAGCACGATGATAAGTGAAGGCCGCTTTATAGATATTTCTGTAATGTTCATCTTTTCGCTCTTTATTTGATCTCCACCTTGGCACCATCAAATAGATTGATAAAGCCCTTGTTGATTACTACATCTCCATCCTTTAGACCTTCGGAAACCCGCACTTTATCGTCTACTTTGTTTGCTATGCTTATTTTTTGCAG